>NZ_JBISER010000019.1:0-16079 GCF_044383805.1 Microbulbifer sp. JSM ZJ756 | reverse complement strand
CCACCGTCTACGACGACTTCGGCAACGCCATCGAAGTCACCGACAAGAACGGCAACACCACCTACGCCTGGTACGACGACAAAGACCGCCTGCTGGCGCAGGTGGACCCGGAAGGCTACCTGGTGGAATGGGACTACGACGCCCAGGACAATGTGCTGGAGCAGCGCGTCTACACCCAGCCGCTGGACACCACCGGTATCACCTCAGCCACCCGCCCGGCGGCGCCGGCCGGTGAGGTGTACACCGTCAACAAGACCTACGACGCGGCCAACCGCGTGATCGAGGAGCGTTCACCGCTGGTGGACGTACTCGACAACGACGGCGTACAGACCCGGGAGCGCGTGCTCACCCTGTACACCTACGACGGCAAGGGCAACCAGACCAGCCGCACCGTGGCGGCGGGCACCAGCCAGGAAGCCACCGAGTACAGCTACTACGATGCCGCCGACCGCAAGGTGGCGGTGATCAACAGCGACCGGGTACTGCACACCTACAGCTACGATGAAAACGGCAACCTGACCGAGCGCAAGCGTTACTACAACGCCGTGGCTGCGGGCGTGAACCTGGCGAGCCTGAGTGGCGACACCGCGTTCGCAACGCTGGTGGCAAGCCACACCAACGACCAGGCCACGACCATGGGCTACGACGCCGGCAACCGCCAGACGTCGGAGACCGACCTGATGGACGCGGCCAACGACGCCGACGACATCACCAAGACAATCCGCTACAACGCTCGCGGCGAGCAGACCTGGGCGCAGGACGGGGACGGGTTCGTCACCGAGATGGCCTACGACGCCGCTGGCCGCATCACCAAGAACATCTCCCCGGACGGTACCGGTTCCACCATCCAGTACGATGCCGCCGGCAACCAGACCCTGGTGTACACCGGTGAGATCGACTCGGTTGCCCAGCCCGTAAATGACGACGCCATCAATGCCGAGTTCGGCGATATGCTGGTGATCAGCTGGAACATGCCGCAGGGTGTGGACCAGAAGAGCTGGGTGGTGTGGGGCTCCACCAGCCAGGCGGACATTACCGTTGACGGCCAGCCGGCCTACGACAACCAGAGCGCCGAGCTGGGCACCTGGTTCTCCGATACCGGCGAGGTGTATATCCCCAGCGAGGAGTTCGGCGAGGGCGAGGCACTCTACTTCCGCGTGGTCACCGCCGACCGCGCCGGCAACCTGGCCTGGTCCGAAGAGAAAGTATTGCGGGTACCGCCCACCCTGGGTGCGATCGATGTGGACCGCATCGACAGTGATACCACCACCATCACCGTAGAGGCCGGCAGCAATGCCCAGAACGTGGCCCTGAAATACGGTACCGCGGGCGCCACCAGCACCGCAACGCCGGTGGCCATGCAGCCCAACGGTGATGGCACATGGACCGTCACCATCGATGGCGTTACCAACCTGGATGAAAAGTCCTTCCGCATCAGCTGGCAGGATGCCGCCGGCACCGACTACGAAAGCACCGAGAAAACCTTTGTTGCCAGCGACCCGCACGTAGGCGTCACCACCCAGCTGGGTGAGACCACGGTGATGAGCGGTGAAACCACCAGCTACATCATCAACCTGGACACCCGCGTGCCGGCGGAGACCGCCAGCCAGTTCTCTACGGTAGTCGCGACCCTGACGGACGACAGCGGGGATACGGTGACCGCTGCCGTGGAAGGTGTCGACAACGGCGACGGCACCTGGAGCTATCTGCTGGATCTCGGCACCAGCGCCAGCCCGCTGGCGGCCGGCAGCTACCAGGTCAGCCTGGAGGGTGCCTATGCCGATACCAGCGTGTTCGGTGCCCAGGAGCTCCTGCTCGACCAGTTCAGCGTCGAGCTGAGTGAGACCGCGGCACTGTCCGGCACCCGCCAGGGCCTCACCTGGCAGGCCGCCGATTTGGGTACAGAAGCAGGGCGCACGCAGCTGGTGCTGGTCGACGGCCAGTGGGTACAGAGCACCCGCAACGCGGACGGCCAGCTGTTTGTATCCACCGAGCTTGCGCCGGGCACCCACAGCTACAACGCCTTCTACGGCGAGCAAGTGGGCACCGGCTACAGCCTCGATATCTCCAGCACGGAAATCACCGAGGAAGTCGACGACCCGGAAAACCCCGGTACCACCATCACCAACGTACTGGGCTACGACCAGGACTTCAGCCTGACCCTGGACCCGGCGGAGGTGGCCAACATCAATGGCGACCTGACCCTGTCCTGGCGCGCGGCCGGCAGTGGCCTGGACTTCACTGACAGCACGGTCATGGCCTTTGATGGCACCAGCCACGCTGCCACCCTGTCGCAGCTGCAGGAAGGCGCCTACGACGTCAAGCTCAGCTACACCGATGCCGATGGCAACGAGGTGATCGTGCAGTGGCTGCGCCTCGACAGCGCCCAGGTCACCAGCGGTACCAGCCAGAACTACATCGGCAACAGCGTGACGGTACTGGGCAGCGAGACCGGCGGCAGCATCAATGTGGCCGCCAACGGCCTGATCGACTTCAGCACCGGCCTGTATTCCGGCCCGGGCGGTGACGAGCGCAATTATGTGGATATTACGCTCGACTCCAATAACAACCCGGGCGGCACCCGCACCACCAATGGCGTGGACGCCGGCTACTTTACCGCGAACCGCTACAACGCCCTGAACCAGCTGGTTGCCACCAACGAGGGCAACGGCATCTGGCGTCACTTCGGCGTGGACGCCAACGGCAACCAGGTGGCCACCTACACCACCGGTGAGAACGGGGACGACCTGGCCGCGGCGACCGAAGTGCGCGACAGCTATGCCGTGTTCGACGGCCGCAACCGCATGGTGACCGAGTATGGCGTGGCCACCGGGGTATTCGGTGAGACAGGACTGGTGCGCCCGGAAACCACCTACGGTTACGACGTGCAGGATAACCAGGTATCCGTCACCGATGCCCGCGGCTACAACACCAGCCGCGACTTTAACGCCCTGGGCATGATGACCTGGGAGAACGACAACCGCACCGGTATCACCTATCACCACTACGACCGCCTCGGCAACGAGACCAAAATGGTCGACCAGCTGGGCAACGAGACCAGCAAGCGCTACGACACTGCCGGCCGCCTGGTGGAAGAGATCAACGGTGAGGGCGACCTCAAGCGCTACACCTACGACGCCTTCGGCCGCCGGGTATCCATGTCTGTGGTCGATACCGTGGGCAGCCTGGGTGAGCGCACCACCAGCTTCGTGTATGACAACCGCGATCGCCTGGTCAAGCAGACCGATGCCGGCGGCAACGAACTGAACTTCGGTTACGACAACCGCGACAACCGCACCCACAGCTGGGATATCGCCAACGACCTGACCCGCCAGGAGTACGACGGCCTCAACCGCGTGACCCTGACCGAGTATGAAGGTGTCAACGGCAACCTGGTCACCGAGACCCGCCAGTACGATGCCTACGGCAACCTGATTGCCGAGAAAGACGCCGAGGGCCGGGTGACCAGCCACGAGTACGGCGCCTTCGGCCGCAAGATTGCCACCATCGACCAGGGCGGCCGCAAGGTGGCCTACGAGTACGACGAGTTCGGCAACCAGGTCCGTGAGTACCGCCCGGTAACCACCAGCGCCATCAACACCGGCCTGTGGAACTTCGGCTTCGACGGTGCCGAGCTGAGCCGGGAGGACTTCCGCTTCGAGTTCGGCAAGCTCTACCGCAGCTGGGACCTGTTCGGCACCAGCGGCACCAGCTACAGCAGTGGCCCTGATATCCACCGGGAATACGACGATGCCGGGCGCCTGCTGACTGTGTGGGACAAGAAAACCGATATCGCCACCACCTACCAGTATGACGAGATGGGCAACCGCATGAGCGAAGTGGTTGCCGAGGTGGACGTGAACGGCGATCCCACCAAGACCCTGCGCAATATCTCGTACGACTACGACGAGACCGGGCAGATGTCCCGCTGGCACGACAGCGTCACCGGCCAGCACCTGAACTATCTGTGGGATGCCGCCGGCAACCAGAAGCGGGTGTATACCGATGTGGGCTACGCCGGCGAGGCGGTCAACCACTGGTACAACTATGACGGTGCCAACCGTGTCACCCAGATGCTCGATGGGCAGGCTGGCGACATCATCAGCGGCTTCACCTACGACGGCCTGGGGCAGCGTGCAACCTGGAATAACGGTGAGGCGATAGTCACTTATGACTATAACCTCAGTGGCTGGGTGAAAAGCGCAAGCTGGACCGACCCCAGTAATGGAGCCATGCACAGCACCTGGCAGTACGATGCTGACGGCAACATCAGTCGTTACGAAACCCGTAAAGGAACGCTTGCTACACCAGGCGAAATCCAGTCCTATTCCTATACGACCTACAGCGCCAATGGTATTTCCACCTTCAGCGACAGCGACGACCAGAAGACTTACAGCACCTACGACGATTCCGGTCGCCTGCTGAAGACCAAGCTGGTCACCGAGGACGCCACTTACACCTACACCTACTACTACCACGGGGATGGCCGTGAGCAGAAGATCGTGGGTAAGGGCGATGCCAAGGGCACCTCCACTTATACCTACGATGCCAACGACAAGCTCACGCGCCTCGACAAGGGCAAGGGGGACAATCAGGACAGCAAGGAATACCTGACCTTCGTCTACAACAACGATGGCCAGATCCTGTATCGCTACCACGACGAGGGTACCGATAACGACATCAGCGAGACCGAGTTCCAGTATGCCAACGGCCACGCCGTGGGCGAGAAGAAAACCTGGCAGAACGGCGACCCCGCCGAAGAGAAGCTGGACACCGGCGACTACAACCTGATGCAGAACATCGGTGAGGACTACCCGTCCGGCGCCGTTACCAGCGTCACCGCCGTGGATGGCGACAGCCTGCAGTCCATTGCTGCGCGGGTTTACGGCAATCCCAGCCTGTGGTTTGTGCTGGCGGCAGCCAACGGGCTGGATCCCAGCCAGCCGATCAAGGGCGGCGTTAAAATCAGCGTTCCCAACACCGTGGAAACCGGTCGCCTCGATGCCGACACCCACAAGGTGTACAACGAGAACGACATCATCGGCTCCACATTGCCCAATCTGAAGACGCCAAAGTCGGATGATGATTGCGGGAATATTTTGATGATTATCGTAGCGGTAGTCATCACTGCAGTTGCTTCCTTCTTCCTTGGCCCGCTGGCTGCCCAGATAGGTACTTACTTGGTTGGTTTAGGCGCCAGCGCGACAGTTGCTTCTGTCGGTGGTCTCTTTATAGCTGGTGCTTTACTGGGCGCTGCTGCCTCTATCGTGCAGCAGGGAATCTTTATCGCGCTGGGATATCAAGAAAGTTTCGACTGGAAGCAAGTGGCAGCGGAGGCCGTAACCAGTGCATTTACTGCCGGTGCCCAGGGACTGGGTGGCGTGGCGAAAGCAGCGAAACTCAGCACTACAATGGCTAAGGTAGCTGCTGCTGCGACGAGAGTCGTAGGCGCTGCTGCGAAACAATTCATCACCAATGGAAAAATCACTAGTTGGTCAAGCCTTGCTGCCGCTGCTATAGCACCCACCAAAGAAGTAGGGGGAAGCGATAACATACTAGAGAGCATCACTACCCTCAGTGAGGTCTCCGTGGAAATGATTACGCCTTGGCTTGGTGCTGCGGAGACCTATATCCGCGAGGGTGAATTGAGCACGGGAGACTGGGTGGCCGCTGTGGGGCAGACCATTGGTGCCGCAGTGGGTAATGGAGATAATCAGTTCGAAGTTCTCGACGGTGGCCTCCAGGATGACCTGTTGATAGGCGGCGCTATGAGCCTAATCGACAAACAGGCAGGTAAAGATTATGTCGCCAATGCGGTTGGCCAGGAAGCTGGAGGGCGGATCGCCGGATATATCGGTGATATGAAGTTCGGCAGTAATCTGAGTCTGAAGGAGCGCTCCCGAGCTGGTAATTCACAAGTCAACTCGCTTATAGATACGGCCGGGCAGGAGGTTGCCAGCTTTTTCAACCAAGTTGAGCCGGTAGACACGGGTTTCACCGGCGGCTTTAACAATGACTTGTTCAATCGTAATCTGGCTGGAGTAGGCCTCAGTGGGGATAGCAGTGACCCACTGGCGTTGGCAGCAGATCCTCTTGCGCAAAACAGGGGGCCGCAGACCTACGCCATGCAGTCTGGTGATAACCCCAGCTCCATCGCAAGACAACAGCTGGGTCCCAATGCCAGTGAACGGGATGTCCAGCTGTATGCCCAGCAGCTGTTGTCAATCAATCCGGAGCTTCAGGGCAACAACACCCGTGGTATCCAGATAGGTACCGAGGTGGTTCTGCCCACCGGGTCTGAGCAAATTTCAGCCAGTGCCCTCAACACCTATGGTGGGGATGTGGCCGTGACTGAAATTAATAAGATTGCCAATGGCGATGCAGATGCGTTGGTGAACCTCGATGGCACTATCAATACCGAAGCTATGCAGGCGGCGAGTCGCAACTTTGCCAATGCCGGGCTGAATTTTGACTTCCGGTCTGCGAGTAGTAGTCAAAAGAACAACCTCGGGCGGTTTAGCCTCATGCAGAAGGTTGACGGCGGGGACTACCTGATCCAGGGCGATGTGATGCAGACGGTCACGGATCTGGGTATCAGTTTCAATAATAATGATGCGTTCTTTAGTAGTAGCCAGAATGCTCTGGCCAATGTTGACGCGGAGTTCTTGCCTTCCATAGCGTCTCTCACCGGAGGGGCTAGCATTGTGACTGCCGGCAGTGCTCTTGGCAGCAATGGGGATGGGGCCGATCCATCGATCCTCAGTGGTGATTATTGGCAGAGTGCATGGGCAGACTTGAGCAATGATCCCCTTGGTGAGGTCCAGGACACCCTGTCAGCAACATGGAATACGGTCAATAATGCTGCGAATACCCTCTTTGGGGCCGCTGAATTGGCAGTGGGTGGAACTTGGAACGGCGCAGTAAGCACGGGGGCTGGCTTTATATCAATTCCAGCGCTTGGACATTCGGCAGGTGCCGCCGTTGCTGTTCAGGAAGGCGTTTATGATACCCTGAGCTGGGATATGAAGAGCGATGGCGCCAAAGGGATAATCAATGCCCTGGCACCGGCCGGGCAGTATGTCGGTGAAAAAATAGACACAGCCCGGGCTTATAGCGAGGGGCAGATTGGGGATCTGGGGACCACTGTTCTCTTTGGTGGCGTTGAGGCAGGGCTAGAGATCGGTGGTCTGCTGACCGGGACTAAGGGGGTTAAGTCTGCGATTGATGAGATTCCTCTTGGGGCGCGTCGGGTGGACGCTGAGGGTGTCGGCGTTCCAAACAACAAAATCAACATGCGTAGCGCTGATGATTTAATGGGCGTTGAACCTGCGTCACCTGAACTAATATCAGCAGTTTCTAAAAAGCGTGATGTTGTTATTGCCCAACCAGGTTCGGAAGAGCTTCGGATGTTGGATTACTTTGGGGCTGAGGCATCTGTAGGCGGTGCTAATAACACCCACATTCTACTGCGTGAAAATCCTAGTAAGGCAGCTTTGCTGGAAGAGTTCTTACACGGAACTCAGTCGAAGTTAGGCATTACCGATCGCTTGGGAACTAGTGGTCTGGGAAGTGCGGAGACGCATGTCAAAGACTTTATGATCAGGCACCAAAAAATGCTGGGTTTAGGTGACGAAGACGTTCAGATATTGCAGATACTTAGAGATAAGGGGCTGTGATAATGGAGGTAAAAATGAACATACGAGAAAAGTTTGAATTATCAGACGGAATCACAATTTTGGCATGTGCAGGCTACGATCCGAAGTTTGACGTAGTTGGTAAAACATTCAGTTTGGTTCTTGGTGAAGAGGTTAGGCAAACTCTGACGATATCTGGCGAAAGGAAAATGCTTAACCAGAACTCCAATCTTGATCAACGGGCTTTCGAGACAAACGATGTTGTTTCTTTGTCTCAGGAAGAAGCTCGAAGTGGGGAGTGGCAGCTAATTGGTGAGTGACGTTAAGCTCGGTTGATCACCGGGCTTAATGTTGTTCCAAACAAAAATTCCTTGGACTCATTATCCTTTCGATCTTCCACAGATGCAGGGGAGATTTATGATCCAGCAAAATTTGCAAGAGTTCAGGAAGCTCTTGAAAAACAAGGCGTTAGTTTTGTGACTGGTGATGAAGGAAGGAGAATGGCTAATGCCTTGGGGGGAGAAGCGCTATATATGCCAGCTGAACCTGGAATGCCAGGTATTATGGTGTTTGGGCCAAACCCGACAAGAGCGCAAGTGATTGAGGAAGTTTTACATTTTGGTCAGCATAAGAAAGCCGGTTTCGGTAGTATTGGCGACCAGATAGTAGACTTAGAAATTCAGGCGCAAGATCAGCTATTAAAATTAGGAGCCCGGAAGAATTGGACTAACGCTGAACTCCAACAAATCGAGCGTGCAAAAGTTCAATAGGTTGATGGCGGTTATCTCACTCTTGACCACCGGCGCCTTGAGTCAGCTATCTGGGCTGGGGAGGACTTTATACCGTCCAATGTGCACTCATATTTTGATACGATGCCTCCAAACCTGCGTGGTCGCTTTGCTATTGACGCTGATGCAAATGAATAAAAAAGACACCCATAAATTATTCAGCTTGAGGCAAATTTCTACGGACCTTGCTTCTGTGTGATTGAGGATGGGTGCTCGACGGAGTAAAGGGCTAATTTGTGGGTGTCCGCGCCAGGCCGCTCTATCGAGGCGTAATGATTCCTCGCATCAGGCATGTGATGGCGCTATTTGAAAGGATGACTAGATCTTACGTAACCGAAGGTGGGGAAAGGTAGCGCTCGCAGTCGCGTATACCGTGCACCCAACGTTTGCCCAGCTGCTCGCAGGCTTGGCGCACAGCATGGGCACTACCCACCAGGCTCTTGAAGCGGCTCTCAAAGTTCCGGTTCAGGTAAAGCCAGTGCCGTGGATCAATTTGCAGGCGCTCGAGGATGGGCGGCAGCTTGCCGTCAATGGCCCCGCGTTTACCCTTACGCAGGCAGCGCCCACTCCAGTCCACCAGTTCCAGGTAGTCCGACAGGCGAAAGGGCATGCCTTCAGGCATGGGTTGCCGGGGATTGCCCGCGAAGGGGAATAGCTGATCAGGCTGATAGCCGCCATCCCTGACCGCGGCAATACGCCGCTGGATCGAGGTATGATCGGATGCTTCCGGTGACTCGGCCATTCTTGCCCGAATCGGGTTCAGGTCCACGTAGGCCATACAGGCTGCCAGTGCCCGCTCATCCAGCAGGGCCTGGGACTTGAAGCGCCCCTCCCAGAATCGACCGGTACACCGGTCTTCCCGGTTGGCCTCACGGGCGATAGACTCGTTGAGATAGCGCATAAACCAGCTGATGTCGGTAAGGCGCTCACGCCAGCTCTCCGCGACCTCGATAAGACGGGCAAGCTCAGCCGAGCCCAGGGCGTCCCCACGGACGAAACGCCGAGAAAGGCTTGAACCCTTGCATAGCCGATGCCAGCGCTCCACTACCTCGCGAAGGTCCCAGTCAGCCGCCTGTGCGGAATTCACGTACAGCACCACATGGTAATGGTTGCTCATCACAGCATAGGCACAGATCTCCAGCGCAAATATACGGGAGAGTGAAAGAAATCTGTCCTCAATCCACTGTCGACGGTGCTCAAAGCACTGCCCGGTACGCTCGTCCCGCCCACACAGGAAGGCGCGTCGCACACAGCGTGACACGCAGTGATAGTATGGAGTAGTTTCCGGGCAGATCAGGGTCTTACGCGGCCTGGTCATCGGTAGATATCAGGTTGCTGGATGAATAAACAGTATTCTGCATGAGCGAGCTAAGAGTGCAACAGGCGGGGCGTCGGATTCTCTGTATTTGGTGGGTGTCCCCTTTCCTCTATGGGTGTCCCCTTTCCTCTATGGGTGTCCCCTTTCCTACTATCCCCTTTCCTACTACTATGTCTGGAAACGATGAATTTGATCAGTACTATTCAGATATAGAGTGCGGCAGACGAGTTGTTGTGACCAAATCCTATTTTGAAGGCCTGAAGTCGATGGGGGTTAATTTTTTTACAGTCCCTTATTTGTCTACTACCTATCACGTTATTGGTTATGTTCCGGAGTTACGCCAAGCTATCTTAGTGGGTGAGGCCGGTTGCTAAAAATAAGGGTCCTCGGCAGGAAAATAAAAAGTACACCCATAAAAGAAAGAAGAAAAAGGACACCCATAGATTACTTATCTTGAGGCGAACTTCTACAGACCTTGCTTCTGTGTGATTGAGGATGGGTGTTCGACGGAGTAAAGGGCTAATTTGTGGTTGTCCCCTTTTTTATCCTGATGGGTGTCCCCTTTCCTCCAACGGAAAGCTTAAATGGGGATGATTAAGAACTTGGTGCTCATTGATTGAGTTGAGAAGTATAATTCTTTTTAGAGGCGGGTATGCAGTTAGTTAAATTGACATTTTTAATGCTATCGTTATTGCTTTCTGTAGATAAGTCGAATGCTGCGGAAGGGGGCTATCCTTTTGTGGGCGTCTATAGCAACATGTTCATTCATGAAAAGACACAAGATGTACTTGGCGTAGAGATAATGATTATGTTATCGGGTCAAGATTATTACGTTGTATTTCAGTCAGCATCTGGTGTCGCTAGGCCTCCAATAGTTGTCAAAGCTAGTATAAAGAAAAATATTTTGCGATTTACTGTTGAAGACCGTTTTGGCTACAGTGGAACTTTTGAGGGTGAAATTCTTGAGGGTGGAATTAAAGGTGGATTTCTGGAGGGTCAGTTAATTGAAGGAAATAAGAAGAAGGCGCTAATTAAAAGGAAAGAGAGTTTCTGGAACTTGACAGACTATTGGAAGAGCAGAGAAATAAGAAATGCTGGTCAATAAAAAGGTTCTTCGTAAGTCAGTGTAACGAATAAAAAGGAAACCCATAATTTATTCAGCTTGAGGAAATTTCTACGGACCTTGCTTCTGTGTGATTGAGGATGGGTGCTCGACGGAGTGAAGGGCTAATTTGTGGGTGTCCCCTTTTTCCTCCTTTTTCTTTTTTCCGCTCCCTGGGAGAAGAGATAATCTATGAAGAGTTTTAAATATAAGATATTTGGCGCAGACACTCTCGAGGGGGTTTATGGTTGCTTGCGAAGCGAACTAAAAGAGTGGCTTGAAGCAGCTAAAGCGAAAGACCTTCTAGCCAAATCTATCGGGAAAGTCGAGGAAAGCCTACAGGTTAACGGGGTCAAGGCTTTGGTGCCCATGTCAAGAAATAAAAAGGACACCCATAAATTATCTATTTGGAGGCAAAGCTCTACGGAGGTTGCTTCTGTGTGAGTGAGGATGGGTGCTCGACGGAGTAAAGGGCTAATTTGTGTGTGTCCGCGCCAGGCCGCTCTATCGAGGCGTAATGATTCCTCGCATCAGGCATGCGATGGCGCTATTTGAAAGCCTGGTTAGGTTCTACGTGACCGATGGTGGGGAAAGGTAGCGCTCGCAGTCGCGTATACCGTGCACCCAACGTTTGCCCAGGTGCTCGCAGGCTTGGCGCACAGCATGGGCACTACCCACCAGGCTCTTGAAGCGGCTCTCAAAGTTCCGGTTCAGGTAAAGCCAGTGCCGTGGATCAATTTGCAGGCGCTCAAGGATCGGCGGCAGCTTGCCGTCGATAGCCCCGCGTTTATCTTCCCGCAGGCAGCGCCCACTCCAGTCCACCAGTTGCAGGTAGTCCGATAGCCGAAAGGGCATGCCTTCAGGCATGGGACTACGGGGATTACCGGCGAAGGGGAATAGCGGTTCAGGCTGATGGCCACCCTCCCTGACCGCACCAATGCGCCGCTGGACTGAGGTATGGTCGGACTCTTCCGGCGACTCGGCCATTTTCGCCCGGATCGGGTTCAGGTCCACGTAGGCCATGCAGGCTGCCAGGGCGCGTTCATCCAGCAGGGCCTGGGACTTGAAGCGCCCTTCCCAGAATCGACCGGTACACCGGTCTTCCCGGTTGGCCTCACGGGCGATAGACTCGTTGAGATAGCGCATAAACCAACTGATGTCGGTAAGGCGCTGACGCCAGCTCTCTGCGACCTCGATAAGACGGGCAAGCTCCGCCGAGCCCAGGGCCTCTCCACGGAAGAAACGCTGGGAAAGGCTCGTACCTTTGCACAGCCGATGCCAGCGCTCCACTACCTCGCGAAGGTCCCAGTCAGCCGCCTGTGCGGAATTCACGTACAGCACCACATGGTAATGGTTGCTCATCACAGCATAGGCACAGATCTCCAGCGCAAATATACGGGAGAGTGAGAGTAGCCGCTCCGCAATCCATTGCCGACGGTGCTCAAAGCACTGCCCGGTACGCTCGTCCCGCCCACACAGGAAGGCGCGTCGCACACAGCGTGACACGCAGTGATAGTATGGAGTGGCTTCCGGGCAGATCAGGGTCTTACGCGGCCTGGTCATCGGTAGATATCAGGTTGCTGGATGAATAAACAGTATTCTGCATGAGCGGGCTAAGAGTGCAACAGGCGGGGCGTAGGATTCTCTGTATTTGATGGGTGTCCCCTTTCCTCAGTGATTCATGACAGAATGGAAATTGGTAACTTTCAGCCTCTGCCCAAAACTCTTAATAGATCGAAAGGCTCGAAATTAGACTGGTCGACATACAAGAAGAGTGATCTAGATCCTGTATATGTTAAGAATTTAAGTGACGACCAAATTGATATCGAACGAGCAATTCAGCGTCAGATCAATGATTTTTATAAATCAAACAAGGGTAAGAATTAGATATGACATTATCCTATCCTTATGTCTGTTCTAGTCAGGCTGAAGTGCCTGAAGAAGCATTGTCTTATATAGATAAAGGAATACTGGAGGGGGTTGGCGGCGCTTTTTCTGAAATTTTTCCCTTGTTCGCCCGAGTCTTTGATCGGGCTAGTTGGACAATTGATTCTCGTTGGAGTGCACCAAAGTTAGTCATTAAAAAAGGTATGCGAGAGTGGGTCTCATATCTTGCTGTCCAGCGTGATGAAAAGAATCTATTTTTTTTTGCTTCAGCCCGAATTTGCAGAAAAGGAAGGGGAGTTGTTCGATGAGGATTATCGAATGCTCCCTGAAAGCTGGAAAGAGATTTATCGATGGTTTAATTCGTTCTGTGTGACAGGGGAAAGTTATTGTCCGATGGAATGGTGGAATACTCCCTTTCGTTATTCTGCAAGACTGGACCTTGATGAATATGAGCAGGGAAGTGGTGCGTCAAGAGAGGTAACTGAAAAGTTTGCCAAGTCCATCGGTTGCCGAAGAGACGAGCTTCGTTGCTGGATGTTGACAGAGAATGAAGATGCGTTATTTGTGAATGAGGGTGCATGCGATGGAAAAGTATTTCATGTAAATGGCAAAAATATGGATGTAATAACTGAGTTGCATGATCCGAGGATGAAAATGGATGATTATTTGGCGCATTATCTGTCAGGTGGGAAGCCGAAAGATTTTAGTTTTTAAATAAAAAGAAAATAGAAAATAAAAGGGACACCCATAAAAGAGAAAATAAAAGGGACACCCATAAAATGAATGATTGTTCCGGCAATAAAAAGGACACCCATAAATTATCTATTTGGAAGCAAAGCTCTACGGATGTTGCTTCTGTGTGATTGAGGACGGGTGCTCGACGGAGTAAAGGGCTAATTTGTGGGTGTCCGCGCCAGGCCGCTCTATCGAGGCGTAATGATTCCTCGCATCAGGCATGCGATGGCGCTATTTGAAAGCGTAGTTAGGTTTTACGTGACGGAAGGTGGGGAAAGGTAGCGCTCGCAGTCGCGAATACCGTGCACCCAACGTTTACCCAGGTGCTCGCAGGCTTGGCGCACAACGTGGGCACTACCCACCAGGCTCTTGAAGCGGCTCTCAAAGTTCCGGTCCAGGTAAAGCCAGTGCCGTGGATCAATTTGCAGGCGCTCGAGGATTGGCGACAGCTATCCTGACACATAGGGGATGCGCCCGATAAATAATTCGAAATTTGGGGGTACGAGGAAATGTTCAAAAAATTAATAATCCTGGCGCTTACGGTAGGTGCTGTCGGTTGTGCCGGCGTCCAGAATGCGCCGCTGTCTCAGGATAGCCTGCCGGTGATTGAGGGGCGGCAGGTAAGTGGCGTCAACTGGGAGAAGCCAGATTTTATCGCGACTACGCCTGGCAAGGCTGCTTTCGGTGCTCTCGGGCTGCCGGCTATGATCTCGGCTGGCAACAAGCTCGTTGAGGAAAACAATATTCCGGTTCCGGCGGACAAGATCTATGACGAACTGGTGGCGGCCATGGCGAAAAATTACCGTGTGGTGCCGCTTGATGACAATACCATCTCTGCAGAGGACGATGATGTTGAGTCGCTGACCAAGCAGGTCGATGATTCACGCCTGCTGCTTGATGTGCGCTCGACCTACTGGACTTACGTCAATTACGCTTTCTCACCGACGAAATATAAAGTGAGCATTGCCGCAAAGATGCGTTTGATTGATTCTGCCACGGATGAAGTTCTTGCTGCTTCACAGTGCATATCCCCGTTTCCAGAAGATGCCGATGCGGCACCCACTCATGATGAGTTGGTGGCAAATGGCGCGGAACGGATGAAGCTTGAGCTGGATAAGGCGACCAATTACTGTATTGCTGAGTTCAAGTCAAAAACCCTGATGCTGTAACTCAGGGGCTGCTACAGCGCAGTGTCAAGTATTAAAAAAGCAACACAGGTTTAACCCGCGTCGCTTTTTTTATTGAAGGGCGGTGAAGGTGGCGGTGCAAAAGTAACTGCAAACCCGCTGTTCAAGCAGGCGCTTATTTGCAGGCGTATAGCTCTGTCGAGATTTTTTTCAGGGCCGAAGCCGTCGGCCATTGCTGGTTGGCAGAGCAGAGAATTCCGTCTCTTACGGTAGCCTTTCACTGGATGGTGAGCTGGGGCCATTATTAAGCATTGAAAATGACCTTGAGCTGAGTGTTGAAAGCGTAGCGTTGCTTCCCGATGGAGCCAAACTGTTTGAAGTCGAAACCAAGGAGTTTGATCCGGACTACGTAGGTATTATCGCGAAGGTTGATGCCGATAATAATATTCCCAGGCTGGCAAATGGCCTGGTTGCTGAGCCGTTTACACTGGATACGAGTGATTTTACGGTAAGCCAGCAGGCGGAGTCGTTTAGCGTGGTGGACTGGGCGGTTGGTGACCCGATAACTATCCAGAAGCGCAATCGCGCAGCGGAAATAACAATTACTGACCTGGTCGGGCAGTGATTTGCCCTGGGGCGGGAGAGACCTGCCCGCCCTTGTTCCGCGCCTAAAGGATGTTGCCCGAACGGTTGTCGCTGTTCGGGTACCCAGAATCCACTTGGGGCTCCGGGGTTGCTAGTCCGGGGGCTCCCGGGTCTGGCTGTGCAGCCGGCCCTCTCTTTCCCAGTCCCCTTCATATTTCTGCATTTCCTCTCCCTTGGTGGCATACCCCCTGCCGCTTGGCATGGTTCCCAGGTTTAGCCCTTTTACTTGTTCCTGCCCTGCTCCCTGCCTGGGCGAGAATTAGATCAGAACCTCTCTGGCGCCTAATTCACTCGGTAATCGTGACCTGGTTCAAGTTTTTCGCGTGAAGTCCCTAAACTTTTCCCGCCAGCGAAGGATAGACAAGCAGATAACGAATTTTGGGGCGACAGGGTGTCGCCTATCCGGACTTTTTAGGGGACTTCTCGATGTCTGTAACGCTTGTTGGCGGTAACGAACTGGGCCTGCTGGATTCTTCTTACGCACTCCTGAACGATAACAAACGCACGGCCAACAACCAGGTTGGTGGCGACGAGAAGCTGTACGTCAACGTCTCCAACGGCAACCTGCTCATCCAGCACCAGGACGCCTACCTGCCCAGCATGGGTGACGACTTCAACCTGGTGCGTACCTACAACGCCCGCGGGGCCGCCAGCGATGCCCACGGCCACGAGGACGCCCGCTGGTACTTCTCCACCGGCATCCGCCTGGACGTCAGGCAGGGTGGCCAGTACCTGGAGGTCCGCTACGGCGATGGCAGCCTGTACGATTACTACTGGGATGAGGCCCGCCAGCTGTATGTGTCGGTGGACGGCGCCGGCGCCTACGAGACCATCCGCGACCTG
>NZ_JBISER010000018.1:0-16385 GCF_044383805.1 Microbulbifer sp. JSM ZJ756 | reverse complement strand
GGGACTCGTACTCAACGTGAGAAGTAGCGATGGTGATACCGCGCTCACGCTCTTCCGGTGCATTGTCGATACCGGCGAACTCTACCGCGGCGCCGCCCCATACTTCTGCACAAACGCGGGTCAGCGCGGCAGTCAGGGTGGTTTTACCGTGGTCAACGTGACCGATGGTGCCCACGTTCACGTGGGGCTTGGAACGTTCAAACTTTTCTTTTCCCATTTTTAGGATCCTCTAACTAAAAAGTTTTAAAGGTACTAAAGCTTAAGCTTTGGTTTTCGCGATGATCTCATCGGCAACGTTTTTCGGCGCTTCCCCGTACTTCAGGAACTCCATGGAGTAGGTAGCGCGCCCCTGGGTGGCAGAGCGCAGGTCGGTCGCGTAACCGAACATCTCGGCCAGCGGCACTTCCGCATTCACCACCTTGCCAGAAGAACTTTCTTCCATGCCCTGGATCAGGCCGCGGCGGCGGTTCAGGTCGCCAACCACGTCACCCATATTCTCCTCCGGCGTGACGACTTCCACTTTCATGATCGGCTCCAGCAGCACTGCACCACCCTTCTGGGCCAGCTGCTTGGTCGCCATGGAGGCGGCGATTTTAAACGCCATCTCGTTGGAGTCCACATCGTGGAAAGAACCGTCGTACAGAGTCGCTTTCAGGCCCAGCAGGGGGTAGCCCGCCAGAACACCGTTCTGCATCTGCTCTTCGATACCTTTCTGCACCGCCGGGATGTATTCCTTCGGTACCACACCACCAACGATCTCGTTGACGAACTCCAGGCCTTCCTCAGTCTCGTCACCGGACGGCTCGAAGCGCACCCATACGTGACCGTACTGACCGCGACCACCGGACTGGCGAACAAACTTGCCTTCGATCTCAACGTTGTTGCGAATCGCTTCGCGGTAGGCCACCTGCGGCTTACCGATGTTGGCCTCAACGTTAAACTCACGACGCATACGGTCGACGATGATGTCCAGGTGCAGCTCACCCATACCGGAGATGATGGTCTGGCCGGTTTCCTCGTCAGTCTTCACGCGGAAGGACGGGTCTTCCTGGGCCAGCTTGCCGAGGGCAATACCCATTTTCTCCTGGTCGGCCTTGGATTTCGGCTCAACTGCTACAGAGATTACCGGCTCCGGGAACTCCATGCGCTCGAGTACAATCTTGTTGTTCTCGTCACACAGGGTGTCACCAGTGGTGACGTCCTTCAGGCCGATCGCCGCGGCGATATCGCCAGCCAGTACTTCCTTGATCTCCTGGCGATCCTTGGAGTGCATCTGCACCATACGACCAACGCGCTCTTTCTTCTGCTTTACAGAGTTGTACACGGCGGTACCACTCTCGAGCCTACCGGAGTAGACACGGAAGAAAGTCAGGGTGCCCACAAAGGGGTCAGTGGCGATTTTGAACGCCAGTGCTGCGAAGGGGGCATTGTCGTCGGCTTCACGGGTTTCGACGGTTTCCGCCTTGTCCAGCAGGGTACCCTCGATCGCGCGAACTTCAGTCGGCGCCGGCAGGAACTCGATAACCGCGTCCAGTACGGCCTGTACACCCTTGTTCTTGAACGCGGAGCCGCCCAGTACCGGCACGATCTCGTTGGCCAGGGTGCGCTGGCGAATGGCGGACTTGATCTCTTCCTCGGTCAGCTCGCCCTCTTCCAGGTACTTCTCCATCAGCTCTTCGCTGGCCTCGGCTGCCGCCTCGACCAGGTACTCACGCATTTCGTCGCACTGGTCCTGCATGTCAGCAGGGATGTCGCCGTACTCGAAGGTCATGCCCATGTCGTCTTCGTTCCACAGGATGGCCTTCATCTTGATCAGGTCGACCACGCCCTTGAAGTTATCTTCAGAGCCAATGGTCATCTGCAGGGGAACGGCGTTGGCACCCAGGCGGTCTTTCAGCTGCTTCACAACCATCATGAAGTCAGCACCGGCGCGGTCCATCTTGTTGACGAAAACCATGCGCGGCACTTCGTACTTGTTGGCCTGGCGCCAGACAGTTTCGGTCTGCGGCTGCACGCCGGAGGAACCACACAGCACTACCACAGCGCCGTCCAGTACACGCAGGGAACGCTCAACCTCAATGGTGAAGTCCACGTGTCCGGGAGTGTCAATAATGTTGATGCGATGCTGGTCGAACTGCTGCTGCATACCGGCCCAGAAACAGGTGGTAGCTGCAGAGGTGATGGTGATACCACGCTCCTGCTCCTGCTCCATCCAGTCCATGGTTGCGGCACCCTCGTGCACCTCACCAATCTTGTGGGACAGGCCGGTGTAGAAGAGTACGCGCTCGGTAGTGGTGGTCTTGCCCGCGTCTACGTGGGCGCAGATACCGATATTACGATAGCGTGCGATAGGCGTTTTACGTGCCACAGTTGTATCCTCGATATAACGGCAAAAGGCAGCTGTGGAATTTATCCATGCTGCCTTTCGGTATTAATGTCTCACGATAATTTTCATGAAATTGAAAACATGCATGAGGCTTAGAAGCGGTAGTGAGAGAACGCCTTGTTGGCTTCCGCCATACGGTGTACGTCTTCACGCTTCTTGACCGCGCCGCCCTTGTTCTGGGATGCGTCGATCATTTCGTTGGCCAGGCGCTGAGCCATTGATTTCTCACCGCGCTTGCGGGAAAACTCAACCAGCCAACGCATTGCCAGTGCCATGCGGCGCGAGGGACGCACTTCAACCGGCACCTGGTAGGTCGCACCACCCACACGGCGGGATTTTACTTCCACCATCGGCGCGATGTTTTCCAGGGACTCTTCGAAAATTTCGATGGGGTCTTTGTTCAGTTTTTCAGAAACCATGTCCAGGGCACCGTAAACGATGCGCTCTGCCACGGACTTCTTGCCGCTGATCATGACGTGGTTCATGAACTTGGCCAGGGTGACATTCCCGAACTTGGGATCGGGCAGTACTTCGCGCTTGGCGACTACTCGTCTTCTTGGCATTGCAATTGCCTCTCTTCAGGGTTGCTCTGAGACGCCGCCGTACAAAATACAACTCGGCGAGCTCAGCCTTACTCCGGTTGGAAACCGAAACGCATTGGTCAAAAAAGGATTAATTAATCCTTCGGTCGCTTGGCGCCGTACTTGGAACGGCCCTGCTTGCGATCGTTGACGCCGGCACAGTCCAGTGCGCCGCGAACAGTGTGGTAGCGCACACCCGGCAGGTCCTTAACACGACCGCCGCGAATCAGTACCACGCTGTGCTCCTGCAGGTTGTGGCCTTCACCGCCGATGTACGAAGTCACTTCGTAACCGTTGGTCAGGCGCACACGGCAAACCTTACGCAGTGCAGAGTTCGGCTTCTTCGGTGTAGTGGTGTACACACGAGTGCAAACTCCACGGCGCTGCGGGCTGGCCTGCAGAGCGGGAACGTCGCTTTTTTCGACTTTGCGTTTTCTCGGCTTACGAACCAACTGGTTGATCGTTGCCATTAAAAATCACTCCAAAAATAAAACGCCCCCACCTCTAACAGTGAGGGCCCAGTCGTCAGTGTATGCCAGCCGGGCACGCAAACGCGCTCGCCGGACAGCACACCCCACATAAGCGGGGGCCGCATTCTATAGGCGGTTACCCCACGAGTCAATCGGCAAATATGTGAGTACTCACTTATGTTGCTGATTGGGCCGGCCCGGCGGGACACCGGGCCGGCTGGAACGGCGGGGCTCCCACCCCGCCACCGGGGATTACTCCCCGGAGGACTTCAGCGCCTCGGTCAGCGCCGCTTCCACTTCTTCTGCGGACGGCCCCTCGGCATAGCCCTGGGTCATCTGCATGGCACGCTTGCGCTTGCGCTCGGCATGGTACGCCAGGCCGGTACCGGCCGGGATCAGGCGGCCCACCACGACGTTCTCCTTCAGACCGCGCAGGCTGTCTTCCTTGCCGGTTACCGCTGCCTCGGTCAGTACGCGGGTGGTCTCCTGGAAGGAGGCCGCGGACAGGAAGGACTCGGTAGCCAGGGAAGCCTTGGTAATACCCAGCAGCAGGCGCTCGAACTGTGCCGGCTGCTTGCTCTCCGCACGCAGGCGCTCGTTCTCCTCGATGACCCGCTGGTACTCAACCTGGTCGCCCTTGATGAACTCGGAGTCACCCATCTCAATGATTTCCACCTTGCGCAGCATCTGGCGCACGATCACTTCGATGTGCTTGTCGTTGATGCCTACACCCTGGAGGCGGTAAACCTCCTGGATCTCATTGGTAATGTAGCGCGCGAGCTCTTCCACGCCCTTGAGGCGCAGGATGTCGTGCGGGTTGGACGGGCCGTCGGAGATGACCTCGCCTTTCTCCACGGTCTCACCCTCGAACACGGTCAGCTGGCGATGCTTGGGAATCAGTACCTCGTAGTGATCCTTGCCATTCGCCAGCGGCTTGCCATCGGTCGGGGTGATCTGCAGGCGCACCTTACCCTTGGTTTCCTTACCGAAGGAGACGGTACCGGAGATCTCCGCCAGGATAGACGGCTCCTTCGGCTTCCGCGCCTCGAACAGGTCGGCTACCCGCGGCAGACCACCGGTGATGTCCTTGGTACCACCAGACTCCTGCGGGATACGGGCGACGATGTCACCGATATTCACCTTGTCGCCGTCTTTCAGGCTGACGATGGCCCGCGCCGGCAGCGCGTAGTGCGCCGGAGCGTTACTGTTGGCCAGGGTCAGCTCCTCGCCATTCTCGTCTACCAGGGTTACTGCCGGACGCAGGTCCTTACCGGCAGACGGGCGCTCGGCCGGATCGATGATCTCGATAGAGGAGAGGCCGGTGATCTCGTCAGTCTGCTTGCGGATGGACAGGCCGTCCTCCATGCCGGACAGCTTCACCCAACCGGCCACCTCGGTGATGATCGGGTGAGTGTGCGGGTCCCACTTGGCCACAACCTGGCCACCATCGATCTGCGCGCCCTCGTCGACGTTGATGGTCGCACCGTAGGGCAGCTTGTAGCGCTCGCGCTCACGGCCGGCGCTGTCGGCAACCGCCAGCTCACCGGAGCGGGAAACCGCCACCAGTTTGCCACTCTCGGCTTTCACGGTCTTGACGTTGTGCAGGCGCACGGTGCCTTCCTGCTTCACCTGGATGCTGTCCGCCGCGGAAGCACGGCTCGCCGCACCACCGATGTGGAAGGTCCGCATGGTCAGCTGGGTACCCGGCTCACCAATGGACTGGGCGGCGACCACACCCACGGACTCGCCGGAGTTGGCGCGGTGGCCACGGGCCAGGTCACGGCCGTAACACAGGGCACAGATACCGTGTGCCGTCTCACAGGTGATCGGGGAGCGCACGATCACCTCGTCGATACCCATGGTCTCGATGCGCTCGACCCACTTCTCGTCGATCATGGTACCTGCCGGGATGGCGATCTCATCGCTGCCGGGCTTGATCACATCGCGTGCGACTACGCGGCCCAGGATGCGGTCACCCAGGGACTCGATTACGTCACCACCCTCGATCACCGGCGCCATGGTCAGGCCGTCGTCGGTGCCGCAATCGTCCTCGGTGATCACCACGTCCTGTGCCACGTCTACCAGACGGCGGGTCAGGTAACCGGAGTTCGCGGTCTTGAGGGCGGTATCCGCCAGACCCTTACGGGCACCGTGGGTGGAGATAAAGTACTGCAGTACCGACAGACCCTCACGGAAGTTCGCGGTAATCGCGTTCTCGATAATGGAGCCGTCCGGACGCGCCATCAGGCCACGCATACCAGCCAGCTGGCGGATCTGCGCCTCACTACCACGGGCACCGGAGTCGGCGTACATGTAAACCGAGTTGAACGAGTCCTGCTCGGTCTCGTTGCCATCGCGATCGATCACCGGCTCTTTCTTGATGCCGGCCATCATCGCCTGAGTGACCTTGTCGTTGGTACGGGACCAGACGTCGATCACCTTGTTGTATTTCTCACCGGCAGTTACCAGGCCGGAGGCGAACTGGCTCTCGATCTCCTTGACCTCTTCCTCGGCACTGTCGATCAGCTCGGCCTTGGCAGCCGGGATCTCGAAGTCATTCACGCCAATGGAGGAACCGGACTTGGTGGAGAAGTCGAAACCGGTATACATCAGCTGGTCGGCGAAAATAACCGTCGCCTTGAGGCCCACGTTGCGGTAACACTCGTTCAGCGCGCGTGAGATAGCCTTTTTCTTCATCGGCTGGTTGACCATCTCGAACGGCAGGCCGTCCGGTACGATGTTCCACAGCAGCGCGCGGCCGACAGTGGTGTCCTGCAGCGATATTGTCTCGCGCTTCTCGCCGTCTTCGCCGACGATCACCTCGCGGATACGGACCTTGATCTTCGCCTGCAGGCCCACCTGCTTGGCGTAGAAGGCACGGCTCACTTCCTTGATATCGGAAAAGACCATGCCCTCGCCCTTGTCGTTCACACGCTCGCGGGTCATCCAGTACAGGCCCAGTACAACGTCCTGCGACGGTACGATGATCGGCTCACCGTTAGCGGGCGACAGGATGTTGTTGGTGGACATCATCAGCGCGCGGGATTCCAGCTGCGCTTCAATGGTCAGCGGCACGTGCACGGCCATCTGGTCACCGTCGAAGTCGGCGTTATAGGCCGCACACACCAGCGGGTGCAGCTGGATCGCCTTGCCTTCAATCAGTACCGGCTCGAACGCCTGAATACCCAGGCGGTGCAGGGTCGGGGCGCGGTTGAGCAGTACCGGGTGCTCGCGGATCACCTCGTCGAGGATGTCCCACACCACCGCTTCTTCGCGCTCGACCATTTTCTTGGCCGCCTTGATGGTGGTTGCCAGGCCGCGGGCTTCCAGCTTGCCGAAAATAAACGGCTTGAACAGCTCCAGGGCCATCTTCTTGGGCAGGCCGCACTGGTGCAGGCGCAGGGTCGGGCCAACCACGATCACGGAACGACCGGAGTAATCCACGCGCTTACCCAGCAGGTTCTGGCGGAAGCGGCCCTGCTTACCCTTGATCATGTCAGCCAGGGACTTCAGCGGGCGCTTGTTGGAACCGGTAATGGCGCGGCCGCGACGGCCGTTGTCCAGCAGCGCGTCCACAGACTCCTGCAGCATGCGCTTCTCGTTGCGCACGATGATGTCCGGCGCGTTCAGCTCCAGCAGGCGCTTCAGGCGGTTGTTGCGGTTGATCACCCGACGGTACAGGTCGTTCAGGTCGGAGGTCGCGAAGCGGCCACCGTCCAGCGGAACCAGCGGACGCAGGTCCGGCGGCAGTACCGGCAGCGCCTGCATGATCATCCACTCCGGGTCATTACCAGACTTGTAGAAAGCTTCCAGCAGCTTCAGGCGCTTGGACAGCTTCTTGATCTTGGTTTCGGAATTGGTGGCCGGGATCTCTTCCCGCAGGCGCTGGATTTCCGCCGGCAGGTCGATATCGCTCATCAGGTCCTGGATCGCCTCGGCACCCATCTTGGCCTCGAACTCGTCGGCGAATTCTTCCATCGCCTCGAAGTACTGCTCGTCGTTCAGCAGCTGGCCGCGCTCCAGGGTGGTCATACCCGGATCGGTAACCACATAGGACTCAAAGTACAGCACGCGCTCGATATCGCGCAGGGTCATGTCCAGCAGCAGGCCAATGCGGGACGGCAGCGATTTCAGGAACCAGATGTGCGCTACCGGGCTGGCCAGCTCAATGTGGCCCATGCGCTCGCGGCGAACTTTCGCCTTGGTAACTTCCACGCCACACTTTTCGCAGATGATGCCGCGGTGCTTCATGCGCTTGTACTTACCGCACAGGCATTCGTAGTCCTTGACCGGGCCAAAAATCTTGGCACAGAACAGGCCTTCCCGCTCCGGCTTGAAGGTACGGTAGTTGATGGTCTCCGGCTTCTTGACCTCGCCGTAGGACCAGGAACGGATCATGTCCGGGGACGCCAGACCGATACGGATTGCGTCAAACTCTTCCAGCTGTTCCCGGTCTTTCACCAGGTTTAACAAATCTTTCAAGGCCTTTCCTCCACTTGAGGTAGTCAACCCGCCCCTTGCCATCTCGGGGTGGGCCAGCCGGCGCCCGCACACTCGCGGGACACCGGCCTCTATATGCGATCGCCTGTTACCAGGCGCCTACACCAGTTACCGGTCTTACTCGTGCTCGAGCTCGAAATTCATACCGAGCGAGCGGATCTCCTTGACCAGTACGTTGAAGGATTCGGGCATGCCCGGCTCCATGCGGTGGTCGGAATCCACGATGTTCTTGTACATCTTGGTCCGGCCTTCCACGTCGTCGGACTTGACCGTGAGCATTTCCTGCAGCGTGTAGGCGGCACCGTACGCCTCCAGTGCCCAGACCTCCATCTCACCGAAGCGCTGGCCACCGAACTGCGCCTTACCACCCAGCGGCTGCTGGGTAACCAGGCTGTAGGAACCGGTGGAACGCGCGTGCATCTTGTCGTCCACCAGGTGGTTCAGCTTCAGCATGTACATATAGCCCACGGTTACCGGGCGCTCGAAGGAGTCACCGGTACGGCCGTCGTACAGTGTGATCTGGCCGGAATCCGGCAGGTCCGCCAGGCGCAGCAGTTTCTTGGTTTCGCTCTCGTCGGCACCATCGAAGACCGGGGTCGCCATCGGCACACCGCCGCGAAGGTTGTTGGCCATGGCCAGCACTTCCTCGTCGGACAGCTCGTCCAGCTCCTCCTTGTAACCGCCGGTGGAGTTGTACACCTCTTCCAGGAAACCGCGCAGCTTGGCCACTTCCTGCTGCTCCTTGAGCATGCGGTCAATCTTCACGCCCAGGCCCTTGGCGGCCATACCCAGGTGCATTTCCAGAACCTGGCCCACGTTCATCCGCGAGGGTACACCCAGCGGGTTCAGGACGATATCAACCGGCTCGCCGTTCTCGTCGTACGGCATGTCCTCGACCGGCTTGATCACGGAGATCACACCCTTGTTACCGTGGCGACCGGCCATCTTGTCGCCCGGCTGGATGCGGCGCTTGATCGCCAGGTAAACCTTGACGATCTTCAGCACGCCCGGCGCCAGGTCGTCGCCGGACTCCAGTTTCTTCTTCTTGTCCTCGAAGGCTTCGTCCAGCAGCTTGCGGCGATCCTTGAGCTGCGCTTCGGCCTTCTCGAGCTGCTCGTTCAGGCTCTCTTCGGCCATACGCAGCTTGAACCAGTCTTCGCGCGGCAGGCCTGCCAGGACCTCGGCGGTCAGCACGTCGCCTTTCTTGACGCCCTTGCCGCCTGCAACCTTCTGGCCTTCCAGTGCGGATGCCAGGCGCTCGAACGTGGCGCCTTCGACGATGCGATATTCCTCATTGAGGTCCTTGCGCACCTCGTCGAGCTGGGCCTTCTCGATATCGATCGAACGCTGGTCTTTCTCCAGGCCGTCGCGGGTAAACACCTGCACGTCGATAACGGTACCGCGGGTGCCACTCGGCGCGCGCAGGGACGTGTCCTTCACATCGGAGGCCTTCTCACCGAAGATCGCACGCAGCAGCTTTTCTTCCGGCGTCAGCTGGGCTTCACCCTTCGGCGTCACCTTGCCTACCAGGATGTCACCGGCACCAACTTCCGCACCGATATAAACGATGCCGGACTCGTCCAGCTTGTTCAGTGCAGATTCGCCCACGTTGGGGATATCAGCAGTAATCTCTTCGCTACCCAGCTTGGTATCGCGGGCGATACAGGTCAGCTCCTGAATGTGGATGGTGGTGAAGCGATCTTCCTGCACCACACGCTCACTGATCAGGATGGAGTCCTCGAAGTTGTAGCCGTTCCACGGCATGAACGCGATGCGCATGTTCTGGCCCAGGGCCAGTTCACCCAGGTCAACAGAGGGGCCGTCAGCGAGAATATCGCCACGGGCTACCACGTCACCGGTCTTCACGATTGGGCGCTGGTTGATGCAGGTGTTCTGGTTGGAACGGGTGTACTTGGTCAGGCTGTACAGGTCTACACCCGCATCGCCGGCCTCCACCTCTTCGTCGCGCACACGAACCACCACACGGCTGGCATCGACACGCTCGATCACACCACCGCGACGGGCCACCACACACACGCCGGAGTCGCGCGCCACGGTGCGCTCCATACCGGTGCCAACCAGCGGCTTGTCGGCACGCAGGGTCGGTACCGCCTGGCGCTGCATGTTCGAGCCCATCAGGGCGCGGTTGGCGTCGTCGTGCTCGAGGAACGGGATCATGGCCGCGGCCACGGACACCACCTGCTTCGCAGACACGTCCATGTACTGGATCTCGGCCGGCGGCTTGAGGCTGAACTCGTTGTGGTGACGCACGCTGACCAGCTCATCGGTAAAGCGACCCTGGTCGTCCACCGCAGCAGACGCCTGGGCAATCACGTAGTTCGCTTCGTTGATCGCGGACAGGTACTCGATGTCGTTGGTAATCTGGCCGTCAACAACCTTGCGGTACGGGCTCTCGAGGAAACCGTAGTGGTTGGCGCGGGCGTAGGTGGCCAGGGAGTTGATCAGGCCGATGTTCGGGCCTTCCGGCGTCTCAATCGGGCACACACGGCCGTAATGGGTCGGGTGTACGTCGCGGACCTCGAAGCCGGCACGCTCGCGGGTCAGGCCACCCGGGCCGAGGGCGGATACGCGGCGCTTGTGGGTCACTTCCGACAGCGGGTTGTTCTGGTCCATGAACTGGGACAGCTGGGAGGAACCGAAGAATTCCTTCACGGCAGCCGCCACCGGCTTGGCATTGATCAGGTCCTGCGGCATCAGGCCTTCGCTCTCGGCCATGGACAGGCGCTCTTTCACCGCGCGCTCGACACGCACCAGGCCCACACGGAACTGGTTTTCGGCCATTTCGCCCACGGAGCGCACACGGCGGTTACCCAGGTGGTCGATATCGTCCACCATGCCATTGCCGTTGCGGATCTCGATCAGGGTCTTGAGCACATCGACGATGTCTTCCTTGCTCAGGGTGCCCTGGCCGGTCTCGTCCTCACGACCGAGGCGGCGGTTGAACTTCATGCGACCGACAGCGGACAGGTCGTAGCGCTCGTCGGTGAAGAACAGGTTCTCGAACAGGGACTCGGCGGACTCCTTGGTGGGCGGCTCGCCCGGGCGCATCATGCGGTAGATCTCCACCAGCGCTTCCAGCTGGGTGCGAGACGGCTCTGAGCGCAGGGTATCGGAGATGAATGGGCCGCAGTCCAGGTCGTTGGTGTACAGGGTCTCGAATTTGTTAACGCCCAGGGCGCGCAGCTTGGCGATCACCTCGTCGGTGATTTCGCTGTTACATTCAACCGCTACCTCACCGGTGGACTCATCGATGATGTCATGGGCCAGGACGCGACCGTGCAGGTACTCCAGCGGTGCTTCCAGGCGCTCCACGCCGGCTTTTTCCAGCTGGCGGATGTGGCGCGGGGTAATGCGGCGACCTTCCTCGACAATAACCTTGCCCTTGCCATCCTTGATGTCGAAGGAGGCAACATCACCACGCAGGCGCGACGGGATCAGCTCCAGGCTGCAGTTTTCTTCATGCAGCTCGAACTTGCTGGTATCGAAGAACATGTCCAGCATTTCCTGGGAAGAAAAGCCCAGGGCGCGCAGCAGGATGGTCGCGGGCAGCTTGCGGCGACGGTCGATACGCACGTAAACCAGGTCCTTCGGGTCGAACTCGAAGTCCAGCCACGAGCCACGGTAAGGAATCACGCGCGCAGCGTAGAGCAGCTTGCCGGAGGAATGCGTCTTGCCCTTGTCGTGATCGAAAAACACACCCGGGGAACGGTGCAACTGGGACACGATCACGCGCTCGGTACCGTTGATCACGAAGGTACCGTTTTCGGTCATGAGCGGAATCTCGCCCATGTACACTTCCTGCTCCTTGATGTCCTTGATGGACTTGTTGGCAGATTCCTTGTCGTAGATGATCAGGCGTACACGCACGCGCAGCGGGCATGCGTAGGTGATACCGCGCAGGGTACATTCCTTGACATCGAACGCCGGCTTACCCAGCGTATAGCTGACATACTCCAGCGCCGCATTGCCGGAATAGCTGACAATCGGAAATACGGACTTGAACGCTGCCTGCAGGCCGACGTCCAGTCGGTCATCGGGGCGCGAGTCGGCCTGAGTGAATTTGCGATAAGAATCCAGCTGTATCGCAAGCAGGAAAGGTACATCCATGACCTTTGGCAGTTTGCCAAAATCCTTGCGGATACGTTTTTTCTCAGTGTATGAGTAAGCCATTCATATTCCCCAGCTTGATCAGTGACAAGACTTCATTGGAACCGGCCCCCATATTCCCCATACTGTACTTACGGGAATGCGGAAAGGCCCGGTCCGCCCGGGCGAGAAGCCTCTGAGCAGTGCAGCGATGGCTACACTGGTCGGAAACCTCTCGGTTAACTGCGCGCTTGCCAGCGGCGCAGGCTGCGGTATGTTTCACCCAGGGCCCACAGGTCCCCGAATCGCCAAACAAAACCACACTGCCGAAAACGGCAAAAAGGCCGGCGGACAAAGTCCACCAGCCTTGCCGCTGCGACCGCAGGTTGCGGCCGACAGCGGTAGTCGCAACAACCGAATTACTTCAGTTCTACAGTTGCGCCAGCTTCTTCCAGCTGCTTCTTGGCCTCTTCGGCCTCTTCCTTGGTCGCGCCTTCCTTCAGCGGAGCCGGAGCGCCGTCTACCAGCGCCTTGGCTTCTTTCAGGCCCAGGCCGGTGATGCCGCGAACAGCCTTGATCACGTTCACTTTCTTGTCGCCGGCAGATGCCAGGATTACGTCGAACTCGGTCTTCTCTTCTGCAGCAGCTTCGCCGCCAGCAGCGCCACCAGCTACAACAGCAGCAGCAGCGGTAACACCGAACTTCTCTTCCATTGCTTCGATCAGCTCGACAACGTCCTTAACAGACATTTCGGCAACAGCATTGATGATATCTTCTTTAGTCAGAGACATAAGTCAGTACCTGATTTGTGTGAGCAGTAAACTGCCCGTCAATTCATTTAAAAGTCGTTGAAAACTGCCGTTTCGCGCAGGCGAAACTATTAGGCAGCTTCTTGCTCTTTCTGGTCGCGAACGGCCGCAATAGTGCGGACCAGCTTGCCAGCAGATGCTTCTTTCATAACGCTCATCAGCTTGGCGATCGCCTCGTCGTATGTCGGCAGGGTTGCCAACATTGCGACGTCGGTGACTACGCCTTCGAAGGCAGCACCTTTCAGTTCAAGCTTATCGTTGTCCTTGGCGAACGCCGTCAGGATGCGCGCACCGGCACCCGGGTGTTCGGTGGAAAATGCGATAAGACTTGGACCTACGAATTTCTCGAGGAGACATTCGTATTCGGTACCTGCCAGAGCGCGACGCGCCAGAGTATTGCGGACGACTTTCATCCAGACGCCGTTCTCGCGAGCCTCTTTGCGCAGGGCTGTCATGTCATTTACGGCAACGCCGCGGGAATCCGCAACGACCGCAGACAGAGCACCCTCAGCAGCCTGCTGGACATCAGCGACAATTGCTTTCTTGTCTTCGAGTCCAATAGCCATAGTGTCACTCCTGGATTTGGAAAAAAGACCGGGAATTACCACTCCCGATCCACTCCGGTGCTAAGACCTCAAATCCAGTAAAAATACTGGTTTGGGCAACACCGTCTGCGTAGGCTGGGACCGGGCCAGGGGCTCGATCCTGATTAAGCGGTGGACAGCGGAACTTGCCACGCCCACTACGCCTACGGTCTTTGACGGCCCGCCTTCCTGCCGGGGCATTCCGGCGGACCCCAAAGTTCGGTAAAACCGCAGCCAGGCATACCCGTCGGTAGCGCCGGCTGCGGCCTGCAACAGTTTCCCGGGGGAAACCGCTGGCTTATTTAACGTCCAGGGATCCCTGGTCGATGGTCAGGCCCGGGCCCATGGTGGTGCTCAGGGAGACCTTCTTCAGGTAAACGCCCTTGGCGGAAGCCGGCTTGGCCTTTTTCAGGTCAGCGATCAGGGCTTCGAGGTTCTCTTTCAGCGCCTTGGCGTCGAAAGCAACCTTGCCGATACCACCGTGGATGATACCGCCCTTGTCAGCGCGGAAACGCACCTGACCGGCCTTGGCGTTCTTCACTGCAGTGGCCACGTCCGGGGTCACAGTGCCGGTTTTCGGGTTCGGCATCAGGCCGCGCGGACCGAGGATCTGGCCCAGCTGGCCAACGACACGCATCGCATCCGGGGAGGCGATTACCACGTCGAAGTCCATCTTGCCGGCCTTGACGTCGGCTGCCAGCTCATCCATGCCCACCAGGTCGGCACCAGCCTCTTTGGCGGCGTCGGCGTTGGCGCCCTGGGTGAAGACCGCAACACGGACGTCTTTACCGGTGCCGTGCGGCAGGGTGGTCGCACCGCGAACCGCCTGGTCAGACTTGCGCGGGTCGATACCCAGGTTGATAGATGCGTCAACGGTCTCGGCGAACTTGACGTTGGACAGCTCTTTCAGCAGGGCGACGGCTTCGTCGAATCCGTAGGCCTTGCCTGCTTCTACTTTCTCAGCGATTGCGCGCTGGCGCTTGCTCAGTTTTGCCACGTTACACGCCCTCCACATCAATACCGGCACTACGGGCGGAACCGGCGATAGTGCGCACGGCTGCGTCCATGTCAGATGCACTCAGGTCGGGCATCTTGGTAGTGGCAATCTCTTCCAGCTGGGCGCGGGTAACCTTGCCCACCTTCTCGGTATTCGGACGACCGGAGCCGCTCTTGATACCGGCAGCCTTGCGCAGCAGCACGGAGGCCGGCGGGGTCTTCATGATGAAGGTGAAGGAACGATCGCTATATACGGAGATCACGACCGGTACCGGCAGGCCCTGCTCCATACCCTGGGTCTGGGCGTTGAACGCTTTACAGAACTCCATGATATTGACGCCGTGCTGACCCAGCGCGGGGCCGACGGGCGGGCTCGGGTTGGCCTGCCCGGCAGGCACTTGCAGCTTGATATAAGCTTCGATTTTCTTAGCCATTACAGCTTCCTCTTTCAGTGGGTGGTAGCGCCTGCGCTGGACGGCTGCAACAGCCGCAACGCCCGGCTCCCCGGGTGCCCCTGTACAGCAACTGATCAGTCACGGTTTTCAGGGACGCGAAAGCCCCCTTCCACCCGCAGCGGAAGAGGGCAAAAAAACTGCCTGTCTGATCAGGTCTTCTCGACCTGACCAAACTCCAGCTCCACCGGGGTGGAGCGGCCGAAGATCAGCACTGCGACCCGCAGGCGGCTCTTCTCGTAATTAACCTCTTCAACCACACCGTTGAAGTCATTGAACGGCCCATCGATGACCCGCACCATCTCACCCGGCTCGAACAGGGTCTTGGGCTTGGGCTTGTCGACGGAATCATCGATCCGGTTCAGGATCGCCTGGGCCTCACGCTCGGTAATCGGAGCCGGCCGGTCGGCCTTGCCACCGATAAAACCAAGGACCCGCGGGGTCTCCTTGACCAGGTGCCAGGTGTCGTCGTTCAGCTCCATCTCTACCAGCACATAACCGGGGAAGAACTTGCGCTCACTCTTGCGCTTCTGGCCCGCACGCATCTCCACCACTTCCTCGGTGGGAACCAGGACATCACCGAACAGGTGGTCCATTTCGTGCAGTTCAATACGCTCCTTCAGGGATGACGCAACGCGCTTCTCATACCCGGAGTAAGCCTGAACCACGTACCAATGCTTAGCCATGCGTCAACCTTTAGCCGATAACCTTGGAGGCTGCCCAACCCAGGGCAGAATCCAGCGCCCAGAGAATTAGCGCCATAATCAACACGAACACCACCACGATCAGGGTTGTCTGTGTCGCTTCCTGGCGAGAGGGCCACACCACACGACGCACTTCTGTCTGCGCTTCGCGCAGCAGCGTCCACAGCGCATGCCCCTTGGCAGTATTTACCGCCACAACCAACGCCACCAGGAAGATGACGACCATGGCCAGCACGCGATACAGCAGGGGGAATTCAGCGTAGTAGGTGTTGCCCGCCAAGGCAGCACCGATCAGCACTACCACCAGCAGCCACTTTAGGCCATCAAGACGAAAGGTTTTCGCCTCTACTTTAGCATTCATACAAAGAAGCCCTTAGCGCTTACAAAACAAGCCCGGCCACGGCGGACCGGAACTTGCAACGCCCTCAGGCAAAAGGAATGGGGCGCTTGAAAAGTTGGCAGGCCAGGAGGGACTCGAACCCCCAACCCTCGGTTTTGGAGACCGATGCTCTACCAATTGAGCCACTGGCCTAGAACAGCTTCCGGTCAATGCCGCGCATTTACGCGCCAGAGACCGAAAAATGAGGGGGCGGATCTTACCATCCTCCCCCTCTTTTGCAAAGCGGGTCACTGGAGACCAGTGACCGCGCCCGCCATCGATCTGATCAATCGATGATCTTGGATACCACGCCGGCACCCACGGTACGGCCACCTTCACGAATCGCGAAGCGCAGGCCTTCTTCCATGGCGATCGGTGCGATCAGCGTAACAGTCATCTGTACGTTGTCGCCCGGCA
>NZ_JBISER010000017.1:0-16754 GCF_044383805.1 Microbulbifer sp. JSM ZJ756 | reverse complement strand
GCCCTCTTGACCGCCTCTCTGCGAAACTCTTCCGTATACGCCTGAGCTCTCTTCTTACCCATGGTACACCTCCGTGTTAGGCCGAAACCTAACTATACAGGGTGTCTACTAATCGTGGGTAAGTCTTCACCTAACGCCGATACTGCGAACAGTATGCTAGTCAGTGAACTTACAAATTTACGCGTTTTTTCTGCTTGGCTATTCATGATATATAACAGTTTTATTCAGAAGCCAGTGGCTCTATATCCATTTGGCTCTTTATCTCGCAGGTGGAGCACAATGGCAAATCCAAATCCCCTATAAAATCAATCTGATAGACTTTCTTCAAATATATTCCACTTGCATTAATGAGCCCCCAACCTGTTAGAACTGCAGCCGGGCTGGCTCTTGAACACGAAGTCTTTTCTGGAAAGTCCCTTTAAATCAGCGAGTTAGGTGGCCCGACACCTTGTTCATAAGCCTGTGGCTTCTGAACACGGCACTTATTCAGGCAAACGGGCACAAAAAACCCCGCACAGGGCGGGGTTTTGGCGCAACTGGTACTGATGTCCAGACATGGGGAATCAGTGCTCGGTCGGCACGCGTCCCAGGTCGCCTTCCATTTCTGTGGCCAGGAAGGACATTACCACCCAGGCCGCTACGTTCTGCTTCAGGTTCTCCGGGTCCACCTTGTCCAGTGTGTCGTTGGGCGTGTGGTGGTAGTCGAAGTAGTCTGTACCGTCCTGGTACAGGCCGAAGGCCGGTACGCCCTGGGCCACGAAGACGCTGCTGTCCGGACCGCCGTAGGACTTGTTGTTGCCGCGCTCGATGCCCAGCGGGGCCAGCAGCTGCATCATCTGGTCGGCGATGTCGAACTTGGTCTCCGGCAGGCGGGTGTCGAAGCGCCAGATCTTGCCGGCACCGAAATCAGATTCGGACACGGCAATGATGTTGTCCAGCTCGTCCTGGTGGGCCTCGACGTACTGCTTGGAACCCACCAGGCCGATCTCCTCGGCACCGTACAGGATCACCCGCAGGGTACGGCGCGGGCGCTGCGGCAGCTCGGCGATCAGGCGCGCGGTTTCCATTACCACGGCCACGCCGGCGCCATCATCCAGGGCGCCGGTGCCTTCATCCCAGGAGTCCAGGTGGGCACCGATGACCATCACCTCTTCCGGGTTCTCACGGCCGGTGATTTCGCCGATCACATTGAACGATGGGCCGTCTTCCAGGCGCTGGTTGTGTACATCCAGTTTTACTTCCACCGGCTTGCCGCGCTCCAGCATGGCCTCCAGCAGGTTGGCGTCCGGGGCGGACAGGGCCAGCGCCGGCACCGGGTTGTCGACGCCCTCGACAGACATCATGCCGGTGTGGGCGAAGCGGTCGGAATCGGTGCCCACGGAACGGATCATCAGGGCAGCGGCGCCTTTCTCGGCGGCGTTGCGCATCCCCTGGCTGCGGCCACCCACGACCGGGCCGTAGCCCTCACCGGTGCGGGTGCGCTCCATGCGCTTGTTGATAAATACGATCTTGCCCTTCACTTTGCTGGCCGGGGCCTTCATCAGGGCCTCGACGTCCGGGAGTTCCACGATCTCGGCGGTGATGCCGCCTTCCGGGGTACCCACGGAGTAACCCAGGGAGGTCACTACCAGCGGTTGCGGGAAAGGCGCGGTGACGCGCGCGTGGGCGTGGCCACGGTTCCAGCGCGGGACCTCGATCTGCTCGGTGTAGACGCGGTCAAAGCCCAGTTCCTTCATTTTTTCCTGGGCCCAGGCCACGGCGCGGCGGTCGCCGGCGGAACCGGCGGGGCGCGGACCCACTTCCACGGTCAGGGACTCGACAATGCTGTAGGCATCGGAGGTTTCCAGGGCACGGTCACGCAGGACCTCGGCCACCGACAGGTCTTCATCAGAGAGCGGCTTGGCGTGCAGTGCGCTGACCGCGAGGGCCGCGACCAGGCCCCCGGTCAGGGACAGCAATGGTTTCAGCATGTGGTTATCCTTGATTACTTCTTCAGGTTCTTGTCAGGTTCGGTTGTCAGTAACTGCTCACGTACTTCGCGCAGGCGATCCAGGCCGGCCTCCGTAAACAGGTAGGGCATCTGCCCGGTATATTCCTTTTCCTCGATCTCGAGGCATTGCAGGCGGACCTCTTCCAGTTCCGGGTCGTGGCGCATCGGGTAGCCGGTCAGCACCCGCCACTCGTTGTCATCCGCCTGCCCGGTAATCACGTCCTCCAGCCCCTGCACAAACTGTTCCCTTTCCATGCGGAAACGCGGGGTGCGCATATGCATCAGTGCCCAGACTATCAGGGCAAAGGTTGCAAATGAAATCAGCAGGGTCAGTACCACCGTCATATGGCGCTCTCTCCGCTTATCCCAGGTTATCGACCAGTAGCCGCGCCGCCACCGCGATGGTGGCCAGGATGATCACCGGGCGCACCAGCTGCGCGCCGCGGGCCACCACCAGGTTGGAGCCCAGCCGGGCCCCCACCGCCTGGGCGGCGGACATGCACAGTGCCAGCCACAGGAACAGGTGCCCGCCGGCCATAAAGATCACCATGGAGGTGGCATTGGTGGCCAGCACCAGCGGCTTGGTGTGGGCGGTTGCCCTGCGCATGTTGTATCCCAGCAGCGCGGCGAAGGCCAGCGCGTAGAACGAGCCCATGCCGGGCCCGAAAAAGCCGCCGTAAAAGCCGATGCCCCCACCCACAAACAGGTTGAAGGTGCCGTTGCGCATCCGCGGCTGGGAATCCACGTCGGCAATACGCGGTGAGAAGGCGAAATACACCGCGATGGCAATCAGCAGGATCGGCAGCAGTACCTGCAGTTGTTCACCACCCAGCCGGGTAACGCTCCAGGTACCCAGCGCCGCGCCGCCGATGGCGGCGAACAGGCCCGGCCACAGCGGCCGCAGGTCCAGGTGGCCCTTCTGGAAGTAGTTGATCGCCGAAGACAGGGTGCCGAACACGCTCTGGAACTTGTTGGTGCCCAGGGCGTCCAGCGGCGGGATGCCCGCCCACAGCAGTGCCGGCAGGGTAATCATGCCGCCGGCGCCGGCGATTGCACTGATAAAGCCCGCGGCAAAGGCCACTGCGGACAGTATCAGGTAGGTAAACAGTGACAGCTCGCCGGCGATCGCTTCCACAGTGCTCCGGGATCAGTTATCCCCGGTGACCGGGGTCTGGTTTTCCGGCTTGCGCCCGCGGTAGCTGGCGAAGCGGCGCTGGATCTCGGCCATGTCCTCATCCAGGTTGCCGGTAGGCTGGTACAGGGAGTCCACGCAGATCCGCTTGTTGGGGAAGTCCCAGGCGATCAACAGGATCGGGACGTCCGCCGCGTAGGCGATGCGCAGGAAGCCCGTTTTCCACTTGCTCACCCTTTTGCGCGTTCCCTCGGGAGTGATTGCCATCCACATCTTGTCGTTGCTGCGGTAGGCCCTGGACATCTGCTGGGCCAGGCCACGGGGAGAGCTGCGGTCGGTGGGCAGGCCGCCCAGCCACATGAACAGTCGCTTGAACGGGAAGAAGAAGGCCTCTTTCTTCATCATGAAAGAGATCTTCACCCTCAGCGCCAGGATCATCGGCATGGCCACCACAAAATCCCAGTTGGAAGTGTGCGGGGCCAGGGCCACCATCACCTTCTTTTCCGCGGGCAGGTTGCCCTCGAAGCGCCAGCCCAGCATCTTGATAAACAACAGGCCCACGCCGCTGGTGAACCCGTTACCAATGCGCGGCACCTCTTCGGGTATATTTTCTGGAATCGTGCTCACTTTATTGTTCTCTCGTGACTGCTCTCGCCTGCGGGCAGGCTGCTACAAGTTTGTTTCTCCGCCCCCCGGGACAAGGGGAGCGGGAATAATCAGTGCTCGCGGGTGGCGTAGAAGCGGATCTCCGGGTAGCGCTCTTCCGCCAGCTGCAGATTCACCCGTGTGGGCGCCAGGTAGGTCAGGTGGCCAGACCCGTCCAGCGCCAGGTTGGTGCTGGCCTTGCGTTTGAAGTTATCCAGCTCCTTGCCGCTCTCGCTGTCCACCCAGCGGGCCGTGTGTACATTCACGTTTTCGTAAATGGCTTCCACCTTGTACTCGTCCTTCAGGCGGTAGGCCACCACCTCGAACTGCAGCACCCCCACGGCGCCAACGATGATGTCATTGGTGTCCAGCGGGAAGAATACCTGGGTGGAACCCTCCTCGGACAGCTGCTGCAGGCCCTTCTGCAGCTGCTTGAGCTTCAGCGGGTCCTTCAGGCGGATGCGGCGGAACAGCTCCGGGGCAAAGTTGGGGATACCGGTAAACTTGAGCTGCTCGCCCTCGGTAAAGGTATCGCCAATCTGGATGGTGCCGTGGTTGTGCAGGCCGATGATATCGCCGGCAATGGCCTCTTCCACGTGGGTACGGTCGCCGGCCATGAAGGTCACCGCATCGGCGATCTTCACATCCTTGCCGATGCGTACATGCTTCATCTTCATGCCGCGATGATAGGTGCCGGAACAGACGCGCATAAAGGCAATGCGGTCCCGGTGCTTGGGGTCCATGTTTGCCTGGATCTTGAACACGAAACCGGAGAACTTTTTCTCATCCGGGGTCACAGTGCGCTCGTTGGTCTCGCGCGGCTGGGGGCCCGGGGCCCACTCGACAAAGCCATCGAGCATCTCGCGCACGCCGAAGTTGCCCAGTGCAGTACCGAAGAATACCGGGGTCAGCTTGCCCGCCAGGTAGGCCTCCAGGTCGAATTCGTGGGTGGCGCCCCGGACCAGCTCGATCTCCTCGCGGATCTCGTCGGCGTACTCGCCCAGCAGCTCGGTGGCCTCGTCACTGTCCAGCCCCTGGATCTGGATATCCTCGGGAATGGTGTGGCCCTGGCCCTGCTTGAACACATGGATGGTGTCGGTATAGAGGTTGTACACACCCTTGAAGTGCTGGCCGGAGCCCAGCGGCCAGTTGATGGGTGCGGCCTGGATATCCAGCACTTCCTCGATCTCGTCCATCACCTCGATTGGGTCGCGGATATCGCGGTCGAGTTTGTTGATAAACGACAGGATCGGCGTGGTGCGCAGGCGGCACACGTTCATCAGTTTGATGGTGCGGTCCTCGACGCCCTTGGCGCCATCGATCACCATCAGCGCCGAGTCCACGGCGGTCAGTACCCGGTAGGTATCCTCCGAGAAATCTTCGTGGCCCGGGGTATCCAGCAGGTTGACCGTGCGGTCCCGGTACGGGAACTGCATGACCGACGAGGTCACGGAAATGCCCCGCTCCTGCTCCATGGTCATCCAGTCCGAGCGGGCGTGCGGGCCCTTCTTGCCCTTGACCGAGCCCGCCAGCTGGATGGCGTTCCCGAACAGCAGCAGCTTTTCGGTCACGGTCGTCTTACCGGCGTCCGGGTGAGAAATGATGGCGAAGGTACGGCGGCCGCCAATGCCCGCCAGGGAGGAACTCTGGCCCATAATCTAGAAAATCGACTCGACGTCTGTACAAAAAGAAGGCGCGCATTATACACGGCAGCGGGCATGAAAGAGACCAGTCCGCTACACTGCGCGTTTCCAGAGATTAGCGACCGCGCGAGCCGTTCGGTCCACTAAAGGCAAGAGGTTTCGGAGGCTGCATGAGTAGTGAACGCTTACAGGCGCTGCGCGAGGAACTGGCGGGTCAGCAGGTGCAGGGGCTCCTGGTCCCCCGCGGTGACGAGTACCAGAACGAGTATGTGCCCGCCTCCGACGAGCGACTGGCCTGGCTGACCGGCTTTGACGGTTCCGCCGGCCTGGCAGCGCTGGCAGGCGACCGGGCCGCCCTGTTTGTGGATGGGCGCTATACCATCCAGGCCCAGCAGCAGATCGGCGACCAGCCCATCGAGCAGCAGGACCTGAACGCCGAGGCTATTGCCCGCTGGCTGTGCGACAACCTCAGGGCCGGCGATGCGCTGGGCTACGACCCGCGCCTTCACACCGAACCGGGCCTGGCGCCACTGGCCAAACGCCTGGCTGAACGGGGGATCGAGCTGCGCCCGCTGGAGACCAACCCCATCGATGCGATCTGGGCCGACCGGCCAACCAGCCCCAGTGGCGCCGCGCGTCCCCACCCCGAGACCTTCACCGGCGAGGACTCGGCCAGCAAGCGCAAACGCATCGCCGAGCTGCTGGCGGACAAGCCCGCCGACGCCCTGTGGCTGGCAAACCCGGAGGTGTGCGCCTGGCTGTTCAATATTCGCGGTGACGACATCCCGCATCTTCCAGTCGCCCTGTCCTGCGCCATTCTCTACCGCGATGGCAGCGCCACCCTTTACCTGGCGGAGGCCGCCACCGGCGAGGCACTGCGCCGGCACCTGGGCAACGATGTGAGCCTGGTGCACGACAAGGAATCACTGTTCGACGCCGCCCGGCGCCAGCATGTGGCAAAGATCTGGGTGGACCCGGGGCTGGCCAACCGCTGGACCCTGCAGCAGCTGCGCGCCCGGGAGATGGAACTGCTGCTGGAACGCGACCCCATTACCGCCGCCAAGGCGCTCAAGAACCCGGCCGAGTTGGCGGGCTCGCAGGCCGCCCACGAGCGCGACGGCGCCGCCCTGTGCGAATTCCTGGCAGAGCTGCCAGAAAAAGTGGCTGCCGGGGGTTTTGGTGAGCTGGAGGCGGTACGGCTGCTGCGGGAGAAACGGGAGCAGCGCGAGGGCTTTACCGACGACAGCTTCGACTCCATCTCCGGCTATGGCCCCAACGGCGCCATCGTGCACTACCGGGTCAGCCCCGAGTCGAGCCTCACCATGAAGCCCGAGGGCCTCTACCTGATCGACTCCGGCGGCCAGTACCCGGACGGCACCACCGATGTCACCCGCACGGTGGCGCTCGGCGACTTTCCCGAACACGCCCGCGAGCATTTCACCCGCGTACTCAAGGGCCATATCGCCATCGCTGCCCTGCGCTTCCCTGCCGGGACCTGTGGCGAGCAGATTGATGCCTTTGCGCGCAAGTCACTGTGGGACGCCGGGCTGGATTACGCCCACGGCACCGGCCATGGGGTCGGCAGCTTCCTTAGCGTACATGAGGGGCCACAGCGGATCGGCAAGGCGAGCAGCGGTGTGGCGCTGCGGGCGGGCATGATCCTGTCCAACGAGCCCGGCTTCTACCTCACCGGCCAGTACGGTATCCGTATCGAGAACCTGGTCTATGTGAAGGAGAGCGAGCAGCACCCCGGCTTCCTTGAATTCAGCGAACTGACCCTGGCGCCGATCGACCAGCGCCTGGTCAAACGCGAGCTGCTCACCGAGCAGGAGCTGGCCTGGTTGAACAACTATCACCAGCGTGTGTGCGAGACGTTGCTGCCACTGGTCAACGAGAAGACCCGGGCCTGGCTGAAAGAGGCCACACAGCCGCTCCACTGACAGCGAAAAAACCTCACACCGGCCACACCAATGGCTGGCCAGTGTGGCGGTTCAGCTATTTGTGGCCCTTGCCGCTACGCGACTGAAATAAGAGAAAGGCACAAACCAGGCCGCCACCAGGAATTAGGTCACCAGGCCTGTATTGTCGCTCCCCTGGAGAAAGTGGGCGCAAAGGACAATTGACAGGGCAAAGAGTACCGACACCCCGATACAGCAGAATGTTGCCGTTTTCGCCCTCATACTATTTCCACCCTTCGCTGGCCTTGTGTGGATTTTCTTCCGGTCACGGTGGACTGGCCGGAACTGGCTCCTGATCAACCGTTGGCCCGTCCCTCCCGGGAAGGGCGAGGCGAACAATACCTATACATGCTGGTCTACCAGTATCGGGTTGCCGTCCGGGTCTTCCATCACGAAATACGCTGGCCCGGAAGATGACTCATCAGCTTCCTCGCTGAACGTCGCGCCCTGCCCCCTGAGCGCTTTCTGCAACTGCCGCACGTCCGTAAACGCGGGCAGCCTGTTCGCGCCCTGGTCCCAGCCCGGGTTGAAGGTCAGGATGTTTTTCTCAAACATCCCCTCAAAAAGCCCGATCACGTGATCGCCATTCTTCAGGATCAGCCATTTCTGCGCGGGGTCTCCGCCCAGAGACTCGAACCCCAGCTTTTCATAAAAGGCCCTGGACTTCTCCAGGTCCTTTACCGCGAGGCTGATCGAGAATGCGCCGAGTTCCATCTTCATCGTTATGCTCCCTGCCCTGAACCAGGTTGTTTTACAGCCTTTTCTCAGTGGTTCCCCAGGAAGGGCACCAGTTTTCCGAGCACACGCTCACTGGCGACCGGCCCAAAGGTGTGGCCCATGCCGGGGATGACGACAAAGTCTGCACCGGGAATTTTCTCCGCCGTGTCACGGCCGTGGGCCACCGGCAGCAGCGGGTCCGCCGCGCCGTGGATCACCAGTGTGGGGACGTCAATTTCCTGTAGGAGCGCCGAGCGATCACCGCTGGCGACAATCGCCTCGAACTGCCGCACCATGCCCGGGCCAAAGCCACCGCGGTTGGCGACACGCTCGACCCGCTGCCGGGCATCGGCGTCATCGAAGTATTCCGGGGACCCCAGTGCCCGGGAGATAGCCACTCCCTTTTCGATACCCTCCGCCCGGTTGGGCGCGCGCTCCGCGGCGCTGGCCAGGGCCTCGAGGGCCTGCGGCTGCGCCTCCGGCAATCCCGCCGCACCGGAGCTGGACATAATGGAAGTCAGGCTGCGCAGGCGCTGCGGGTACCGGGCTGCGATCACCTGGGCAATCATGCCACCCATGGAAGCGCCCACTACATGGGCGCGCTCGATACCCAGCACGTCCTGTAGGCCGATGGCATCCGCGGCCATGTCTTCCAGTGTATAAGCCGGGTCGGGGTCCAGGCCGACCTTGTCCTTGACCATGGTCCACCACACCGGAGGTGCAGAGAGGTCGTAGAACTTCTGTGACAGGCCGGCATCGCGGTTATCAAATACCACCACCCGGAACCCGGCATCCAGCAATCCCTGCACCAGGGTGTCGCCCCAGTGCAGCATCTGCGCGCCCAGCCCCATCACCAGCAATACCGGCTCGGCATCACGGGGGCCCATATCCTGGTAGGCAATGGACACCTCATTCACGGCCGCAAAGTGGATCGGGTGGCTGTCGAAGGGATTGGGGGCGCTTTTTGCGGCAGCACCCTTGCCAGGGTCAGCCGGGGCAGCGCCAGCGGCGACACTGAGCAACAGCGCGCCGAGGAAAAGGTTCAACTTGTGCATGGTGCAACTCCGCATTCTTGTTATTGTTTCTGCGGCGGCAGCGGTGGCTACCGTCACTGGGCCTGCAAGTGTGCCTCACTGTATTCATGTCCGCTCACGGTACGACGCAACCACCACCAGGCCAGAGCCCCCAACAGCAGGTTGGAAGCCGCCGTGGCTGCGAACAGGCCGGTGATTCCCCACACCTGGTTGCCGACCCACGCCAGCGGCAGGTAGATACCCAGTACCCGCAGGAAGGAAATCAGGGTCGCCGGCAGCGGCCGGCCCAGGCCATTGAAGGACGCGTTGGCGGACATCACGAAACCATACCCGGCATAACTGAACGGCACCAGTGTGAGGTAGGCCACCGCCACCGCGATCACCTCGCCCGAGTCACTGAACAGGCGCACCAGGGGTTCCCCGGCAACATACAGCACCGCCGCCAGCAGCAGGCCGAAGCCCACGCAGAAACGGGCCAGCACACTCACGGTCTCCCGCATGCGGTCCACCTTGCCGGCACCGGCGTTCTGCCCCATAAATGGCCCGACCACGGACGACAGGGCGTAGAACACGATCAGCGCCAGCGGCTCGATCCGCAGGGCCACACCGAGGCCGGCCACCGCCTCTGCGCCGTGCACGGCTACCAGCGCCACCACCACACCGCCGGCCATGGGGATAATCACATTGGTCGCAATGGCCGGCAGCCCCACCTTGAGGACCGTGCGCCAGGACTGCAGCAGGGCCGCCGGGCGCAGCTGCGGTGCGGCCAGCAGGTGCTCCTTGCGGATCAGGAAATAGAGGGCGGCGACAAAGCTGACACCGCGGGCGATCACAGTGGACAGGGCGGCGCCCTGCAATTCGAGTCGGGGGAAGCCCAGCAGCCCGAAGATCAACAGCGGGTCCAGCACCAGGTTGAACAGGGCAACCGCCACCATGATCCGCCCGGTGACCCAGCTGTTGCCGATGGCGCGCAGGGCCGACAGGCACACCATGGGCACGACCGCGAAGGTCGCGCCCAGGTACCAGGGCACCATATAGTCGGCGATCAGCGGCAGCATCGCCTCTTCCGCCCCCAGCAGCCGGAACAGCGGATTGATGGTGGCGAGCCCCACCACACTGATCGCCAGCGCCACCAGGAATGCCAGCATGGCGGCGTCGGTTACCAGGCGGCGCACCCGTTCCAGGTCACCGGCACCGTAGGCCCGTGCCACCGCCGAGGAGGTCCCCGCCCCCAGGCCGATGGCAAAGGCGTTGATCACCATCACCACCGGGAAGGTGAAACTCATCGCCGCCAGCTGGGCGTTGCCCAGCTGTGCCACGAAATAGGTATCCACCACATTGAAGGACATGGTGGCGAGGATGCCCCACACCATGGGGAGCGCCAGGCGTTGCAGGTGTCCCGCAACGGGGCCTTCGAGCAGTGAGGGATTTTTGCCGGATAACGCCATGAAATACCCTGGGCGCAGCGGGCAGGCCGCCGCGGCTACATTGGTTTGCGATGAATGCCGGTATTCTACCAGTGTCTTGCCAGCGGGGTCCGGCGACTCTCGGCGAGATGCCCCGACGGAGAGATTACTGCCAGGCCCTGAGGCTAGAGCGCACAACTCATCAGGATGGCATCCTCGCGACCGCCGCCGGTAGCGGGATAGTAGTTGCGGCGCACCCCGTCCTCGACGAAGCCCAGTCCCGCATAGAGGCCGCGGGCGGCCTCGTTGGAGGCACGTACGTCCAGCAGCAGGCGGCTGGTGCCCTCCGGAAGCCGGTCGATAACCTGTTGCAGCAGGGCCCGTGCAATGCCACGCCGGCGCCAGCGGGGGGCGACCGCCACATCCAGGATCTCGGCCTCATCAAAAAGTTGTGAAACCACACAACAGGCTATCAGCTCGCCCGCCGCGCTCTCCAGCAATAAGGTTGCATGGCCGGCTTCCAGGCTGTCGAGGTATTGGCGCTCGCTCCAGGGATGGCTGTGAGCACTATGTGCCAGTTGCGCCAGCGCAACACTGTCGGCGGCGCCCGCCGCGCGCAGTCGCGCACCGGCGACCGGGAAATCGGCGGCGGTAGAATTGGCGGGGGGGATCACCGGCTGCGGGTCTGCTCGGGATAGCTCTGCCGCAGCAGTTGCCAGACGTCGCGCTTGCGACCGGGCTCACGCAGCAGTTCACTGAGACTGGGCATGGCCAGCAGGCGGATGCCATTCCAGTCACCGGTCTGCTGCCCGGTGCCATCGAGGGGGATCGGGGAACAGAACTGGTGTGCCTGGGACCCCATCAGCCAGATGGACTTGACCGGGCGGCGCGCGCTGGCGGCCTCCAGCCAGCTGGAACAGGTATCGCGGGCGTCGCTGGCAGCGGCCGGGCCGGCAAAGCGGTTTTCCGCCAGCGGCCAGCGCAGGCGATCCTGCTCCCGCGGCAGTTCATGCCAGCCCATGGCCCGAACCATATTGTTGAACAGCGCGTCCACCGGCAGCGCTGCACCGGGCTCGCGGCTGTCCACCGCCAGCAGCTCATCGCCGAGCCACCAGCAGCTGAGGACAAAGGGCTCCACTTCCTGGCGCGGAGGCGCCAGCTCGGTGGGGCGCGCGGGTGCGGGCTCAGCCCGGGTCTCGCGCGTGATAGCGCCTACCTCACGCAGCACTTCCGGCTGTGGCGCGGATGGCGATGGCGGCGGGGGAGCGGTGCCGGCATCCGCAACCGGGGTGGGCACCGGCTCGGGGGGCGCCTCAACCAGCTGGGCGGCCGAGCGTGGCAGCGGGCGGCCGGCCTGCCCCGCGCCCTCTTCCGGCTCCGCTGGCGGCAGCTGCGCCTGGCGCGGCTCCGGTGCCAGCGGCATTACAAAGCGCGGCATATAGCTGGTGACGCCCAGCGCCTGCAGGTATTCCGCGCGATGTCGTTCGTGCATCAGACGCCCTTTCTCTTGCTTTCTCCACTGGCGAGCAAGTTTAAGGCATCCAGGTAGGCCTGTGCAGAGGCAACCAGGATATCGGTATCGGCACCGACACCGTTGACCAGCCGGCCGTCGCGTTCCAGCCGCACGGTCACACTGCCCTGGGAGTCGGTACCCTGGGTAACGGCATTGACCGAGTACAGTTTCAGGTCGGCGGCGCTCTTCACCACTGACTCGATGGCCTTGAAGGTGGCATCCACCGGGCCGCTGCCGTCCGCTTCCGCATTCACCTCGGCGCCATCGATCAGGATCTGCATTTGCGCCCGCGGGCGGTTGCCGCTGCGACTGTGCACATCGATGGACCCGAGACGGTAGCGCTCCACCGGCTCCTGGGCCCCGGCCATGATGGACTGCAGGTCCTCATCGAAGATCTCGTGTTTCTTGTCAGCCAGGTCCTTGAAACGCTGGAACACCAGCTGGAACTCGGCCGGGTCGTCAAAGCTGTGGCCCAGCTCCTCGTAGCGGGCCTTTACCGCGGCGCGGCCGGAATGCTTGCCCAGCACCAGGCGGTTATTACCCCAGCCAACGTCCTCGGCCCGCATGATCTCGTAGGTCTCGCGGTGCTTGAGCACGCCGTCCTGGTGGATACCGGACTCATGGGCAAAAGCATTGGCCCCCACAATTGCCTTGTTGGGCTGCACCGGGAAGCCGGTGATGGAGGAAACCATGCGCGAGGTGGGCACGATATGGCTGGGATCGATACGGGTTTCCACCGGGTAGAGGTCATGGCGGGTCTGTACCGCCATTACGATTTCCTCCAGCGAGGCGTTACCGGCCCGCTCGCCCAGGCCGTTGATGGTGCACTCCACCTGGCGCACGCCGTTCATCACCGCGGACAGGGAGTTGGCCACGGCCAGGCCCAGGTCGTTGTGGCAGTGGGTGGAGAAAATAGCCTGGTCGGAATTGGGCACGTTCTCGATCACGCGCCGGAACATGGCACCGTACTCACCGGGCTCACCGTAACCCACGGTATCGGGGATATTGATGGTGCCGGCACCGGCGGCAATCACCGCCTCGATGATGCGGTACATGAAATCCGGCTCGGAACGGCTGCCGTCCTCGAGGGAAAACTCCACATCATCGGTAAACTGGCGCGCGTGCTTCACCGCTGCCACCGCCTGCTCCAGCACTTTTTCCGGCTCCATCTGGAGCTTGTATTTCATGTGGATTGGCGAGGTGGCGATAAACGTATGGATACGCGAGGCGTTGGCTTTCTTCAGGGCCTCGCCGGCGCGGATGATATCCGGCCCCACCGCACGCGCCAGGCTGCACACGCGGGAGTCCTTGACGGCTTCCGCAACCGCCTGCACGGCATCGAAGTCACCCTGGCTGGCGATGGCGAATCCGGCCTCGATAACGTCGACCCGCATCCGCTCCAGCATCTTGGCAATGCGGATTTTCTCGTCTTTGGTCATGGACGCGCCGGGGCTCTGCTCGCCGTCACGCAGGGTGGTATCGAAAATGACTAATTTATCTTTTTTAGTGTTCATCTGGCTCTCTCCAAGCTATGGCTCGAGGCTAAACAGCCGCTCACAGGCTGTCTACGCATTGACCAACAATAAGTGTGGAATTCTGTGTGACGGGGAAGGAATAAAATTATCTGCCGCCGCCGGGCAGTCGTAGCGAGAAAGCTAGGGCGCGGTAGAGATGCCAGGATTTGAAGTGATTGGTAAACATGACCATCTGGACGTTGTGTTAACTGCCCGCATTATGCGCCGCCCCTCAATCAGGCGTCAACACTCATCCTAATAATGAAAGTTGAAGAGCAATTTAAAGGATGCCAGTCCTATTTTTTCAGGAATATTAGGCGAAAGGGTACGACTCATAGACTCGGGAGACGCCTGGGGCGAGAGGTGGGGAGACTCAACCGGAGCTCCCCAGTTTTTCCAGGAACTGCCACAGCTGGCCCCGCAACGACTCCACTTCCTCACGGGTGATTGCCGAGGAAGCGAGCTGTCGCTCAACCCACTCCTGGGCACGCGGCTTCAGGGCACGGCCGCTATCGGTGACGGCGACCAGGGTGACCCTCTCGTCGCGGGAAGCCCGCCACCGGCTCACCAGGCCGCGCTGTTCCATGCGCTTGAGCAGGGGCGTGATGGTGCCGGAATCCAGCATCAGGCGTCGGCCCAGGGCCCCGACCCCGACATCCGGCGATTCACCGCGCGCCGCAGCGGCATCCCACTCCCAGAGGACCAGTAGAACCAGGTACTGGGGGTAGGTCAGCTCCAGGTCCCGCAACATCGGCTGGTAGGCACGGGTCATTGCCCGGGAGGCGGCATAAAGGGCAAAACACAACTGGCCGTCCAGCGCCAGCGGATCCCCGCTATCGCAGGGAAACGCCTGCCTGCCGGCGTCGCTCACAGCAGCGCCTCGATTTCGTCCTCCAGCGCTTCCGGCTTGTCCTTGGGCGCAAAGCGCTTCACCACCTGTCCTTCGCGGTTTACCAGGAACTTGGTGAAGTTCCACTTGATCCGCTCGGTACCCAGGATGCCAGGTGCCTGCTGCTTGAGTTCGCTGAAGAGCGGGTGCGCCCCCGGGCCATTCACCTCCAGCTTGGAGTACAGCGGGAAGGAAACACCGAAGTTAAGTTCGCAGAACTCCTGGATCTCATCATCCCCACCCGGCTCCTGGCCACCGAACTGGTTGCAGGGGAAACCCAGCACCTCCAGCCCGCGATCACGGTACTTTTCATACAGGGACTGCAGGCCCTTGTACTGCGGAGTAAATCCACACTTGCTGGCCGTGTTGACCACAAGCAGCACTTTGCCCTTGTGCTCGGCCAGCGAGGTTTCGCTGCCGTCCTGGGCCTTCACCGGAATACTGAACAGATCGCTCATTGCATCGCCTCCTGATTTGGCTGCTTTTGTACTCGATACGGCAATTTACCGCATTCAATTGCGCACAATCTAATTGCTTACAACTGAATTTTCAAGAATGCGGCATCCGGGCAGCTGGTGTATTGCCACCCTGGTCTCCCCACGGCGGGTCGCCAGGACTCGTCACCTGACGGTGCGCGGGATCGGTGCGCGGGAAAAACCGGTTGGGGAAATACAGCCGGGGGACGCTGCTCTCTCCTGTAAAACCCGTCAATAACGGACGGCGAAGCAGCCCGTGTCCGCCTGTTACCAGGGATCTGCACCATTATTCAGCACAGTTATTACATGCTCTTACACCCGGTTAAGCTCGTGCCCCAAATAACGTATCTTGCAGTGAGTTGGGGCTTTCGGCCGCTTTCGGCCAGGTAGTGATCCCGCGACTGCTAATGGAGAAGTAACAACTAGGTATAAAGGAGCCGCGCTGCGATGGCGTCTGTACGGTTGGCTGTCGATGGACAGACTGATATTGGATTATTCAGGGAAGAGAACGAAGACTGCATATGCCACTGGGAAGACCCTGATCACCCTTTTGCTTTTGTGATTCTGGCTGATGGCATGGGCGGGCACCGCGGCGGCGCGCGGGCAAGTGCCATCGCCACCGAAACTATCAGGAAATGCCTTGCCCGGCTGATAAGCGGTGACTTCCTCGCTACCCCAACGCGCCAGCAGGAAGAGGCCATTCGCAGCAACCTCCTTACCGCCGTATGCTCCGCCAACCAGCTTATCCTCGACGCGAAACAGGCAACACCCGATCATGCCCAAATGGGCACGACCATTGTCGCAGCGGCAATCTGGCGCGACTTCCTGGTGGTCGCCCATGTCGGGGACTCCCGTGCCTACCTCTGGTCTGAGCAGGGCATACAACGCCTGACCCGGGATGATAGTTATGTGCAGGAGCTGATCGACCGCGGCCAGTTGACCGAAGAGGAAGGGCGACGCTCCACACTGCGCAACCAGATTACCCGCGCGCTGGGAGTAACCCCAGAAGTCACTCCATCCATTAACAGTCGTCGGTTGACCGGCTACAACCTGTTGCTGCTCTGCAGCGACGGCCTGACGGACTACCTGGATGACAACAGCCTGGAAAGAATCCTGAACTCGCATCGCCCGGCACTGACATGCACGCGCCGGTTTATCGATGAAGCCAACAGGATGGGCGGGAAGGACAATATCAGTGCTGGCATGATTGAGTTCCAGTGCGAGGCCGTTTGAGCACTTCGTCCCAGCCAGCCTCTACCCACCCGGTCCTCACGTCGAACACGATTTAGGGCTGCTAGCTGTTACGTCCGGCGCGCCAGCCCCGGTTAGCCTGCACTTTTACATGTAAACCCTGAACAAACCCAGGCAGGCTGAATTAGTCCACAGCCCCCGCCGGGATTCACCGCAAAATTACCCCGGTCCAGGTTACCAACAGAAGGTTTGGATAGACCTGTGAATAACCTATGGGTATGGATCCCGACACGCCCTATCCCGTCCGCCTGGGCTAATAGGGTAAAAATGCGCCGGTTTCCGGAAGGGGCGGTAAGTAGACGCCGGCAATAAAAAAGCCCTGACCGCCTAAGCAATCAGGGCTTTTGGGATAGAAGCCTTCATGCAGAGGCGCAGGGCCTCTTGGTCGCCGTCCATGGCGCGGCAGCTGTTTGTTCGGACAGGCCCGAGTCATCATCAGCTTTCTGCGAAACAGGAACCGGTCATCTGAAGGCATAAAAAAAGCCCTGACCGCGTTAGCGATCAGGGCTTTTGCAATTGAAGCCTGCATGCAGGGGCGATGGGCTGTTGAGTCGCCATCCCTGGCGCAGCTGCAGATTGTTCGATC
>NZ_JBISER010000016.1:0-18243 GCF_044383805.1 Microbulbifer sp. JSM ZJ756 | reverse complement strand
GGACCTGACCACGCTCAACTTCGTCACGCTTGGTGCCACGCAGCAGTGCGCCGATGTTCTCACCTGCACGACCTTCGTCCAGCAGCTTGCGGAACATCTCAACACCGGTACAGGTGGTCTTGGTGGTGTCCTTCATGCCAACGATTTCGATCTCGTCGCCAGTCTTCAGAACGCCGCGCTCGACACGACCAGTTACTACGGTACCACGACCTGAGATGGAGAATACGTCCTCGATCGGCATCAGGAACGGCTGGTCTACAGCGCGCTCCGGCTCCGGGATGTACTCGTCCAGGGTCTCAACCAGCTTCTTAACAGCGGTGGTACCCATCTCGTTGTCGTCTTTGCCTTCCAGCGCCATCAGGGCGGAACCAACGATGATCGGGGTGTCGTCACCCGGGAAGTCGTACTGGTCCAGAAGTTCGCGAACTTCCATCTCAACCAGCTCAAGCAGCTCTTCGTCGTCGACCATGTCAGCCTTGTTCAGGAATACCACGATGTACGGTACACCTACCTGGCGGGACAGCAGGATGTGCTCGCGAGTCTGCGGCATGGGGCCGTCAGCTGCGGAACAAACCAGGATTGCGCCGTCCATCTGGGCAGCACCGGTGATCATGTTCTTCACGTAGTCGGCGTGGCCCGGGCAGTCAACGTGCGCGTAGTGACGAGTCGGGGACTCGTACTCAACGTGAGAAGTAGCGATGGTGATACCGCGCTCACGCTCTTCCGGTGCATTGTCGATACCGGCGAACTCTACCGCGGCGCCGCCCCATACTTCTGCACAAACGCGGGTCAGCGCAGCAGTCAGGGTGGTTTTACCGTGGTCAACGTGACCGATGGTGCCCACGTTCACGTGGGGCTTGGAACGCTCAAACTTCTCTTTTCCCATTGCAGCCTCCTAGTATGGGCAGACTTAAAGACACCCACTTGCAGAACCGAAGCACCGGGATACACAACACCCGGATACAAATAGCCGCAGAGACACCTGCCCCCGCGGCCACCGTAAAAATGGAGCTCATGGGCGGATTTGAACCGCCGACCTCACCCTTACCAAGGGTGTGCTCTACCCCTGAGCTACATGAGCTAAAACTGCTTTAACCGGTGAACCCCACCAGTTTATCGGCCGCCGCAGCGACCTCCCACCTTTGCGCCACACCGGGTTTCCGGCATGGAGCGGGCAGCGGGAATCGAACCCGCATCATCAGCTTGGAAGGCTGAGGTTCTACCATTGAACTATGCCCGCACGCTCCGCGCAGGAACCTCAAAGCAAAAGACCCTCAGCCTTCCGCTTTCGACACCCCGGCATACCGGGGCATCTGAATATGGTGCAGGGGGGTGGATTCGAACCACCGAAGCTTGCGCGTCAGATTTACAGTCTGATCCCTTTGGCCACTCGGGAACCCCTGCTCGAAAGCGGTGCGCATTGTCTACACTCACCGCTACGCTGTCAACAACTTTTTCTTTAAATTCACACACTTACCAGCGGAACCTAAAGTGAAAACAGCGTGAGAGACAAAATGGAGCTGGCGAGAGGAGTCGAACCCCCGACCGGCTGATTACAAGTCAGCTGCTCTACCAACTGAGCTACGCCAGCCCTGTCTCTCCTTACGGGAAAGCCTTCTACCCCGTAAGTGGAGGCGGGATTCTAGGGGATGTTATGCCGACAAGCAACCGTTTTGAGCGCGAGTTTTTTCTCTCCCCGGTCAACTGCGGCTCACCTCCCGGGCCTAGTCGGTTTCCAGCTCCGCACAGAGATTCTGGCGCCGATCAAGCTCGGGATAGTCCAGCTGCAGCTGCGCCCAGAAATCCCCCGCCAGCGCATCGGCAGCCCCGGGCGCCAACACCACCCACTGCTCGGCAATCATCTGCGGCTCCTCGCGCATCTGGGCGTCAATGCCCTGCGCCCGCAGCTCATCAGACAGCAACTGTGCCCGGTCCCGCTCGGAGAAGATGCCGAACGAGATACCGTGGGTGAGGGATCCCTTCGGGATCACGTAACTGTCGACCCCGGCGGCCTGTAGTTCCCGTAACCTGTTGAACGCCTCCCGGCGTGAAGATAGCGGCTCCAGGTACACCCAGTAGCGCATCTGCCCCGGCACCTCCACTTCGCGCAGCTCCGCATCCAGCTGCAGTGCCCGCAGGCGCTGCACAACGTCCTCGCCCTGGTACCCCTCTTCAAACGGCCCCACGAGGGTACAGACCGCACCGGCGGTCCCGGCCCGGCCCTCTGTCGTCGATGCGCCACTGCTGGCTGGCGCGCGAGGCGCCGGCGCGGCGCTGTCACGGGACTCCAGCTCATCCCGGTCCAGCTCGCTGAGCAGGCGGATGGTATCCCCGGCTTCTGCCGGCGGCGCGGTCGTCACTGCCGCGTCAGGCGTGACCGGCGCATGCCCACTGGTCTGCAACCAGGCAAAGACGCCCACATTGGCAAGAAAAAGGACAAGTACAATCCAGCGCATAGAGTCTGTTCCCGAAGACAGGGGAGAGTCGATTGGTGTTGTTCACCGCTTGGTGATGTTCAGGGAATGCTGATACCCAGCCCCTCGAATACGAGATCCGGTACCAGCTCCGCGTCGTCGCCGAACAGGCTGGCGAAGAACTGGCCATCGCCGCCGGTCAGCCACAGCAGCGGCTCCATCTCCTCGCTGCGACGCAGCTCCGCCAGTGCCCGCTCGATGGCGCCCAGCACCATTGACGGCAGGCCGCGGTTCACCGCCTCTGCGGTATCGATGCCGGGCGCCAGCGACATCCCCTCAATGAACTGGCCCGCCACCTTGACCGCGTCGGTGTCGGCGTACAGGGCCCGGCGCATCAGCTCCAGGCCCGGCAATATATACCCCCCGCGGTGCCGGCCGCCAGTGCCCAGCAGGTCCAGGGTCACGGCACTGCCACAGTCCACCACCAGCGCCGGCGAGGGATCGCGCCGGTGCGCGGCCAACACCGCCAGCCACCGGTCCACCCCCAGCGCAGCCGTATCCCGGTAGCCGCAGGTAACGCCCGCACAATGGCGCTCCACCCGGGCAAACTGCGGCTCCAGTGAGAGGTCCGTGCGCAACGCCGCGGTCAGCAATTCCGCCATCCGCGCACCGGCCACATTGGCCACCCGCACCCGCCGCGGGCCGGCACCGGCCCACTGGGCCGGCAGGCGGCCCTGCGCCAGGTCACCGGTGGCGAACCCGCCTCGCGCCACCGCATGACCCGATTGCGACTGCACCAGGCGCCACTTGCCACGCGTATTGCCGATATCGATTTCGAGGATCACCGCAATGCCTCCCGCAGGGAAACTTCCCCCCCATGAAAACTGCGCTGCTCACCGCTATCCAGCTCCAGCACCAACGCCCCGCTGGCGTCCACGCCGCGGGCAGTGCCTCGCCATGATTGCTGTGCCGACTGCAGCTCCACCCGGCGCCCGGCAAAGGCATCGCGGGCCAGCCAGGCATCGCGGTAAGCGGCGAAACCCCGCTCCGGGTAGTCGGCCAGCAGCGCCAGCAAGCGGCTGAGCATGGCGGCAGCGAGCGCATTGCGCTCGATACCCGGCCGCACCTGCTGCAGGTCGATCCAGGGCTGGTCGATCGCCGCGGCCTGCGCCTGGGGCAACCCAACGTTCACTCCCACACCCACCACCACGCCGCAGCGATCGGTGAGGTCGCCACTGAGCTCCAGTAGCACACCGGCCAGCTTGCGCCCCCGGCACCAGACGTCATTGGGCCACTTGAGGCTCACATCCGGCACCGCAAACTCTTCCAGCGCCTCCGCCAGTGCCACGCCCACCGCCAGGCTGAGGCCCTCGAGCAGCTGCACACCGCCGCTGAACTGCCAGCCCACCGACAGGCTGACGCCGGCGCTGAACGGGCTGATCCACTGCCGCCCGCGCCGGCCGCGCCCGTCAGTCTGTCGTTCGGCCAGCATGGCCACGCCGTGACCTTCCCCGCGCTCCAGGAGGGCCAGCATGCGGGCATTGGTGGAGTCCACTTCGTCCCTCAGGACCAACCCCCCGAGCAAGTCGCGGGCCCGCGGCGCCATGGCCTCCTCCATCTGCGCCCCGGACAGCAGGTCCAGGCCTCCCGGGACCCGGTAGCCCCGCCCTTTTACCGATTCCAGCTCCAGGCCGTAATCCGCCAGTTTCTGCAACTGCTTCCACACGGCCGCACGGCTTACCCCCAGGGCCGCCCCGAGCGCCTGGCCCGAGTGCACTTCGCCGTCAGCCAGCAACTCCAGTACTGGCCGCAGCTGGCCCAGGGGATTTTTCCGGTCGACATTGGTCACGTTCAATTTCCTGTATAGCAGCGCGTATAACGGCGGCCAAGGCTGGTCAGGATTTCATAGCCGATGGTCCCCGCGTACTCCGCGACCTCGTCGACGGTTACCTGGTCGTTCAGCACCTCGATATGCCCCAGTCTGTCACGCTCCCGGGCAGCCAGCGCGCTGATATCAAACACCGTGGAATCCATGGAAACCCTGCCCACCATGGGCAAACGGCGCCCGCAGGCCCAGCCACAACCGCGCCCGCCCTGGGCCCGGATAATACCGTCGGCATATCCACCCCGGGCCACTGCCAGCCAGCTACCGGCCGGTGCCTGCTGGGTGGCACCGTAGCCTACCCAACTGTCACGGGAGACATGTCGCTGCTGCACCACGGGCAGGCTGAGGTGAACCACGGCGCGCATGGGGTTGGCGACTGCAGGCTGCGGATTGACGCCGTAGAGCGCCGAACCGGGTCGGGCGATATCGAAGTGATAGGACTCATCCAGGTGGATTCCCGACGAATTTGCCAGGCTCAACTGGACTTCCGGCAATTGCTCCCGCAGTCGCTCGCCGGCACGCCGGAATGCTTCCAGCTGCCGGCGGTTGTGCGGGTGGGCGGGGTCATCCGCGCAGGCGAGATGGCTCATCACCACCTGGATGCCCGCCTCCCTGAGCAGCCCGCGCTCGCGCAACAGCTGGTCAAACTCCTCGGCGGTCATCCCCAGCCGGGTCATGCCCGAATCGATCTTGAGGCCACAGGGGGCCGGGGAACCGGCCGCATTACAGGCATCCACCCAGGCCCGCAGTTGTTGCAGGGTAAAGACATTCGGGATCAGCCCGGCCCGGATGCATTCCAGCTCGCGCCCCGGCCTCACACCGGTAAGCACATAAATCCGGGCGTCGGGCTCGAGGATATCGCGCAGCTCCAGCCCCTCGTCGAGGGTGGCGATAAAAAAGTCTCGGCAGCCGCGGCGGTAAAACACCGGGGCCAGCTCACCCACCCCCAGGCCGTAGGCATCCGCCTTGACCACCGCGCCGCAGCGGCTGCCCGCGCGTAACCGCTGGTCCAGCGCCAGGAAATTATCGCCGGCGGCCTGCAGGTCCACCGTGAGCAGGCCGTCGTGTATGCTCGTCATCTTTTACCTCACCAGTCCTCGACGCTTCTCTATACCCGCTGCCAGTTGCTAGGCGGCACTGAGCAGGGCTTCACGCTGCAGCGCCCGGGCACCCAGGCGAATGGCCACGGCCACCAGCAGCAGGGTCGCGGCGGACCCCGCCAGCAGCGTAGCCGCCGGCACGGATTCCCCCACCAGCAGGGCCTTGAGCCATTGCTGCTGGCCCACCAGTGGCACCAGCTGCCAGAAGAAACCACCCAGCTCGACCCGGGACATATCCAGCATCATCAGCAACAACACCGGCGCTACCTGCAGGATACTCAACTGCGTCTGCGCATCCTTGAAGGAGCCGGAACGCAATGCCAGCAGAATCTGCACCACCGCCACCAGCAGGGCAAGCGGCAGCAACAACAGCCCCATCGTCAATACCCCGCTGAGAGTGGTGGCCTGCTGTATGCCCAGCTCCGCCAGCGGCATCAACGGCATCAGCGACACCAGCGCAACCAGCGCGAGCAGCGCCCCGGCCCAGCCCATGCTGGCCACCGCCAGGGTTTTGGCCAGGATCACCTGCCACCCGGGCAACGGCTGTAGGAGCAGCGTTTCCAGGCTCAGCCGCTCGCGCTCCCCGGCAGACGTATCGACGGATGTCGCCAGACTGGCGACAAACAGGGTCAGGATCAGCAGACCCGGCACCATCGCCAGTAGCACCGCACCTCGGCGCGAGGGGGTACTGACATCACGCACTTCCAGTCGCCAGGGGGCCAGCAACTGCGGGGCAAGGCCGCGGGCAGTGACCCGCTGCTGAACCACCAGCTGCTGCAGCGCTCCCAACCGCTCCTGCAGGTGCCGCTGCGCGCGCGGGGATGAGGAAGAGGAGCTGTCGATATACAGGTACAGGGGCGGCGCCCCGAAGTTGCGGTACTCCTCGGCAAAACCCTCCTGCACCCACAGCACTATGTCGTAGTCACCCGCCAGCAGTTCCGCCGGGTCTCCCTCTGCCAGCGCATCGACCTCCAGGCCGCCACCGCGTAGCCGCTGCTCCAGCAACGGCGCAGATGCCGAGCCCAGCAGGGCCAGGCGGGAGATCTCCTCAGCCTGCTTCTTCACCATAAAGATACTGCCCCCCGCCAGCATGGCAGGAAACAGCAGGGAGAAGCAGACTGCCATCCACAGCGCCCGGCGATCCCGCCAGGCTTCAAGGAATTCCTTGTGCAGCAGCGCCGCCGTGGGGCCGCGCAGTATTTCTGTCAATCGGTTCAAGCCGGCACCTCCCCTGCCTGCCTGTCGCCATAGGCCAGGGCGACAAACGCGTCCTCCAGATTAGAGCAACCCGCCTCACGGATCAGGGCCTGCGGCGTACCGCTGCCGACGATACAGCCACGGGCCATCACCAGCACACTGTCGGACAGCTCCAGCACCTCGGACATGACGTGGCTCGAAAAAAGAATAGTGGTTCCCGCATCCCGCAGCCGCAGGAGGGTACGGCGCAGCAGGCGCGCAGCCAATACATCCAGGCCGCGGGTGGGCTCATCGAGGATCAGGTGCTGAGGGCGATGCACCAGCGCCCGCGCCAGGGAGACCTTCATCCGCTCCCCCTGGGAAAAGCCCCGCGTGCGACGCCGCCACAGCGGCTCCAGTTCCAGCTCCCGGCGCACATATTCCAGCGACTCGCGCAGTGCAGCTCCGGCAAGTCCCTGCATGCGCGCGAACAGCGTCAGGTACTCCTCCACCGTCAGCCGCTCGTACAGGCCTTCCCGATCACCCACAACACCCAGCTGCCGCTGCACTGCCAGCGGATCCCGGGCAACGTCGATACCGCCAACGCGCACCGTCCCGGAATCGGCCCGCAACAGGCCCCCGATAATTCGCAGGCAGCTCGTCTTGCCAGCACCGTTGGCGCCCAGCAGGGCGGTAATCCGACCATCGGGCACGCGGAAATCGAGCTCCCGCAGCACCGGCCGGCCGGCAAACGCCTTGCTGATCGAATTCACCTCGATCACTCTCCAGCCTCCTCGCCGGAGTCATGCCGGCCTCCAGTCCCAGGCTCCTTTACCGGATTCCCCGCAGTGCCACCGATATCGGGGCCGTAGCTGGCCACCATAAACGGCGGCCGGCTGATCTCCCGGGTACAGGTGCTGTCCAGCTCCTCCGCGGGCTGCGCAAGGAAGCGGGCGATCAGTTCGGGGATACAGCCGCGTGGGGAATTGATATGCCCACCGCTGGCAACCACCAGGTGCTGCTTGTCCGCCAGGTAGCCCAGCGCCTCGTCTGCATAACGCGGCGGGGTAATCGGGTCCGCCTCCCCGGAAATCAACAATACCGGCTGTGCCCTGGGTTCCGGCGCCGCATAGGGTTTTTCCTTTACCGGCCAGCCACGGCAGCCGTGCTGGAACAGGTCGAGAAAGGCGGTACCCAGGAAAGTGCCGTCGCTGTCAGCGGCGATCTCATCGGCGCTGATCCGGTTCAGTTCTTCGGCACAGGCCACCGAGAAGGTCAGGCCCATGGACATCGACTCGGTGCTCTTCACGAATAGCCCGGACAGGCCCACCAGGGGCTGCAGGTTACCGCTGTGCGCCTCGGTGATGGCAAAGGGGAGCTGGGCAGCAGCACGAGGGTCGTAGAGTACCGTACGGATGGCATTGGCAAATTCCCAGCGAGCCATGGGCTCAGTCAATGGCTGGCCGGTGAGCGGATCGGACAATACCGGGCGGCCACCCTGGTCCCATGATTCCAGCAGCGCGTCGAGCTGTGCCCGCCAATTGCCCAGGCGTGCGCAGGCCGGGTCGTTTGCGCAGTCGCGTTGCAGTGCCTGCAACGCATCCTCGGCAGCCCTGGCCGTCAGGAATACCTTGGTGTCGATGGGTGCCACCGCATCCAGTACCAGTTCGCTGACCGATTGCGGATGCCACTGCTGGTAGAGGAGTGCAGTGCGCGTGCCCCAGGATCCGCCCCAGAGCGCAATGCGCTCATGGCCCAGCCGGGAACGCACCATTTCCAGGTCTTCAACGGTCTGCCGGCTACTGAGCGACTCGGCAAATTCGGCCCGATCCAGGTAGCAGTCAGCCAGTTTGCGGGCAAAGGCGTCCAGGTCCAGGGAACGCTGGTCCTCTATACCACAGCGGAACGCGCCCGAGCGCCCGGCACCACGGCGATCCACCATGACAATGTCCCGCTCCCGGTTGACAGGCTCGAATGCGTTGAGGAGCGGCGCCAGGTCACTGGCCGCCTGCCCCGGCCCGCCCGCAAGCAGGTACAGAGGCTCCTCGCCACTGTTATTGACTGCCGGCGCCACCATCACGGCAAGTTGCGGCGCTTCCGGCTCGCTCTCGATCGGCAGCCGGTAGCAGCGCAACGGGTTGCGCCAGCCATCCAGGTAACAGGTCTCTGCGCCCGCCGCCTGGCCCAGTGCATCTGTACGCAACCACAGGCCTGCCACCAGCACGGCGAGCCCCGCAATAATCTTTCTGGTCCCGGCCAAACTGTATTCTCCTTGATCGCCCCATCGAGATCGCCCACAAGTCTACCCAAATTTACCCCCGGGTGCCGTTTTCCGCCGTGGCTGGCTACCGTGGCGTCCCCCTCTGGCCGGTGTTATGGTTACGGCTCAATCAGGGTTCCTCGTATTTCCAATGAGCTTTTCAGATCGAGAAAAACAATTAATACGCGCGGCGTTCGCGTGGGGACAGGTAAGCCATAAGGAGGGGTATACCCTCTCGGATGGCGAGATCGAAAAGTCAGTGCTTTTTCGCCGGCTGCTGGCCGGGCGTCCCCCACTGGCTTTCCCACCGCCGCTGCGCCATGGCTTCCCCTGGTACGAGGTGATCGAGGGGCGCGGACAGCATGTGGTGAATGCGTCGGAAGCCTCAACCGAAAACAGCATGATCGCACCGGGCAGCCTGCCTGGCGACAAGTGCGTCCTGATCGATGGTGCCTTCTGGCGGGTGGCCGAAACCATCCGCGAGCGCGAGGAGTACATCGTTGAATGGAGCCCTTACCCCATGCAGTGGCGACTGCGCAAACACTGGGAAGTCAATTACGAGATGACCCAGCAGCTCCACAGTTTCCGCAAGCACAATCCCGACGCTGAAATCCATTTCGACAATCGCGAGGGCCAGCGCGAGTACAGCGAGTTCCGCATCGATGAGGACCAGACAGTCTGGCTCAGCGAGTGGCAACTGAGCCGCATCGGCCTGTCCGGCTGGGTGTGGGTGGGAACCCTGCTGGAAACCGAAATCGACACGCCGCTGGAGGCCCTGGGCTCGGACCAGCACGGCCCGCTGATCCTCGGTGAACCCGGGAAAGCGAGCGGTGAAGCCTGGTTACGGATTGAGCGGGCCGGACAGGAATACCGCTTTATCCGCCTCGGTGAGCAAGTTGAATATGACAGCGTGGTGAAGGAAAGCGATACCGGCAGCCTGCTGCACGGGTTGCAGGATGAAGACCTGCTGGTTATGGACCGGCGCGACGGTAAACCGCTGCGCCGTTTTGCGGTACCGGTTCACCTGGCCCCCCTGGAGGAATTCGACCTGGACCGGCTTGGCTATGAGCTGGTGCCGGACAACCTCTTCCGCGACAGCACCTGAACCACTCGCCCAAAGCCCGGCCGGGCAGCCTCAATATCGCCAGCCCGGCCACGCCCCAACTGCTTTCAGTCCACATCCCTTCCCCGCGCTGCGCGGAGCAACAGGAACCAGGCTTCCAGCGGCAATTCGAGGGTGGCCGCAGCCACCGCCGCCTCGAGCCGGCCAGGGTTGCCGCTGCCGAGCACCGGTACCATATTGGTGGGATGGCGCAGCAGCCAGGCCAGCGCAATCTGTTGCGGCTCGAGGCCGAGCTCCAGGGACAGCTCCTCCAGGCAGGACTGCACCCGCCGGGCCGCCTCTCCGCCCCCCGTAAACAGAGCACCGCCCGCAAACGGTGACCAGGCCATGGGGAGTACCCGCTCCCGCTGGCAGAAATCCAGCTGGCCGTCGAACAGCGGGTCGCTGTGCAGTAGCGACACCTCGATCTGGTTGACCACCAGCGGCGCCTGCAGGCGCGACTGCAACAGCTCGAACTGATGTGGCAGGAAATTGGATACCCCCACCGCACGTATCTTGCCCGCATCCAGCAGGCCCTGCAGGACAGCCGCCAGTACATCGGCGTCCATCAGCGGATCCGGGCGATGCAGGAGCAGCAGGTCAAGGTAATCCGTGCCCAGCTTGGCCAGGCTGGATTCCACCGCGGCGTTCACGTGAGCAGCGCTACTGTCATAGTGGTTCAGCCGGAAACCATTGTCCTTACCGCAGAGCTTGATTCCGCACTTGGAGACGATCTCCATTTTCCCCCGCAGTCCCGGATCGAGCCGCAGGGCCTCACCGTAAAGGGCCTCGCAACGATAGTCTCCGTAGATATCCGCCAGGTCGAATGTGGTTACCCCCATATCCAGGAGCTTTTCGGTCAACTCAACCAGCTCCCGGGGGGAATAGCCCCAATCGACCAGCCGCCAAAGGCCCATGGCCAGTCGCGACATTGAGAAGCCTGGGGCAAGGGGGGATTGCACTCGCTGCATTGCTCTACAAACCTTGGTAAATGGGCGGCCGATTCTGCAGTAAGCGACCAGGGCGGGCAAGCCTGGCCAGGGCCCCCGCCATGGTGACCACTCACCAACTGGTCAGCGGCCAGTCCTTGTCCTGCCCACAGCGCACCCGGTGTCCAGGCGCGAGCAGAGCGCCCACGCTGCACCGCACTATCGACTTAAATTCCCCCTGAGACACCTTTGTCATGTAAAAAAATTAAATTGTTCCCACTGAGTTCCAGAATTGAGAACCAGGTTGTAATTTTTTCTGGCTCGGCGGCTAATTCAACTTTAGTATTTCCCACGCAGTGTTCCCCAGTTCACCGGCCTCCAGCGTGGTACCGGCAGACATGACGCTGCCCTGAAAATAAAGCCCACCACAACCGGGCACATATCCAACCCCAGCCCTCCCGTGCTCCCGCACGGGCCCATGCCAGCTGCATAAGGCGGAGGAAACAAGCATGGCTATCGACGATATCCTCGAGAACAAAGACGAGAACGCCAAGTCCTTTATGGACGGGATCATTGAACAACCCAAGGCCAGTGGTGGCTACGGCAGTGCTGCCGCAACCGAAAAGGAACAGTCGGTAATCGGCAAGAACATCAAGTTCCGCGGCGAACTGGTCGGCACAGAAAACCTGCATATCGAAGGCACCATCGAGGGAACCGTGATCATGGAAGGGCACGACCTTTCTGTGGGCGCGGGCGGCGAACTCAACGCCAATATCCATGCCAAGAACATCGTGGTGGAGGGGCAGCTGACCGGCGATGCCCTGGCTGATGAACTGATCGAGATCCGCCGCACCGCGGCAGTGAAAGGCAACCTGATCGCCCCCCGCATCAAGCTGGACGATGGCGGTAAGTTCCGCGGCTCCATGGATATGGTCGATACGGATTCCGAGATGAAGGAGCGTCACAAGGAATTCAAGGAAAAGCTCGTACACCCCAACCTGCCGCCGGCGGAAGCTGCAAAGCAGGCATCAGGTAAGAAATCCGGCTCGGCTTTCGACAGCAAAATCCCGGAAACCCCGAGTTTCACCCAACCCAAGGCAGCCGCCAAGGAAGACAAGAAAAAAGACGACCAGAAAGAAAAAGAGGAATAACCTCAACTGGTTAACAGCAGGTCACGACAAAATCCGTACACTAGCGCGCGATTTTGTCGTGACCACGCAGGACCTGCCATATGCAGCATCACTCATTCGGGTTGGCAGCTCTTATTGAAGAAATTGTCCAGCCCGGCTGTCGTATTCTCGACCTGGGGCCATTGTCCTCGGGAACCACAGACGCATTCCTGCAACTTAACTGCCCATGCTATATCGAGGACCTGATCGAGTTCTTTACGGAGCACGGTAACGGACTGGAACACAGGGAAGCACTCGCCGATCACCTGGTCCCCAAGCCCGAGCGGGTAAAGCTGGACGTTGTCCTCTGCTGGGACCTGCTCAACTTCCTTCCCCCGGAACTACTGCGCTACCTGCTCGAGCTACTGGAGCCGAACCTGAAGCCGGGGACCATTTTTCATACGATGATGTATACCGGCAAGACACTGCCGGAAAAACCCGCCAGCTTTCGCCACGTGGGAAATTTCACCTTCGAGACCGGCTTCGATGCAAACCTGCCCGACCTGCCGGCTTACCGCTATTCGACCCTGTCCCTGATGCAGGTTATGGGTTCTTTCACCCTGCGCAACTCTACCCTGCAGCGGGAAGGCATGCGCAAGGATATGATTGAGCATATGCTGGAATATGGTAATTCCAGGCCACAGGCTCGTATCCGCTCGGGTGGAGCCAGCGATGTCAGCTCCTATTTCAACCAGCGACCGGTGGAGGCCATTCGGCTGCCCGGTTTGTCAGAGGTGCTGGAAAAAGCACGCAAGTCTCCGGTCAGTACGGTCCTCGATTGCGGCCCGAGAACCGGTCGCAATATCGACGGGCTGCAGAAGCAGGTGGGTGAGCTTTTCGTCCAGGACCTGTATACCCAGATACGCTGGCAACTGGATCGCGGCACCCCCTTTTCGGAAGCGGCCCAGTCCGCCCTACGCCAGGTATTACCCGAGCAGGGGCTCGACGCAATACTCCTGTGGGACCTGATCAACTTTTTCACCCCGGCAGAAGTGTCACTACTGAGTCACTTACTGGTCAATAACCTGCGTCCCCGGGGCCTGCTACACCTGGTGGTGTTAAAACACTCTGCCCTGCCCTCACGCCCGGGTATTTTCGAGATCCAGTCCGACGGCTCAACCAAGATCCATATCCCCGCCCATGGCGACCGCCCACGGAACTTCAACAGTATTACCGAGGTAATGCGCGCCCTGCCCTACCTGAGCCTGGTTGCCCAGGGACACGGTAAACTTCCCTGCGGGACGCTTTTTCACGAACTGACATTACAGAAAACAGCTGGCCACAATCATGTCTGAGTTACTGCAACACTTCTTTTCCCTGATGACGCCCGCACAGGTGACCGAGGTGTTTATCATCCTGATGCTGGCACTGACCGCGCTTGCACTGGTCTTCCGGATTACTGGCGCTGCGCCGGAATTTGTCGAGCACTCGCCGGGGATAATGACATCACTGGGTATTCTCGGGACATTTTTCGGCATTATCATCGGTCTGTTCGATTTTTCCCTGGACGACATCGACAACAGCATTGCGATCCTGATGGACGGCTTGAAGACGGCGTTTATCACCAGCGTGGTCGGGCTGTCCCTCTCCCTGCTGATCAGGGTCATCACGCGCATGATCCGCATACCCGGCAAGCAGCGCCCCGCCACGGTGGGGATCGCGGACCTCAATGAAAACCTGGTTGCCCTGCGCGGGGAACTGCACCAGAGCCTCGATAGCCTTGCCCGCAGTGCCAGCACCACCATGACCGGCCAGCTGGAAACCATTGTGGCGCATTTTAATGAGCGGCTCACACACCAGTTCGGCGACAACCTGAATCGTTTCTCCGACCGGCTCGGGGACCTGCTACCGGCACTTGAAAGCCTGGCGCAGCAGTACCGGGATCATGGTGAACAGGTCAATGACTGGAGTGAACGCTGCGGACAGCAGCTTGCCCGGCTGGCAGATGAACAGGAAAAGCTGGTCGCTCTGCATGACAGGATTGCCGCCCTGCCACAACTGGGCGCCGGGCTCAGCGAACTGATCGAGCGGCAACAGGCCCAGCTCGAACAGACCAATAACCTGCTGGCGGCGCAGCAAAAAGCCTCCCATGCGCTGGCGGAAATGGTCCCGGAGATCCAGCCCCGCCTGGAGGGACTGGGCCAGCAGCTGGCCAGCTCCCAGCGGGAAATCGCGGAGAATGTCGAGCATTCACACAAGCTTATCAGCACCCAGTCCAGCCAGGTCGAAGAACATTACAGCAAGTTGTCCGGGCTGCTGGAGCGACTGTCCCTGATCGAGCCGCAAAGGCTCCAGCAGCTTGTCGAGGAAAGCAGCGTTATGCACCGCACCGCCATGCGGGAACTTGCCCAGGGGATGGCCAGCACTCATCGCGAGATGCTCGATGCGCTCACGCAGATCATCCGTACCGATCTGCAGAACACCGATATCGCCTTGCGACACCAGTATGAAAATATCGATCGCAAGGTTTCCGAGGAGCTCGACCTGGTATTTACCGGCATGGGCGAGGCACTGGCAACCATCAGTGGCCAGTTCACCCGGGACTACCGCCAGCTTGTAGCCCAGATGCAGAGGGTCATTGAAATGACACCACAGCAGGATGTCGAGCATGCGTCCTGAGCAGCCCGGGCTCCAGGCCACCAGCGAAGATTCGGAGTGGGTCAGCCTGTCCGACCTGATGGCAGGATTGATGATGGTATTCCTGTGTATTGCCGTAGTGATGATGCGCTCGGTGATGGAAGAGCGCGAAAAAATTCGCGCACTGGCCGAGGATTATCGCGACAACCAGCTGGCCATTTACCAGGCGTTGCGCGATGAGTTCAGGAATGACCTGCCCCGCTGGGGTGCGAGCATCGACAAGGAAAAGCTGGCTATCGCCTTCAACAATTCCGATGCGATGTTCCAGGCCGGGGCAGCGGAAATGAATCGTACTGCCACCGAGGTCATGCGATCTTTTTTCCCACGCTATATACGCGCGCTGAAGCCGTACATGGACTCAATCAGCGCCATCCATATTGAGGGCCATACAAGCTCCGAATGGGGCGGCGATGTCGGCCCGCAGGCCAATTATTTCAATAACCTTGCGCTGTCACAGGAACGCTCCCGCGCAGTCCTGCGCTTTGTACACACCCTGGTGCCCGCCGCCGAGGCAGCCACCATGCAATCCCTCGTGGCTGCGGTAGGCTACTCCTCGGCCAGGCCGGTACTGCATACCGATGGCAGCGAGGATGCGGAGAAATCCCGCCGTGTGGCCTTCCGGGTGATCACGGATTCAGAGGCGCATATCCACCAGATACTCGAGGAGGCGCTGTAGTGGCCATGTGGAAACAGGCTCTGGCCAGCCTTCGCCACGCCAGCAGGCAGGTCCTTGCCGATAACGGCGATCCCGACGCCCCGCGCCCCGGGCCATCGCTGCAGCCAGGACCGGAAACAGCGGCAACGCCACCGGATGCGCCAACCAGCCAGGGAGCACCCACAGCAGAGGCGATAGAGATACAGTTAAACGAGGGGATGCAGGTATCACTCAGTTCCCTGGAGCCCACACCGGTTGGCTGGACCTATCGGCGACACCCGGTAATGGTGTTTGGGGTTGAGGTGCCGGAGGTAGAGGACGCGGACCGACGGCGGGAGTTCTGGCAGCGGGTGCATCTGCTGCCGTGCTGCGGCGCCCTGGATTCCGGTGAACGCAGCGCCTGGATAGGCACAGACCTGGAAATGATGCGATCGTCGTTTGCAGACAGCCCGCTGACTCTCTGCCAGTCCTGCCTCACGACCCTGAACCATGACGATTACCGCCGCGCCGACTCCCGGGAGCGGCAGCAGATCCAGCAGGCATTCGACTTTGTCGGGCATGTACAGCGCTTCTCACACCAGTATTTCGATACTGGATATACCTTCTGGCAACCCGGTGAGGCCCCTTCTCCCGCCGATGAATCATCACTGGTGACAGAAGAGAAAGAGGAAAAGGGAATTGAAGCCTGTCCTGGCTGCGGTTGTGCATCAGACCAGGCAGGCTGGCGCCTGCCTGGGAGCATTGGCAACCAGCATTCCCTCCCCGCTGGTATCTGCATCCCCTGTGCAGTCCGGCAAACCCGGGGTTGCCTCCATATCGACGAGGAAGTGGCGCTTACTGCAGCACGTCTTCGCTTTGAGTATTTCGCGGCAACCTACCGCGGCAAAATGGAAAACTCCTGGAAACTGGCCGAGGCAATTCTCCCCCTCACCTGGCTCCCCCTGCTCCGGGGCCTGGAGAAATTGCTACCGGCGCCTGAACTCTTCTATCAGTTCGAATCCGGGCGCGCGCCGGCTGTACTGGCCTGGCCGGGCCAGCACCGCGGTATCCTGCCCGATGGGGCCAGTACCGCTGAGCCACCGACAGACTGGTCACTGTGGACCCGTCGGGAGATCCTGAGGGAATTCGGCCTCAAGGATTCCTGAAAAGGCCAGGGCAGCGTTATCCATGACCAGAGACTGGTCGTTGACATGAAGCCGCCCTGCATATCCCAGCGCCTGCCCCTCCCCCGGACATTTTGTTCACATATTTTACGAGGGTAAGCAGCCGCTCCATCTGTGGAAAGCGCGGCTGTTATCGCCTGTTCACAGATTCTCTGGAAAACGCTGTGGATAATCACTGGAATACCGCCTCTGACCCAGCCATCCTGCCACTCCGTCCCCGGCGCTCAAAAAAACAACCGAAAAATCAGTAAGTTCGGCCCTCTCTATGACAGCGGCCGGTCCCGCTTCATACACAGAAAATCTGGACAAAGCTGTGAATAGTGTGGGGATACAGCGCTCTGGGCGGCTCTCTACGGCGCGAGCTCAACTACGAGCAAAAATCAATCGTGCCGAACCTGTGATGCGGCAGCCGGCACAATGTATCCCGCGCTCTTTGGCGCCACGAATCATGTCGCTGGAAATTGAACAGTCGCGAACCGCCGACGGAGATGTAGCCTCGATCGTCATCCCATACCGCGCTCCAGTCACTACCCTGGAAAAAACGGAAAGTCACAGGGCGTGAGATACAACTATCGAGGCGTTATGCACAATCCGGGGCCGAACGAGCACTGGCGCAACTACACCCCCGATTCCCAGGCCTGCCCCATCCGCCCAGCGGTAACTGAGGCTCACTGTAAGCTCCTACCAGCAGCGCCACTGGTAAAATATGCACAGGGAATGCCCTCTACCCAGCCAGGTGACAAACTGTTTGCCACCCTGTTACTAACAGAAAACATGGATAGAGCTGTGCATAACCATGGGATATAGGTCCCGAGCGTAGCGTCTGCGTCGCAAATTGCAGGCGTATAAATAATCACCTTGCGCGGCCCTGCTGACACTTCTTTCATCTACCCACACCAGTCGATTCCTGTCAGCCTGGTGCGTTAACTATGATGGGGGAAATCCGGTGCTTGTTATCCTGGAGAAGACCTGGCGGGTAAAGGCCGGTGCAGACAGGACTGCCCGGGAATCACCATTCATCAGCGGGCGCTGTGAATAAAAGGGGCCGGACATGATGGCGACAGAGCCTTTGAAAAGACGTGTGTATGTACAGGCAAAAGTCTTTGAGTCGCCGTTCACGGCGCGGCGACAGTATGTTCGATCAGGCCCCGGCCCGGATTCCTTGGCCGGGCGCTAATTCATCGGTTGGAATTCTAAATCAAAAAAGGGCCACCCGTTTGGGTGACCCTTTTTTGATTTAGAAAAGCCTGACCAATTTGCCCACGCAAATTAGCACGACCTTTAGGTCGCCCGAATGGTGGCATACAGGGATGTGCGCCATCACCTGACCGTAGGTCATCTGAAGGCATAAAAAAAGCCCTGACCGCGTTAGCGATCAGGGCTTTTGCAATTGAAGCCTGCATGCAGGGGCGATGGGCTGTTGAGTCGCCATCCCTGGCGCAGCTGCAGATTGTTCGATCTGGCCCCGGCCCGGCCATCCATGGCCGGTCGCTAAACCGTGCACGAAGCTGTGCTTCGTCTGCGCGCGGTTTAGCCCTACTCTCATAGATGCTCGGCACTAATTCACCGTCGGAGTTTTTAAATAAAAAAAAGGCCACCCAATTGGGTGGCCTTTTCTTTTATTTAGAAGCCTGACGATGACCTACTCTCACATGGCGAATCACCACACTACCATCGGCGATGTTGCGTTTCACTTCTGAGTTCGGCAAGGGATCAGGTGGTTCCACAACTCTATGGTCGTCAGGCAAACTGG
>NZ_JBISER010000015.1:0-23110 GCF_044383805.1 Microbulbifer sp. JSM ZJ756 | reverse complement strand
CAGGTCGCGGATGGTCTCGTAGGCGCCGGCGCCGTCCACCGACACATACAGCTGGCGGGCCTCATCCCAGTAGTAATCGTACAGGCTGCCATCGCCGTAGCGGACCTCCAGGTACTGGCCACCCTGCTTGACGTCCAGGCGGATGCCGGTGGAGAAGTACCAGCGGGCGTCCTCGTGGCCGTGGGCATCGCTGGCGGCCCCGCGGGCGTTGTAGGTGCGCACCAGGTTGAAGTCGTCACCCATGCTGGGCAGGTAGGCGTCCTGGTGCTGGATGAGCAGGTTGCCGTTGGAGACGTTGACGTACAGCTTCTCGTCGCCGCCCACCTGGTTGTTGGCCGTGCGTTTATTATCGTTCAGGAGTGCGTAAGAAGAGTCCAGCAGGCCCAGTTCGTTACCGCCAACAAGAGTTACAGACATTTTGAGTTCCCCAGGAATTCAATTGGCACGAGCGCGGCCGTGCAATTTTTCTTGATTTGTCTGGTTTTCCTGTCGGGAGAACTAACGTTTAGGCGCACGATTCATTTATGTGACGCGAATCACAACCCACTGGGAGAGAGACACGTCCTGAACAGCACAGGGCACTGGATTGGCTTTATCGAGGGAATGGCAAGGTGAATGGCTGCGGGCTAGACGAGGCTTACATGGTCCCGCTGTCGGAGAAGTTCACGAAGGCGAGTCAGGGCCTCCTTGTGGATTTGGGAGATTCGCCCTTTGGAAAGTTGCAGCTCCTGGCCGATATCGGAAAAGGACTTGAATTCAAAATAGTGACCACGCACTACCATATACTGCTTGGCAGGCAATTTTTTCACCAGCGTTGAAATACTGCGCAAAAGCTGGTCGTAATGATGGCTGGCATAGGGGTCACCATGGTCACGGGCCTGCTCACCCGCCATGATTGCATCCAGCTGGAATCCCACTGCCAGGTTCAGGATCGCATCGACAAAGCCTGCGAAATCGACATCGCCATTACCTATCAGCGATTCGTTCCTTTCTTCCATGGCCCTTTTATAGAACTCGTACTGGCTCGCGCTTTCGGTCATTTTCGGGAGCCCGTTAAGGATTGCACCCCGAATCCGGTAACCGGCAAACGTCGAAAACTTTACCCCTTCGCGGATATCGAAGCGGTCGAGAGCCTCAATCAGCCCGAGCAGGGCAAACTGCAGGTAATCCTCGTATGAGACCGTATCGACAATCCGGCCCGCATAAAATTTACCCGCAATCTTCGCAGCGAGACCGCGATGCATGAGAATCAACTTTTCCCTTGCGGAACGGTCACCCTCTGAGAACGAATCCCACAGTGCTGCTTCTTGACTGGAACTATCGAGCATCCCTGCCATTGGCGCGCTCTACACAAAACTGTTCATCAATGACAGGGTTACGAGACTCCAGCCATCAATCAGGACAAACACCAGGATCTTGATAGGAAGCGAAATCATCATCGGCGGGACCATCATCATACCCAGTGACATCAACATGCTGGCCACAACAATATCCACAAGCAGAAATGGGATAAAAATGATAAAGCCAATCTGGAACGCGGTCCTGAGTTCGCTGAGGAGGAATGCGGGCACCAGTGCAGAGAGTTCCACATCATCAACCTTGCCAGGAGGGTCGTCGGCCATTATCTCGTAGATCAACTCAAGGTCTTCTTCCCTGGTCTGCCGCAGCATGAAGCTCCGCAGGGGCTGCACGCCCCGATCAAGGGCGGCTTCGGAGCCGATTTCCTCATTTGTATAGGGTTGGTATGCCTGACTGTTAATCTCCTCGATGACAGGCTTCATGCTGAACAGGGTGAGTATCAGCGCAAGACTGACCAGCACCATATTTGGCGGTGTCTGCTGCATGCCCAACGCATGCCGCAACATAGCCAGCACCAGGATGATACGGGTGAAGGAGGTCATGACTATCAGGATGCCCGGCGCAAGGCTAAGCACCGTCATACCCAGCAGAATCTTCAGCGCCAGGCTTAGATCCGCGCCCCCATCATCAAACTGGATATCAACACCAGGGAATGACACATCGGCAGCGGCAACAATCCCTGGCAAAAGAGCCAGGAGAATGAACAACAATGACCTCATGCTTCTACATCTTTTTCTGTTTTATCTACTACGGTGAGGTTGTTCCCCATTTCCGCTACCAGGTATTCCTTGCCTTTCCAGGAAATTGAATACAGCGTAAGGCTATTACTGACACGCTTTCGCTCTTGCAGGCCTATTTCGGCAGTGTTACCGCCAGTACTACTGCCCTGCCCCCGCCAGTGAACATAGGCCTTTAGGGCAACAAAAGTCAGGCCCAGAAGCACCAGCACCGAAAGCAGCGCCTTGGCAAAGGTCCAGACAAGGAAATCAGTCCCTGCCTGGGCCATAGCAACAGGGCTATTGGAAACTAACAGCACGGCTGCAAACCGCAGTCCATTTGCCCGACATTTCACCACTGGGACTCCTTATGCCTGTCAGGATACCGCTTTGTTGGCATTATCAATCTCGGTAATCCTGACACCCAGAGAATCGCCCTGCGAGGCCAATACACCCCTGGCAACCAATGCACCGTTAACAAATACATCCACGGGCTCATCAACCTTTTTATCCAGGGAAAGAAGTTCTCCTTTTTTCAGGTTAAACAGCTCCTCCACGGATATACGGGCACTACCGACGGAGACGCGAAGCTCGACTTGCACATGCCGGATCATATCCACTGATGGAGGAACAACGGTCGCGCCCTCACTGTCCTGCGTCAATTCCTGAAGTTCCACATCCAAAGTTTCCACAATAACTACCTCTCAACTGTTACGTAATTTTAATAGCCCGGTTTTCATCCGTTTTACCCAGGACAGCCGCAAACAGGTCTGGCTGCGAGCCACAAGACACGCTGACCACGCCGGTAAAATCCTGGCCCAACGGGACAAAGTCACCAGGCTTCAAATCCATTACTGACTCACATGGAATATCACTGGCTTTGAAATATGCCCGGAGCAACGTATTCTGGGGACCCACCGCACTGTTTAACGGCTGGACGCCTTTGCTGGGTTCAGTTTTCACAGGCCCAAGCAGCCCCTTCCATATTCCACGTGTTAGCAGTACCGAGACCGGGATGCCGCGGACGTCCATTTCAAGTGCAACGCAACCGCTTCCATACCGGTTTACCGACTCGTCATGGTCGTCGACACTAATGCTTTCACCATCCGCATCAGGCACCATTCGGCGGCAGAAATCCTCGCACAGCCGTTGCAGTATGTGATGCTCCAGTTCATCGCTCTCCAGCGACTCACCTTCAAAAAGCGAGGAAAACAGTTCGTGCCAGACCGCCGAATCACCGACAAAGATGATATTTTCATCACCGAAGCGAATATTCCTGAAAATACGATAGTCATGGTAAAGTGACGACTCTGTGTAGAACTCGCACACATCCACAAGCTTCAGGGTATTTACGCCATGCCACCATCCCGCCTCAAAGGCCTCGAGACGGGGCTCAAGTTCTGCGCGCAGTCGTTTTAGACGCTGGCTACCGACAAACTCGAAATCACGAATAACGTCTGTCACGATCGTCACTTGGATGCCTCCAGCAACTGCTGCATCATCTCGTTAACCGCTGTCAGCATCTGCGAGGATGCCTGGTAGCCGCGCTGAACCACGACCATGTCCGTAAACTGCTGGGACAGCTCAACATTGGATGCCTCGAGTTTCTGCCCGAGTACCAGGCCATAGATATCCTGGTTTGGCTGCCCGATCTCGATTGTTTGCTGTGGATTGGCCTCGAATAGCCCCTGGCCCAGCTGGGTAAGCGCCTGCTTGTCATGGATGTGTGCAAGAGCGATCTGCTGGCCCTGCTGGGTTTCCTCATTGCTGTAGTTTGCTTCCAGCACACCATCCTCATTGAAGGACAGTCCAAGCAGGGCTCCCTGCTGGTAACCGTCATTATCCTCAAGCGCCAGGTCGGAGGCTGATGCGCCCGAGAAGGAGGTGGCAAAAGCGAATGACCCAACATCGCCAAAATTGAGGGTGATATTCTGGTTGGCCCGATCCTGGGGCTGGAAGTCGAACGACACCGTATTGAAGCCGTCGGCCGGGGACCCGTTATCCTGGAAGCGTATCTCCAGGTCCGATGCCACCAGGTTGTTATCAGCATCACGAACGTCTACAAACCAGCTCCTGGGTGTATTCGCGTTATTGTTGCGAAACGTCAGGGTCAGCACCTGTGTAGAGCCCAGCGAGTCGATTACCTCGACATCCGAAATCACGTGCTGGGTTGAACCCAGTGACAGGTTGCCCAGGAAAGTGAGGTTTTCTGTTGGCCTTGCCGGCATGGTTTTCAAGCCATCAAGGCTCAGGGGCACCAGGTTTCCGGCGTCATCGAGAGCCATTACCTTTGCACCCGAAGGCGATACCAGGTAATCGTCGTTATCAAATGAAAATTGCCCGAATCTGGAATAGAAACGTTTGCCATCCTCTTCCAGGATAAAGAACCCTTCGCCATCGATCGCCAGGTCGGTGTCATTACCGGTATCCCGCAGGTCGCCCTGCGAAAAATTGATTGTGGTCTGGATAACCTCGGAACCTGCGCCGGTAATGCCATTCTCCAGGTATGGGCGGTCACCATCGGAGTACTGGTAGCCATAGTAAACATCGGCAAAGACCGCCTGGTTACCCTTGTATCCTGGTGTATTCACATTGGCCACGTTCCCGCTGATAACGTCAAGGCCCTTACTGAACGTCTGCAAGCCTGCAAGGCTGGAAAAAACAGTACTCAACATAATTAGCTACCTACTGCCTGTACCTGGGAAAGAGGAATGTCGGTCAAGAAACGGCCATCCGAGGTCTCAATGGTTAGAACTGGTGACCCGGAATTGAAATTTACGGAAATTACATCCCCCAGCTCCCGACTGGTTTCAGTTGCCACCTCGACCGTCCTGCTGAGGATGCCGATCGCCTGGTTTGCCGCTTCAATCTTGATCAGCGACTGGATACTCTCGTTAGTCTGGCGCGCCTGCTCCAGGCTGGTAAATTGCGCCAGCTGGGAAATAAACTCGGCATTATCGATCGGCTCAAGCGGGTCCTGGTAGTTCAGCTGTGTCAGGAGGATGTTGAACAGGTCCTCCTGGTTCACGGTTGCAGTCTGCTGCTGCTGTGTGGAGGTAGAATTTACTGCCCCTAGCGTGCCTATATCCATTTACTTGCCCACCTTTGTATTTATTAAACTTTCTCGACCGCCCCGGCCACAGTTAACTGCCTGAGCACCAGCCCGTTTTCCCGAAGCGCAGCCTTGACGTACTCAATGACTGCTTTTTTCTCGTTACCGTCCAGTTTTTTTCCAATCCAGATTGATACGCCCCCCTTACTATCCACCACCAGGTGTCCCCTGAGACGTGCCAGAAAGGTTCGGAGACCGGAAGCCCGCGGTAAATTGGGCGTGCCCAACCGGCTCAGCGCACTTTGCACCAAACGCTGCCCCTCAGGGCGGGAACCGAGCGCACCAAGCTGTTTATAGGCACCAATTGCCATCTTCTCCCCCGGTGAGGGCAGGCCATGCCCCTGCCGGGCCAGCGGCCCGGGCTGCCGCGCCAGCTCCGCCACCTTGCCCGCTGGGGCCGGGGGTCGATGGCGACCAGCTGTTGCCGCCACCTCCGTCTTATCAGCTGTGCGATTTTCGACACCGCCCCTGGAGTCCCCACCGGAATAACGTGACTGCTGTTGCAGGAACTCTTTTTCCCAGCCAAGATCCCTTTTGTTCGACCCCAAGTTGGCGCCCGCAACGTTAGCCGTAGTTGGCAAATCAACGACCTTCATAGGCAGCCCACTTTGTCAGGATGTGCTCTTCACAGAGACGATCACGCCGTCTTTCATTACGTCGTCCAATATCCCTTCTCAATTCTGCGATTCGCTCTTCATATCGCTTACATTTTCCATCGCGAGCCTGAACCGAGGCCTTTAGTGAGTCAGCGCGTTCACGCAATTCCTTCAACTGGGTACGAAGCTGTACCTGGCGGGCCTCGAAATACACAACTCTTTCCCGTATCAGGGATAGCTGTTCTAGCTTGAACGCCGTCAGGTCGTCCCTGAGTATCGCCCGATACGCCAACTCGGCAGCGGAGATGTCCTTCCCTGCCTGGGCATCCTCCGCCACCAACCGGTCTATAGAGGAATTTAACTCTGCAATATCTGCCATGATCTGCCCGATCTCCGCGCGACTGATTTTCAGCAGACTATTCAGCTGGGCCAGTTCACTCATGCTTCACCCATGATCTTGGCCATCTGCAGGTAAACGCCGGCACGATCCATATCTGCACTTCCATCCTGCCGGAAAAGCGCATACAGCTTTGGCACCTGATCGAGTGCCTGGTCAACCTCGGCATTCTGCCCTTCCTGGTAGGCGCCCAAGCCGATTAATTCTTTCCCCTCAATATATGCCTTGATAAGACTCCGTGATTTTCTACAAAGCTGCTGCTCACGTGGGGACTGAAGCTTTCCTGCCAGTCGGCTGATACTTGAGAGATAGTCAATCGCAGGATATCGCCCTTCATTCGCAATTGAGCGATTAAGCACGATATGGCCATCCAGTATGGCTCGGGCACACTCAGCCACCGGATCCTCAGCCTCCTCGTTTTCGACCAGCAAGGTGTACACCCCAGTGATACTTCCGGCACCCTCTTTCTTGCCGGCGCGCTCTACCAGTTCAGGCAGCAAGGCAAACACCGAGGGGGTGTAACCCCTGGCAGTGGGGGGCTCACCGACTGCCAGGCCGACTTCCCGTTGCGCCATTGCCAGCCTTGTCAGCGAATCCATAGCGAGGAATACCCGCTTACCCTGATCGCGAAAGAACTCACAGATAGCCATCGCCGTAAAAGCCGCATTCACCCGCATAACTGCCGGCTCATCCGCCGTCGCGGCAATAATTACCGTTCTCTGGCGCTGTTCGGGAGTAATAACCTCCTCGAGGAAATCCTTGACCTCCCTGCCGCGCTCCCCAATCAGGGCAATTACCGTAATGTCAGCATCTACACCACTGGTTAGCATACCCAGGAGAGAGGACTTCCCTACACCTGCTCCGGCGAAGACACCAATCCTCTGGCCCTCACCGATCGTGAGCATACTGTCAACGGCCTTGACCCCGGTCTCCAGCACGGTATTGATACGGCCCCGATCCATAGGCGACAAAGAACCGGCCCGAAGCGGCCTGCTTGCGCCTTTACTAACGGGCTGCCCACTGTCTATAGGTCTCGCCATTCCATCAAGTACACGGCCAAGCATGGCATCGCTGACAGGGACCTGGAGAACAGAGTGCGTTCTCCTGACAAAACAGCCAGGGGTTAGCCCCGTAAGATCCCCATAGGGCAGAAGGACGACCTTGCCATCCCGAAACCCCTTTACCTCCGCATCCAGGCTATGGCCCCGGCTACTGGAGATAGTGCATACCTCGCCGTAAAAGGCATCCCGGACTTTTGCCTTGACACTGAGGCCCACAAACTCCTCAACCTTGCCGTATGACTCGAGCAAGTTTGCGGATTGAATCCGGAGGTTGAGTTCCTCAAGCATTGCGCGAGCCCAGATAGTCAGAGATCAGCTGGTGGACCTTGCGAACCTGGGACTCATAGCCGGCATCGACTACTTCATCCTCAACGTCAACCAGGATTCCAAAGGGCTCCAGCTCAGGCTTGCAGCTGATAGATGCGAGCTGGGAAACCCGTTCGAAGGTCGCACGGCTCCTCGAGAGCGCACTATGGAGTTTCTCTCCCAGGATAACCTCCGCTCTACCTCGACTGCGAAGCTCCTCAACAACTTTGCAGATGCTGTCAGCCAGGTAATTCGGGTTGATTCGGCTCTCTCCAATGATCCTGGCTACCGATACGGCAACGGTATCGGCAATATTCTGCTGAATAAACTGGCGCTCTTCCTGCATCGCGGAGGAAACCAGCTGCATCAATTCCTCCAGCCCCCTGCCATGGCGAGACTCAATCTCCTGGATCTTGTCTTCATAGGCTTTCACACCATCTGCACGACCTCTTTCCATCGCCGCCTGGTAAGCATCCTCATCGGCTCTTGCAAGAGATTCCTGGAGCTGCTCTGCCGCGGCCCTACTCCGGGCCAGCTCTTCACGCAAGCGCAAAATTTCTGCATCCATCTGGTGCATGCGCCACTTTATCTCTTCCATGTTCTCCGCAGGAGGGGCAACAGACTCAGCTGATGCTGTTTCTGGTGCATGAGTAACATCTCCCTCGGACAGGGCACCAAGAAGCTTTCTCTTAACGCTGGTTGGCATTCTTCACCTCATTGGAGGAGCGACAGTAGTCCTGCAGCGCTTTTCCAAGGGCTTCTGGAAAAGCCTGGTCATCGCCTGCCAGGAGCCTGTCCACACGACGGATAAGTGCCGCGGAGCCACCTGGCAACTGCTCGGCCACCATAGACGACCTGCTGAAGTCTACCGGTAACATGGGCTTTCCGTGCTCTGGCTTATCGTCAGCCGCGGCCTTAAATTTGGCGAAATAGCTCTCAAGGATCTCCCTGCGTGATTCCGGTAGGCCGGATAGCATTTTCTCGCGCTTTCTTCGAGGCAGGAGAAAGATATCTATCGCCAATTGCTTCTCATCTATCACTGTATTCCACCACATTACTGGGGAGCTCAGCCCATTGCTGAAGCTGCCTAGAAACCCTGCGTACCCTGGAACGCTCTGTAATCATCCTGCCTGCCATAAGGATGGCACCAAGACCCAGCAACAGTGCGATTGCGATCAGGATATACTGTGAGGGAACCGCGAGAGAGGGTTCCGGCCGGTCCTGTTCAGGGGCCTCTGGTAGCGGTTGTTGATTGTATTTATCAAATGCTTTTTTGAGTGCAATGTTGTTCCTGATCACGGTAACTGTGTCACCGCGGTCCGGCTTCATACCCAGAACCGAAGAGACAAGATCCCGGACGTCATCCGTCTTCACACCCTCAAGCCCGGTATCGATGACTACCCCTACACTCACCCGCGCGATGTCGTATCCCGCGTACTCGGTATTACTGATTTCCCGGCCATACTCGTAACTGACCTCCCTGGACTTGTCACGGCTGCCCTGATCCTCGCCCGCCCCGCGGCTTTCGGTCTCCCTGATCTTCTTTATTCCGGCACCGTCCCCTGGCGATATCAACCGCTCTGTCTGGACAGTCCGATTATTCATCACTAGAGATACGTCGACATGGGCAACATAGCTGGACGGCCCAAGGCTTCCGTCCAGAATATTCGACAGTTTGCCCTGCAAATACTTTTCGGTACGGATCTTCTCGCGTAGCTGGCCGCCAACCACACCATCCCCGCTGGACACTCCGCCCTCAAGTACCCGGCCTGACTGATCAACAATGGAGATATCCTGGGGCAATATCTTGGGAACCGAGGACTCAACCAGCTTCTTGATGCCTGCCACCTGGGAAGCACTGATTTCCTTTCCGGGATCGAGATATACCGTAATTGAGGCCGATACTTTCTCCTCGTCTTCAGAGAAGAGCTTCTTTTCCGGGAGCACAAGATGAACACGGGCATGCCGGATATCATCTAGAGAACCGATTGTCCTGGATAGCTCACCCTCCAATGCCCTCTGGTAATTCACCCTCTGGGCAAAATCGGTGATGCCGAAATCTGACTCATTGAACAGTTCGAAACCAATGATTTCACGAAAGGCATTGCCACTGTTCATTACGGTCTCCTTCGCACGAGACAGGTCCGCCTTGGCCACACTGATTGTGCCCTGGGCCCTGTCAATACTGTGCTCTATCGACCGTACGCTCAACTCGGCGGAAACCTTATCCACCTCCTCTGGGGCGAGCTCCCTGAACAGAACCTCTTCACCGGAGGAAAGTATCCAGTACGAGGCAACCACCAGGAATACCACGATCAATGCGATGCCGCCAAACAGTAGCGGCTTTCCCTCTAAAAACTTCATCAATAACCCCTATAAATGCAGGCTTAAACCTGCATTCGCATAATTTCCTGGTAACCCTCGAGCACCTTGTTACGAACTTGTAACGTCAACTGAAACGCTGTGCGACTCTTTTCCAGCTCGAACATAACATCATGGACGTTCTCTGCCTTACCCAACGCCAGATCCTGCAGGGCCGCCTCGGATTTCTGTATCTGGTTATCGAGGTCACCCAGTTGCTGGGTAAACCAGGATGAAAAGTTTTCAGATTCAGAATGCTGCAGCCTTGAGGGGACAAGTGATTCAATGCCGATTTCACTGATCGGTTCTATCGCCATAGTTTTAGCTTCCTATTTCCAATGCCTGCTGGACCATGGCCTTATAGGCGTTTACCGCCTTTACATTGGCCTCATAGGCCCGCACAGAGCGCATCATCGACATCATCTCCGTAAGCAGGTCAACATTTGAGTACTTCACGAAACCATCCTTATCCGCGTGAGGGTGAGCCGGTTCATAGCTGACCCGGTGCTGCTCTGTGCTCTGGAGAATCATGGCTTGCTCAACACCGTATGCCGGAACCTGTCCGGCCGCATCAAGCTCCCTGGAGAAGGATGACGCTGATGCCGCAGTAGAAACCAGGCTCTTTGCACTGTATGGCGCCTCACTCGCCGGCCGCGTTTTATTCGCATTTGCGAGATTGGTCGCGACAAGCTCAAGACGTGACTTCTCAATGCTCATGCCTGAAGCACTGATATCAAAAACTGCCAGATAGCTCATTTTACTTCGCCTGCTCACCGTTAATGGCCATCTTCACCAGGCCACCATATTTTCCCAACGCCTTAAGTAATGTCTGGTATTGGACTACCGCCTGGTTCAAACGAACCATCTCCATATCCAGAGACACTTCAGAATTCTGTGTCAGGGTATATTCCCTTGAGCCGACTGCCCCCTTGACCGCATTCAGCTCATTGACCGATGACTCTCCCTTGCCAAGCAGGATGGCCTCCGCGTCCTGGTAGAGCCTGGTAAAATCCACGGCCATAGGGCTGTATCCACGACTATTCACATTTGCGATATTGTTGGCAGATAAGCGTTGGGACTGCAGATTGGCATCCAACATTACCTTTACCAGCGCAGATGTTGAGCCTGATAACTCATCTATCATTTTTCTAACTCCCTTATTGAATCACCAGTTCCGCATGCAGCGCACCGGCAGCCTTGAGTCCCTGTAATACAGTAATGATATCCCTGCTGCTGGCATTGACTTTTCTCAACGCAGTTACCAGCTCTGCCACATTACTTTCCTCTGGCATATTGATCATTACGGACTCTTCTTCTATTACATTTATCTCCGTATCCGGCACCACCTCAGTGCTTACATTCGGGAGATTATTTCGACCGAAGTACACATTTGGCTGGGATACGTAAAAATCTGTGCTTATTGAGACGACCATATCGCCGTGTGTAATAGTGGTAGGTGAAATCCTGACATCCCCACCAGCAATCACTGTGCCCGTGCGCTCATTGAGAACAACTCTCGCCCTGATATCCGGGTTAATCGTCAATGACTCCAGTTTCGCCAGGAACTGGTACAGACCATTATTACCCTGCTGTGGCGGATAGACTTCGAATGTGCCAGGACCAACCACGGCTGCAAACTCACCACCAAACCGGCTATTCACTGTATCGACAATTCGGCTGATAGTTGTAATGTCAGGAGTGTTCAGGACATACGTGAGTCTCTTGTCCCGCCCGCTTGGTCCATTGGCAACTGCACGCTCAATAATACCGCCATTGGCGATTGTCCCTGTGGTCGGATGATTCTTCTGCACAAGGTTGCCGTTGAGGTCATACCGATAACCACCGATCGAGAGAGCTCCCTGTGCTAGGGCATAAATCCTTTGATCTGGACCAAGCAGAGGTGTCGTTACGAGTGTTCCGCCGAGCAGGGAGCGCGCATCCCCCATAGAGCTTACAGTCACGTCAATACTGGAACCCGGCTGGGCGAACGGAGGAAGCGAGGCCGTGATCATTACTGCAGCTACGTTCCTGGCCCTCAGGTCTCGGGAATCGATATTGAGACCAAGGTTCTCGACCAGGTTGCTAATAGACTGCTTGGTAAGCCGGTTATTGTAGCTATCCCCGGTGCCTGCCAGGCCAGTCACAACACCGTAACCAACGAGCATATTCGCGCGATCGGCCTTGAGGCGGGCCAGCTCCTTCAGACGAACGCTTTCGGCACTCACATGCAATGAATAGCCGGTCCCAAGGAAAATCAACACGGCAATCTTCAGAAAGGAATAAACGTACCGCATTAAAATAGCCACTCCAGCGCTCTAGATATCAGGCCAGGGGTTTCTTTACGTGAGAGCAGACCATCCCCCTGGAATTTGATATTTGAATCTGCCAGTCGTGTAGAAAGAATGGTGTTATCGGCAGATATATCTTCTGGGCGTACCCGTCCCTCGACGAAAATCGTCTGGGCTTCATTGTTCAGCGAAATCACCTGCTGGCCGCGCACAAAGAGTTCACCGTTGGGCAAGATTGCCTCAACAGTCGTACTGATCTTGCCGATCACTTCCCCGGATCGCCGTTCTACACCTCCACCATCAAACTCGGAGGAACCCCGAAAGTCACCGCCAACTGTATTATGAGTATCAGAGGCCCTGACAGATATCTTGGAGTTCTTTTCAGTGTCCGTATCGGCTTTGCTTGTTGCACTTGCAGCCTCGTGGATGAGCACGGTAAGCGTATCACCCAGAAATCTTGCGCGATGATCCTCGACAAGGGACTGATATGTCTCTTCCGAATAGAGCGATCCGGTCTCTTCGGGATACTCTTCCTCTGGCTCGGCCTCAAAGCCAGGTCCCCCATTAGCGAGAACCAACCCGGGCGCCAGCATCAGAATGAGGCATAAAACACCTTTTTTGCCTGCGTCATACGCCATTTTCTATCCTCCCCTGTTTTTCTCCTGTCACTTTTATGGTCACAGGTGTATCTGATGTCGGGATGGAGACCATTACAGTTTCACCTATAATCCCATCCTCAAGAGCCATCCCTTTCATTTTTATCGCTATCTTCCCGCTGGCATATATCACTTCTACTTCACGACTTTTCAGTACAGCAGGGACCGGCTCTATATCGACCAGGGCAATCGGCTGTCCAGCACGCACCGGCCGTACCACCCTTGTTCCCGCCAATTCGCTCAGTGACTCAACCACCTCCCCTCTTGCGGTCAGTACATCTACAGACTCCCTGGAAACCAGGCTATGAGAGATCTCCGTATTACTGCGAATATCTGTTGCTGCTGTGATGGCCAGCTTCCACAGAGAAACACAGAACCTTACTCTGTCCTTCCGTATCAACCTTCCGGCTGATGTGACTGCAATAAGAGCCGACATCTGCTTGGCTGGGGCTGACTGTTCTATCTGCACATCCAGACCAAATTCTCCATCTGGAACGCCAATCGAGAAGCCATCATCGATAGATATCTCAAGGCTCTCCAAAGGTACCGCGAATCTTGCAGCCACTTCTTCCTTGACTCGCTGCTCGAGTCGGTGGGCACCCAGCTGGCCCAGCTTACGATTCACCGTCACCCGAGCTGGGCCACCCCATTCAATACCTGATAGATCAACTCCAGCCTGTCTCAGGTGATATTCCACCTCTGCCCTGCTATATCTGTATTTCCGCCCAGGTAGTAGTGGACCACCGATAGGTACACCCGCGAGATCTAAAGCATCACTGCCTGCTGTTTTCTGCGAGATTACAGCGAGGTCCCCGAGAACGGGGTAGGCCGACTCAATAACCACAGTGGTCTTAAGGTCAATTGTCATGACTGAAGACGACCCGACAGAGAGAACCAGGCTAAGCAAATGCGCTGCCAGCATCAGCTTTAGCTTTTCAGGTTATTGATAATTTCCAGGACCTGGTCTGACATTTGCAGTACCCGTGAGTTTGCCTGGTATGCCCTCTGCGCAACCATCATCGTTGTAATCTCTTCAACCATTTCAACATTTGAGCTTTCGAGGTATCCCTGGCGAACTTTTCCTGCACCAAACTCATCAGGTCGGGAGAAAACAGGGTCTCCTGACTGCTCTGTTTTCAGGTACATGCTGCTACCAATTGGAACCAGGGTTGACTCATTTTCGAAACGGGCAATCTCCAGGCTTCCCACCTGGACAAATTCCTGTGCATTCGCATATTTCACCTGTACCGCGCCATCTCCGCCAATGACAACGTCAGTTGCATCGAATGGGATCTCGGTGCCCGGGCTTACCATTGCCCCGCCAGAGGTTACGAGAACCCCTTCGCTATTCACCTCAAAATGACCGTTTCGGGTATAGGCATAGCTACCATCCGGCAACTGGACTTCGAAAAAGCCCTCGCCATTGATAGCCACGTCAAGCGCCCGCCCTGTCTGTATCATCTCGCCAGCACTGAAATCCGTGTTCTGCTTGACAGCGGACACTCCCACCCCTTTTACCGTACCTTCCCTTACATAAGGCGCATGAAAGGACTTTTCTAATTGGGTGGCCATCAGTGATTCAAATGCTACGTGGCTTTTCTTGTAGCTATGCGTGTTCAGATTGGCGAGGTTATTCGACACCGAGTCAATCTGCTTCTGTTGTGCATGCATGCCTGTTGCTGCGATGAAAAATGAATCAATCATGATCTTTCCTAGAATTCACCAAGAGTGGTAATTGCAGTATCCATAAGCGCATCGTAATTCCGGAGTATCTTTTGTGAGCTTTCAATACTCCGGACCGCGGACATCATTTTCTGCATTTCATGTAGCATGTTGACGTTAGATGCCTCCAGGTGCGACTGGATCAGTTGCGGATTTTCGTGCCCCTCCACTCCAGACTCCCCAACCTTATATAGCCCTGGAGCGACCTCCTCCATCTGGCTGCCATCAGAGATAACGATATCGAAGCGGGCCACCTCTTCACCTTTACTGAATATCCTGCCGTCCTGTCGCACTTCAATATCGCGATCCAGCGGAGCCTGCTGCCCTACAAGGCTCACAGGCCAGCCATTGGCCCCGACCAGCTGGCCACCCTCTGCAATATTGAATTGGCCGTTTCGGGTCAGGTAGGTTCCTGAAGTTGTATCGAGCTTGAAGAACCCGTCACCGGCGAGGGCAAAGTCCAGTGATCGTCCAGTAGTACGGATGTTACCTGGCGTAAAATCCACGTGCGTATAGTGGCCTTTATGGATAGAACCCTGGGCCTCTGTATAGGCGCGCTCAAAAGAAGGTTCTACCAATAATGAGCTCCTATACCCCGTGGTGCTCATATTCGCCACATTATTACTACTTACTGAGATCTGCTCCATGCGCGCAGAAATATTTGCCTCAGCGATTGCCAGTACACTATCCATCGTTACTGCATCCTCAAACGGTGACTACACCAAAAGATTTTAATTGCACATTCTTACTTACTTCGTTCATCGACAATACTGACAGCTGCGGTATTGCCTTGGACGAGAAGTCTCTCAGGTACGAACGAATGCCGTGATTACAGAGCAAAACCGGATTGATATTCGCAGACATCATTTTTTCAACATTGCCGGCAATACGCTTTAATAGCTGCTCTGAGAATTTCGGGTCCATCGGTGCACGACCTTCCTGGATTCTCTGCAACGACTCATTGATGGTTTTTTCAACAGCCGGATCCAGGACCATCACATACAAGTCGTTCTGGTCATTAGCCAACTGGCGACATATCTGCCCAGCCAGCCGCTCCCTGACCTGGTCGGCAAGGTAGGATGTGTCCTTGCTAATACGAGCTTTGTCTACAAGAACTTCAAGAATCATCGGCATGTTCCTGATTGAAACATGTTCAGAAAGCAGGGTTTGCAACACCTTCTGGACATCTGTCATGGTCATCAGGGATGGAATCAGCTCGTCGATCACGCTTGTATAATCGGGCCGTAGCTGATTGACGAGTTGCTCGACCTCTTTTCGCGTTAACAGCTCCGACGCACTACTTTTCAGAATCTCACTCAAGTGGGTGATCAAGACAGTAACCGGATCGACAATCGTATAACCGTTTAACTCGGCCAGCTGTAGCGAGCCTTCATCAATCCAGCGTGCCGGCAAACCGTACGTCGGTTCTTTGGTTTCTATTCCCTCTATCTCTTCACCGGCATCACCGGGGTTGATGGCCAGCAATTTATCCAGATGTAGGTGTCCGGAAGAAATCGGGACGTCATTTACCAATATCTGGTACTCCGTCTCCGTGAGGCCTTCGCCATCCATGACTTTTACTGATGGAATCACAAAGCCAGTTTCTCGGGCACTTTTCTTTCGATAGCTGGCAATTCGCTCATTAAAGGATCCGCCATCGGTGAAAGCCTCCGTAAGGCCCGGGCCAATCTCGATTACCAGTGGATCCACCCCGAGTGACTGGTATACGTCTGGCTCTTCAGCCTCATTCTCTGGCTCATCTGTAACAGACACCTTGCCCTTGGTAATGGCAAAGTATGTCAGCGCTCCAACGATAGCGAGGGCTGTTAATACTGGTAGTGCCGGCAGACCAGGAAGAAACAGTATTAAAAGTAGTGCCAGCCCAATCAACACCAGAATCTTGGGGAAAGAGGTAATCTGGCGACTGATCTCCTGTGACAGGGACGCATCTGAGGTGGCCCGGGTAACGATTATTCCCGTGCCTGTAGAGATTATCAGCGCTGGAATCTGGGTCACGATCCCATCACCCACAGTCAGTAGCGTGAAGGTCTGCAGTGCTTCTGACCAGGACATACCCTTTTGCGCGATACCGATGGTCAGCCCGCCAATAATATCGATCAGTATGATAATAATTCCGGCGATTGCATCTCCCTTTACAAACTTACTGGCACCGTCCATGGATCCGTAGAAATTGCTCTCTTTCTCAATCTCTTCACGACGGCGCTTTGCCTCATGCTCGTCGATCAACCCGATATTGAGATCAGCATCAATGCTCATTTGCTTGCCTGGCATACTGTCCAGGGTGAAGCGCGCCGAGACTTCGGCCACCCGCTGCGCACCGTTGGTCACAACTACATATTGCACGACGATAAGGACGAGGAATACGATCAGGCCAATCACATAGTTCCCTGATACGACATGCTCGCCGATGGCACCGATTACCTGCCCTGCATCGGCATCATCAAGAATTAGCCGTGTAGCAGCAATATTCAGGGAAAGCCTGAAGAGGGTTGCCATCAGGAGCAAAGAGGGAAATGTAGAGAATTTCGTCGGCTTCTCTACATAAAAGGTCAGCAGAAGGATCAGTAGTGCGAATGCAATATTGAGTACCAGCAGAAAATCGAGCAACACTGCGGGTATTGGCGTAAAAAGGACCATAAGGATCCCCACCATTGCCAACACCAGCATCAGGTCACTGTGTCCTGAAAGAAGGCTTTTATTCCATTTCATCCTACTTCTTCACCTCTGCCTTCTTTCTTATTACATCCACAAGGATCTTTGCGACGTCGGGAAATGTTTCCGGCGGGATCGAGTCCTGCAGCTGGCTTTCACGATACAGCAACCTCGCCAATTGCTTATTTTCAATTATTGGCACTCCCGATTGCGACGCCTTAATACGCATCTTCAGTGCAAGATCACCAGCACCCTTGGCAGTAACAATCGGTGCGGGCATTACTTCTCGGTCATACCTTATAGCGATACTGATATGCGTCGGGTTTGTGATTAACACATCCGAATCCGGGATATTCGCAAGGGATTGCCCCTTTTTCGCCGCTTCACGTTGAAGCTCCTTTATCTTTGCCTTGACTTTCGGGTCCCCGTCACGCCGCTTGACCTCCTCCTTTATCTCGCGGCGGCTCATACGCATATTGTCCTTGTATTCCCATCGCGTATACGCCAGGTCAACGATCGCGATTGCCCCCAGGCCAGACAGCACCATGGCGACCCATATAAAACCAATACCTGATAGCTCTTGCAGCTGGTGCCCTATGCCAGCGCCCCTGAGCTGAAAAATCTGGTCGATGGTCATGGCTGCGGCAGTCCAAACCAGGGCCGCAACAATTGAAATTTTTATCGAGGTCTTTATCAGCTCGTAAATTATTTTTTTATTGAAAATCCGCTTGAATCCTTCAGCGGGATTCAGCCGTTTAAAATCCGGCTTCAGCGGATGCAAACTGAAGACCGGCCCGATCTGTATAAAACTGGCTGAGATGGCGGCAATTACAATTGCGGCAATTATTGGCGCAAAGACAAAAGTCAAGTCATCAAATACTTTTTCTAACAAAAGAACGGCATTATTTCCGTTGAGCGGAATACTTCCCGCGTTGGCAAGATAGAACCGACTTGCGTGCAGGTAGTTTCTTACCAACGTGTCAAAGAGACCGAATACGACCAACGTACAAATTGCGAGAATAACCCAGGCATTGACTTCTATACTTTTTGCCACCTGGCCACGCTGCCTGGCCTGCTCAAGCTTGTAAGGCGTTGCCGGTTCCGATCGGTCCTGTTCCTGTTCATCCGAGGCCATTAGACTAACGCTCCCCAGTAACGAAATATCGACTCATAGGCCTGGGTAAAAATTTCCCCGAAGGTTGCTGCAAGCAATGCCAAAAGTACGAGGCCGACGAGGATTTTTATAGGTATGCTCAGCATGAACATATTAATTTGTGGCATCGACCTTGCTGCTAATGCCATGGAAACATCCAGGAATAGCAGGACCACCACCACTGGCGCTACAAGAATTAGTCCTAATGTAAACATTAGGCCAAATTGCGCTATCACAGCATTACCACTTATTCCTGCGAGCCCTCCCCCCAGGGGTAAGCTCGAAAAGCTGTAAATAAAGGCTTTCAGGAAAACGTGGTGGTAATCAGCAAGAAAGAACACCAGCACCGCCGTTGAGAGGATTGCAGTACCAATCAAAGGTGACTGCGCACCGCTGGCCGGATCCACTGCGGCGGCAACACCAAAACCCATTTGCATATCCAGAAGCCTACCCCCGAAGCTGAACACTGCGAAAGCGGCGAACACCCCGAACGCCATCAGTAGCCCGATGGCAACCTCGCCCATGACAAATACAGCCAGTTCAACGGCTGTCTCGATCCCCGCAATGCCACCGGTATTGATCAATGGCGATATACCGACTGCAGCAATAATAATAAGCAGCACAGATATCCTGGCTGGGACCTTACTTAATGAAAACAATGGGCTAAAGAAAACAAGTGGTGACAACCTTGTTGCAACCAGCAATACAGACAGCAGCCACTCACTCGAAAATTGAAAAGCCATCGCCGAGTACCTTAGAGTCCCTGCAGGATCTCTGGTATACGCCCGATAAGGCCACCAGCAAATGTCGTTATCTGCGAAATTATCCAGCCGCCGAAAGCAATGAGTGCCAAGCCTGCGACCAACAACTTGGGAATAAATGTTAACGACATTTCCTGAAGCTGGGTGACCACCTGGAAAATGCTGACAACAAGACCAACAATCAGGGTCAAACCAAGAACAGGCACCGATACCTTAATCGCAACCCATAGCATCTGGGAAAGCAGCGAGACAGCCAGGTCTTCACTCATAGCGTCTTATCAGTCTCGCCGCCATTTCGGCTCTCGTACTTTCTCAAGTGATCCATCAGGGAAGCTTTTCCATCCCCCAGCGGTTGATCCAGCATGCCCCCCAGTACTTTCGAGGCGACCTTATCCTTGCCTTTTAATTTCAGCATGATGCTCTTTGCATAAATAGCACCGAAGGAAAACTTATTGAGTTTCAGCGCCGTATCTGCCTCGCGACGCCCCTCATCCAGCTTATTCTGGAACACCAGGGCTACAGCCAGGCCACCGTGAACTTCAGAGTTATTCCTGTTTGCCTCCACACCCTTGCGGAAAATCCCTTCAGCGCGCTGGAAGTCGTGCTTGACAATGTAGGTCCATCCCAGTGTGTTGTAATTACCTACCTGGTGGGGGTCGATCTCAAGTGTTTTCCGAAAATAGTGCTCTGCTGAGTCGAGGTCCTTATCCAACAAGGCGACAAGCCCTTTACCCTGCCAGCCCCGGGGACTATCCGGCTCTCGCGCGGCCACAAGCTCAAACAGCTTTTTCGCTTTTGTGATTTCCTGCTCTTCGATGGCGTGGTTTCCAAGCACGGTGGCAGCATCGACATTCTCGGGATCGCTGATAAGGACCTCATTCGCATCCCTGACGGCGGCGGCCATATCGAAGTCATCCATTCTAATAAGGGAAAGATAACCACGGAGCTTATTACTAGGGGCTTTAACGAGCAGCTCTTCCGCCTGGGTAATGGCATCTTTCTTCCTGCCCAGGTTGTGCAGGCTTGAAACAAGGTAGAAGCCAAGGTCGGGTAAATCCTGCAACTGGCCCTGCAGCGATTCAAAAGCCAACAGGGCCTCTTCAAATTGCTTTGCGTAAAACTTCGCAAGACCAAGGTTGTACGTGAGGCCTGGATCCTCATCAGCGATTTTTAGTGCATCCTCAAAGTATTTGATGGCTTCTTCAAATTTATGTTCAGAAAGACAGACATTCCCCATCCTGGAATGGTGGATACTGTTCTCGGGCTCCTGCTCAAGTGCCTGGGAAAAATACTTACGCGCTTCCGCCAGGTCCCCCAGCTTGTGATACAGGTCGCCCAGCTGTACACACAGGATGCTATTACCCGGATCCAGCTTCAGGTAGCCGAGATACTGGGAAATTTTTTCGTTTACATTATTCATTTTCGATTACGGCAGGCGGAAGTTCAGTTCGGCAGCTATCTTCTCTAGCTGCTGGAACAGGGGATGGTTTTTAGGCATGTTCTTGCTACTGGCTTTGAATAGCTCAACCGCTAACTCGCGGTTGCCCAGGTTAATGTGGCTGACGGCACTGTAGAAAGTCGCGGCGTAATCGTCATCTGAATCGACCAGTGGCTTCCATACTTCCAGCGCCGTATGCCAGTCTCGCGCCTGGAAATATGTCATCCCCAACTGAAAGCGGGCCAGTGCATTATCCTGGTTCAGCTTCAAAATCTTCTGAAAATGCGTGCGAGCCTCTTCGATCATGCCCAGCTGTTGGTACGTGGCGGAGAGCATGCCCAATGCAACTTCATTTGCCGGAAACTCTTCGACAAATTCCTTCAGCAGCGGTAATGCATTTTCGTAGTTCTCTGCTTTTACCAGCGCCAGGATTGGCTTGAGGCGCTGCCTCTGTTCACTATCGTTGTTCGCAGACAATCTTCTATACTCTCTTCAGGAACCAAGCCGTGCGATGAGGTTGTGCAACGCCTGGCTGAGGTTTTTATCATTATTGAGATGATGATGAATCCGGGTTACCAGAAGGTTAAATTTTGGCTCATTCCGGACTTTATCGCCGAATTCCCATGCAAGAACGCTTTCGAGAACGGCCTTTGTTTTCTTCTCCGTATCGCCTGATTCTGCCTCTATCTGTTTCAATCTGGTCTTGAGTTCTTTTTCGAGCTCCGGCAATGACACTCTTGCATTGGTCGATGCGGTTTTTTCCCGACCATCTACCTTCGTGTCTCTCTTTTCTGTGGAAACCCTGCTTCGCAATAAGCGTGAGAGCGCACCTACGCCATCAATGGGATCCAAGGTCCTGCTCCAGATTTAGTGCTTCTTGAGGGACTGGCGGTAACCACTGAGGGCAATGTGCGTTCCTGCCCGGGTGGCAGGGGCTTCGGCCGGTTCCAGGTTAGCGCCCGCAGCCTGGCTCTCCAGTGCCGCCGCAGCTGACTCTATCACCCTGGACATATCGTTATTCAGTGGGGCATTGAAGTCATTTCTTGCTATGCCCATCTCCAGATGCTTGATACATCCTTCGAAGTCATCCTCGACAAGTGCCAGCATCCCCTGACTGAACAGCCTGAAAGCGTGGTCTTCAGGCAAACCTGACAGGCCTTCCCAGGTACTTCTCGCCTTTTCCACCTCGCCCGAGGTCAAGTAAAGCAGGCCGAGCTGGAAAACTGCTGTTTTCTCGCCAGCATCCATATCTATCGCACGCTGCATCCACTCTGCAGCACTATCCACCATCTGGATCTGTGCATACAACGCACCAATCATATAAGTAGCCTTTGCATGGTTTGGATCTGATTCAACACAGCGCTTGAACAGGTCCAGGGACTTTTCCACGTCGTCGGACTCCAGGGAATGTAGGCCGAGGTGAAATAGCTCATCGGATGTGAGTTGGCTCATTGCAGTATCCCAATTGAAACTTGCAGGCGAATGCTTAATCGAAGTGGATCAAACCTGATTCCACACCATCTATTGTTAATTCGCAGTGTGAATTTCGGTTGCTAAAGAAATTTCCGCTATGGCAGAAGGCCGTCAGCTTTGCCCCCATATAACGACCATGCAGAGTCGTTGTTCGGGCACACCAACCGCCATTTCCGGCCATTACTGGTTGCCCATCAATAAAAATCTGGAGATGTCGCGTGACTGGAGAGAATTGCCCCTCAACCACCCAGGGGGTTCGAGTATAGAAAGCTGGCTGGACCACACTTGTGGGTGTAGTAATGGAACAAGCTGAGCACAGCAAGAGCGCGCAAAGAACTGCGTACCGCATAGACTTCTAATTCCCCAAAAGCACCAAACCCGCCACTTCTATTTTTTTAAGGGTCGCGGACCGGCGAAATAATAAAGAAAATTTGACCCAATGTAACCCTGCAGACGGAACAGCGTCACACTTTTTCTGCTTACAACTAAATCTTTTTCACCCCGGTACAATTTTTAGACAGCTTCTGATTTGGTATCGGTGAGCCCCCAAGATGTAAGAGCGTGTAATTGCCGTAATTAGTTTTACATGGTATAGGAGCTCACCCCCGGTTATTAACCGAATATATTTTATTTGATGGAGCTTGCCGTAAACGCATTTATTTCTGGCAAATGGATAAATAGATATCGGTATTGCTGCTATTGCCGTTCGCACATGGTATCCGGCACTGATAAGAGTGGTGTGATATTTAGCCAGGCATGTGTATCGAGCAAGGTGAAGGGTAGCCGGTACCGTAACAGGAAGAGAAAAGAGACCGAGAGACGGAAGATAGGGGCGAAGGAGGCCGTGACGAATCCTTGGATCGCTTTCTAGCCGGCGACCCCTAACAACCAGAAGAAATAGCCGGCAGCTTCTTGTATGGTGAAATCCCCCAAAAATTCGGTAAGGTGAGGCCCGTAACTTGCCACGAACAAGTTACCGGCGTGACAGCTCGATGCAGCGCAGGTGCAGGCGATGCCTAGCCCGTTAACAAGCATGTA
>NZ_JBISER010000014.1:0-80588 GCF_044383805.1 Microbulbifer sp. JSM ZJ756 | reverse complement strand
GAGTTCTTCGACAGCCGTGCGAGCCTGTACGTGCTGCGGGCGGACTGGCACTTCGTGCACGAGTGGGACCTGCTGATCGAGGGTCGTATGCTGGACCTGCCGGATGCACAGGACCGTCGGAGCGGCGTGCTGCTGGGTGTTTACCGGCATGTAGGGAAGCACCTGAAGGTAGGGGCGGGCTACAACTTCACGGACTTCTCGGATGACCTGACGCAGCTGGACTACGACAGCCAGGGGTTCTTCATCAACGTGGTGGGCAAGCTCTGACGGGTTCGCCCCGCGGCCTCCTGGCTGCGGGGCGTGTAGCCAGGCCCTGGAAGTGATTCGTGCTTACCCCGTGGCACTGTTTTGAATTAGTGCTTTTTCGGATGCGCATGATTTCTAAGTATTTTTTGCAAAGAAGCTTGGACATCTCCGTGCGTTATCAATAGAATGCGCAGCCTCTTCGGAGCCACAATCACTGGCGACGGAAGACGGAACCCCACGGGGTTCGGTTATACAGTATTGATGCGGGGTGGAGCAGCCAGGTAGCTCGTCGGGCTCATAACCCGAAGGTCGTAGGTTCAAATCCTGCCCCCGCTACCAAATCCAAGACCTACAGCTTCGTAGGCAGGCCCGACAGAGTCGGGCTCGTTTTCTACCTCGTGCCGGCATGGCCGGGCGAAGGTCACAGGTTCGAAACCTGCCCCCGCTACCAAATCCAAGACCTACAGCTTCGTAGGCAGGCCCGACAGAGTCGGGCTCGTTTTCTACCTCGTGCCGGCATGGCCGGGCGAAGGTCACAGGTTCAAATCCTGCCCTCGCAACTATATCCAGGGCCTGCGGTTTCGTAGGTAGCCCCAAAGGTTCGGGGTTTTTCTCAGTTTTTCTGTCTCCGCCTGCATAGTCAGGCTGGATAATCACCAGCCTTCAAGAACCAGTTTTCCAATTGTACGGCCGGTTTCCAGCAGGCGGTGCGCCTCACGGAGGTTGGTCGCATTGATCGGCTGCTGCACCAGGTTAACCGTGCTTTTTAAGGTGCCGCGGTCCACCAGTTGGGCAATCTCGTTGAGAATTTCCTGCTGCCGGTGCATGTCGGTGGTGCGAAACATGGACCGGGTGAACATGAACTCCCAGCAGAAGGTGGCGCTCTTGGGTTTCAGTAGCGACAGGTCCAGGGGTTCCCGGTTATCGACAATACTGCAGATGCTGCCCTGGGGTTTGATGATATTGGCCATGGCGGGCCAGTGCTGGTCGGTGTCGTTGAGGCAGAGAATATAGTCCACCGGGCCGAGCTTGTGCTCCTCCAGCTCAATGTCGAGTGGACGTCGGTGGTTGACGATATGGTGTGCGCCCATCTGCTTGGCCCATACGCTGGATTTCGTGCGCGATGCGGAGGCGATGACACGGAGTCCGGCAATGTGCCGCGCCAGTTGGGTGGCGATGGAACCTACACCACCGGCGCCACCGATCACCAGGATGGACTTACCTGTGTCCGCGCCTGCAGGGGATATACCCAGGCGGTCGAACAGGGCTTCCCAGGCCGTGAGGCCGGTGAGGGGAAGGGCGGCGGCTGCGGCGAAATCGAGGCTCTCGGGCATGTGGCCGACAATGCGTTCATCCACCAGGTGCATTTCACTGTAACAGCCCGGGCGGGTGATATCGCCGGCATAATAGACCCGGTCCCCCGGCCGGAAGCCTTCCACTTCCTCACCAGTATCGATTACCTCCCCGGCGGCGTCCCAGCCAAGTATTTGCGGTGTTTCCGGTGGTTTGATGTCGCCGTGTCTCGGTGCACGTACCTTGGTATCCACCGGGTTTACGGCAATCGCCTGTACCGCGACAAGAAGGTCGCGGGACCCGGGTCGTGGGCGGTCCAGGTAGACGTCGACAAGTGACTTTTCGTTACTAATAGGCAGGTACTGGTATAACCCGATCGCTTTCACTGGCGCTGCTTCCCTTCTGGCTGGTATGGACGGGGCACTGCGGAAGAAGTCGCAGCGCGCCTCCCTGTGCCCCGCGTATCGTCCAACAGCGCTCAGGTTAGCGCCGCGCGGCCTTGCATTCCAGTGGTTTGCTCACGTAATGCCGATGGGGCATCCATTGATTAGTGGAGGCGGGGTCCCGTCAGAGGGGCGCGCGCAGGGGCTCGATGGTTACCATGTCTCCCGCTGCGACCGGCCCACTGTCCCGGTCGAGGACGATAAAGCAGTTCGCGGCCGCGAGACCTGACAGTATATGGCTACCCTGGGTGCCCGCCGCCTCCACCACCAGCATGCCTTGCTCGTCATTGCGGAAGAACCCGCGCTGGAAATCGGTGCGGCCGGGTTTTTTGTTCAGCGGCTGCAGCAGCCTGGCGCGCATGGTCTGGGGTGCGGACCAGCTGCCGCCCTGCATGATGGACAGGGCCGGCAGCACCAGCTGGTAAAAGGTTACCAGCGCGGACACGGGGTTGCCCGGCAGTCCAAAAAATGGCGTGCCCTGCAGACGGCCGAAGGCAAAGGGCTTGCCCGGTTTCATGGCCACCTTCCAGAAACCGATTTCCCCCATGTCCTCGAGCACCTCGCGAGTGTAATCGGCTTCTCCCACCGACACCCCGCCAGAGGTGATGATTGCGTCGGCATCGAGCGCCGCGCGCTCCAGTGCGCCCGCGATAACCGAGCGGGTGTCAGGCAGGATACCCAGATCCAGTATTTCCAGCCCAAGGCCCGCCAGGGCGGCTTTGAGCGCGGTACGATTGCTATCGTAGATGTCGCCCGCAGTGAGTTGCTCACCGGGTTGGCGCAACTCGTCGCCGGTGGAAAACAGGGCGATTACCGGTTGCCGTCGCAGGGTAACCGAGCCGACCCCGGCGGCGGCCAACAGCGCGATATGGGCCACCGTAATCCGGGTGCCCGCGGCCAGCAGGACCTCGCCCTCGCGAATATCCTCGCCGCGACGGCGGATATGATCGCCGGCCTTGACCCGGCCGCTTACCCGCACAGATTCCTCGCGGGCCTCGACCTGTTCCTGCATGACGACGGTATCGGCGCCAGGGGGCACCACGGCGCCCGTCATGATGCGCACACAAGTGCCTGGATTGACCATGCCCGTGAAGGGCTTACCGGCGAACGACTTGCCAATCAGTTCCAGCGGCTTGCCGCTTTCGAGGTCGGCCAGGCGCAGCGCATAGCCGTCCATGGCCGAGTTGTCGCAGGGTGGAAGGTCGAGTGCTGCGATCACCGGTTCCGCGAGTACGCGGCCCGCGGCCAGTTCCAGTGGGATATCTTCAGTACCCGGCACCGGCTGCAGGGCTTCCAGGAGCCGCTCGCGGGCCGTTTCAACCGGCATCAGGCCGGGCTGGCTGCAGCAATCGCTCATGGGGATACCTCGCTCAGTTGGACTCCGGTCGCTTCTGGTTCACCATCCACACGGCCGCCTCGACACGCGAGCGCATGCCGAGTTTCTTCAGCAGGTGCTTGACGTGTACCTTGACGGTGGCATCGCTGATGTCGAGCTCGCGGGCGATGAGCTTGTTGCTGAGGCCGTCGGCAATCAGTTGCAGTATCTGGTATTCGCGGCTGGTCAGCGTCGACAGGGTGTCGGCGCCGGAGGTTTCCGGTTTGCGCAGGGCTGAGGCCAGGATCTCGGTAAGCCGCTGGCTGATTGCCAACTTGCCGTGGGTCGCCTCCAGTACCTGGTCGAGGATTTCCTCGGGCTCCATGTCTTTCAGGAGGTAGCCGTCCGCCCCGGCGCGGATGCAGGAGACGACGTCGGCATTGTTGTCGGAGACGGTCAGCATCACGATGCGGGAGGTGACATCCGCGGCCCGCATGGCACGCAGCGTGTCAAGGCCGTCCATCCCGCGCATATTCAGGTCGAGCAGGATGATATCGGGATCGTGTTCCCGGGCCTGCTCCAGGGCCTCTTCACCACTGCTGGCCTCCGCCACGAGCTCCAGGCCGGGCTCCATTGCGAACAACTGCTTCAGGCCTTTGCGAAAAAGGGGGTGGTCATCAACCATCATGATGGTTGCAGGTTGGGACATGGTGGACCTGCCGTTGTCGTGCCGGTTGTATTAAATGTGAGCGGCTACTTTAGCACAGGCCCCCGGGGCGGGGAGTACCCCCAAAGGGGTAGCTCTGGCCCAGAACGGGAAAAGTGGTTACTTACTGATGGTAATTGAGAGCGGGGCTGCAGGGGACCATAGTGCATGGCGAATCAGTAAAACCAGATCAGGAGAGGCCGCCGTGTCAGATATATACGAATGGACTCCAGAAGACAGTGGATTCTGGCAGTCCAAAGGAAAGAAGATTGCGAATCGCAATCTATGGATATCCATCCCCAGCCTGCTGTGCGGCTTCGCCGTGTGGCTCTACTGGGGAATCATCACCGTCCAGATGCTCAACCTTGGGTTCCCCTTCGCGAAGGCTGACCTCTTTACCCTGATGGCAATCGCCGGCCTGACCGGGGCGACGCTGCGTATTCCCAGCAGCTTCTTCATTCGCCTGTTCGGTGGGCGCAACGCCATCGTATTTACCACTGCGCTGCTGATGATCCCCGCCCTGGGGACGGGCCTCGCGCTGCAGAGCAAGGAAACCCCGCTGTGGGTGTTCCAGCTGCTGGCACTGCTGTCCGGTATCGGCGGGGGTAACTTTGCCTCTTCCATGTCCAATATCAGCTTTTTCTTCCCCAAGGAGAAGCAGGGGTTGGCGCTGGGCCTGAACGCGGGCCTGGGTAACTTCGGCGTCACCAGCATGCAGATCCTGGTGCCCCTGTTCATGACTTTCGGCGCCTTCGGTGCCGCCGGCGGGGATCCCATGGTGCTGGTCAGTGGCTCCGGCTCCCTCATCGGCAAGATCCCGGCCGGTTCCGAGGCCTGGATCCAGAATGCCGGCTTTGTATGGCTGCTGTTCCTGGTGCCGCTGGCCATCGTCGGCTGGTTCGGCATGAACAACCTGCGCACCGAGGAGATTACCCCGGACGTGGGCAGCCCGCTGTCAGCCATGGCCAAGATGACCCTGATGCTGGGTATCGGTTTCCTCACCGCGGTGGTGGGCCTGTGGCTGCTGCTGCCGGAGGCTGCCAACGGTTCCGGCTGGGGCGTGCCCAAGGAAATCGTGTTGGTAATGGTGATTGCCGCTACCGTCTTCGGCCTGAAGATGCTGCCGGGCGATATCAGGACCAGCCTCAACCGGCAGTACCGCATTTTCAACAACCGCCACACCTGGGTGATGAGCGTCATTTACACCATGACTTTCGGCAGCTTCATCGGCTTTGCCGCGGCATTCCCGCTGGCCATCAAGGTGATCTTCGGTTACAGCCACGTGATGGTCGACGGTGTGATGACTCACGACACCATCAACCCGAATGGTCCCAGCGCCCTGATGTACGCCTGGATGGGTCCTTTTATCGGTGCCCTGATTCGTCCGGTGGGAGGCTGGATCTCCGACCGCGTCGGCGGCGCCCTGGTTACCCAGGTCTGTGCGGCTATCATGGTGGCGAGTGCGCTGGGTGTGGCCTACTACATGAAGGCAGCCTACGGGTCTGCGACCCCGGAAGAGTTCTTCGTACCATTCTTCCTGCTGTTCCTGGTGCTTTTCGGCGCCACCGGGATAGGCAACGGTTCAACCTTCCGCACTATTGCCATGGTATTTCCCCGCGAACAGGCTGGTCCGGTGCTTGGCTGGACTTCTGCGGTGGCCGCTTACGGTGCCTTCTATATCCCGAAAGTCTTCGGTGAGCAGATCAAGGCCACCACACCGGAATACGCGCTGGCAGGCTTCGCCATCTTCTACGCCGTATGCATGGTGATTAACTACTGGTTCTACTTGCGTAAGAATGGGGAGTTCTACAACCCCTGACCCGGATAGGCCCGCGTTAACTCGCACCGCTTGGGGAGGCTTCGCCTCCCCCTTTCTGTTTTGAGGAGTAGTAACTTGATACCAATAGTCGACCGTTCGCGAATCGAAGCCCTGGCGCCCATCTGGCGCATGCCCTTCCGGCCATTTTTCTGGGGGGCGGCCGCCTGGAGCCTGCTCACCCTGCTGGCCTGGCAGGCCCAATTGTCGGGGTGGGGATTACCGGTGCTGCGGGGCGGCGTTACCTGGCATGCCCACGAGATGCTGTTCGGCTTTGCGGGTGCCGTGGTGGTGGGCTTCCTGGGTACGGCCATGCAGACCTGGACCGGTATTCCCTCGCCGCACGGCAGGCAGCTGCAGCTGCTGGTCGGCCTGTGGCTGCTGGCGCGAATCGGCTACCTGTTCGCCGCGGTGCCTCTGTGGCTGCCGCTGGTGGCGGAGGCCGGGTTTTTCCTGCTGGCGGCGGTGCTATTGGGCAGGCGGGTGCTGGTGGCCAGGCAGTGGCGCAACGCTTTCGTGCTGCCGGCGCTGCTCGCACTGGCCGGGCTGGCGCTGTACCACTGGCTGGCGCCCGCACGCCAGGGCCATGCCGCGCTGCTGACTCTGTTGCTGATGACCGGCCTGATACTGGTTATCGGTGGCCGCGTGATTCCCTTCTTCACCGCGCGACGCTTCCACCTGGCGCAGCGCGACAAGCTGGCGGCAGTCGAGTACGGGACACACGGGGTGCTGGTCGCGCTGTTGCTGGCCTTTGCGTTTGAGCTGCCCCGGGCAGTACTGGCGCTGCTCGCATTTACCCTGGGGGCGCTGCAGTTGGTGCGCACCATGCGCTGGCACCCTACTGTCATCTGGCGCGAGCCGCTGGTGTGGTCCCTGCACATCAGTTACTGGTTCGTGATCCTGGGTCTTTTCCTGCTGGCGTGTTGGTGGAGTGGAATCGCGCCAGCCTGGCGCAGCGGCGCCGTGCACGCACTGGCGGTAGGCGGCATCGGTGGACTGATACTGGCGATGATCAGTCGCGTGAGCCTGGGCCACACCGGCCGGCTCCTGGCCGTACCGTCATTAATGCCGCTGGCATTCGCGGCACTGGCGTTCTCGGCGTTAGCCCGGGTCTTCTGGGCGCCGGCAGCGGCCGGCTTCCTGGCCGCGGTGGCGGCCTGGGTAGTGGGTTACGGGCTGTTCCTTGTCTACTACACGCCGGTACTGTTCCGCGCGCGCCCCGACGGGCATCCGGGTTGAGGGAAGCGGGGCGATTGTCCCGTTGCCCGGATCCACCCCGGGCGTTCCACGCCGGGCCCTCAGTCCGGCTGGATAAGGCCGTTTTTCGCGATGGCTGCATGGATTTTCCGGCAGCGCTTGCCGAGCGCGCTGACATCCCCGAGTGTGGGAACCTCCCCCTGATCGAGGCGCTCTGTCCAGTCGAACAGCTCCCCGTCGATAAACTCCAGCAGCTTCTTGGGGCATCCCTGGCAGGGGCCGGCGCACAGCTGGGCCGCCGGCAGGTGAAAGGGCAGGGCGCGACGGGCCTCACTGATAATGGCACGCATGGCGGTCGCGGTATCCGGCTTGCGTGAGCTTTCCATCACCCCATCCTTCCGGCGACCGTGGCCTCAGATGAACGGCAGCGGTGACTTGCTGATCGCCACCGACACCATGTAGGCGAAAGCCATGCTCGCGCCCGCTGCTCCCAGCAAACGTTCACTGCCGTTGCGGGCAAGGCGCATGGTGACGACGCCCAGCAGTATATAAGCGAGCAGCCCGCCGAGCTTGGCGAGCAGCCATGGCTGTTGCAGCGGGTACCACTGCAGGCGTTGCAACAGGAAGAGCGCGGAGACCAGCAGGGCGGTATCCACCAGGTGGGGAAGTAACCGGGCGAGCCGGCCCCGCGCCCATCCCGCGCCGGCGAGCTGGCCACCGGTGCGCAGCATGAATCCACTGAAGGACAGCATTGCGAGGGTCATGTGCAGGGTCTTCAGGGTGGTATAGAGCATTGCGTGATCACGCCTCCTGCCAGATGACTTCCCGGTTGCGGGCGTAGTCGGGCACAAATGTAAAGGAAACCTCGGTACCGCCGGTGTCGCGCCGCCGGATCGTCAGCTCCCCATCCAGGTTGCTGGCCCGTTCCTGCATGATCGACATGCCGAAGTGATTACGTTTCTCCGGGGCGTCGCTGATACCTATCCCGTTATCGCGGATCCGCACCTCCAGGCTGTGGTTGTCCCCCTGGAGCAGGCTGATTTCCACGTGGTCGCCCTGGGAGTGGTAGACCGCGTTCTGCGACGCCTCGCGCACCAGCTGCAGGAGGTGGATTTCCTCATGCGGGGTGAGCGGGATCTCATCGAGGCGGTAATCCAGCAGGATGCTCAATTGGGGATGCTGTTCCCGGTAGGAGAGTATGGTTTGCTCCAGGATGCCCCGCAGGCCACCCTGGCCGATCTGCAACCGGAAGGTCGTGAGCAGTTCCCGCAACTGCCGATAAGAGGAGTCCAGCCCCTGCTTCAGCTCGGCGATGATTTCCTGCACCTGTTCCCGGTCGACCTGCTCGCCGCGGTTGGCGCGGGTGAGGCGGGTAACCTGGATCTTCAGGTAGGAGAGGGACTGGGCCAGTGAATCGTGCAACTCGCGCGCAATGATGGCGCGCTCGTCCATCAACGCGACGCGGCGCTCCTGGGCCTCGCGCTCATTGATGGCGATGGCGGCGGTAACGCTGTCGGCAAAGGTGGCCAGGCGCTGCTGCTGTTCCTCATCCAGCTCTTTCTCCTGCGGGAGGCTGCACACCAGTACGCCGTAATTGCGCTTGTCCACCTCCAGTGGGAAGCGGTAGGTGCGCTGGTCACCCTCTACCGTCGAGCCGCAGGTGCTGACGCAGACCTGGCAGTCGCCGGGGTCGCAGTGACTGTTGCCGAAACCGCGCACCAGGTGTTCATAGGGCGCTTCGCCTTCTGGGGTCATCAGGCACAGGTCGAGGTTTTCCAGGTCGGCCAGTCGCGAGAACTCGGACAGCCACTGCTCCAGCTCGGCGCCTTGCAGCGGCCCTTCGCCAATCCGGCGCGCCAGGCGATACTGGAAGTCCAGGGCCTCGTGACTCTTCTGCAGCTGGGCGGTCTTCAGCTGCACGCGACGCTCGAGGTCGCGGTGGGTCGCGTGGATCTCGTCGCTCATGTAATTGATTGTCCGCGCGAGCACCCCGAGTTCATCCTCGCTGTCGATATCGAGCGGGGAAAGGTCAAAGTTACCCTGCGCGATGCCCATTGAACGGTCGGTCAATTGCTGTAGAGGCTGCTCCACGGAGCGATGCAGGATATACAGCGAGAGGTAAACCAGCAGCACGGTGGCGAACAGGGACGCCAGCTGTACCACGCGCAGCAGCCGGATCTTCGTTTCCGCGATCTGCTGGTACTCTGACACCAGCGCGTCCACTTCGCCGATAAAGGGCTCGAGCCGCGTGGCCAGCTGGAGAGAGTTCATGGGAGTCTGCCCGGCGGCCACCGACTCCACCAGCGGGCGGATTTCCTGCTGCCAGTGGTTGAGTACACCTGTATAGCGCGCGGCCGCGCTGCTGGTGTCGTCCGCGACGAAATCGGAGATATCCAGTACCTGCCGCAGGCGGTGTGCCACCTGGTCGGCTACCTGGCGGGTGGCCTCCCGGTCGCCGGCGGGCGCGGTAGCAGCCAGCCGATAGTTCATGGCGCGCAGTGAGCCCGCCAGGTTGACCGCGGCCGCGTCGTTCTCGGCGGCATCGGAAATGACGTAGGACGCGACCATGGAACTGAGCGCGACCAGCACGGTAAGCAGCATCAGGGTGCCGATGCGGTAAACGATGGACTGGCGGATTCGGTTGAGCATGTCTGGCTATCTGTCGGTCGATTGGGCCCCGGGGCCTATTATGCCCCTGCCGCGCAGGCGTATTTGGTAGTACCACCAAAGAGCGCCATTGTTGCATAATTTTTGATCAGTTTCCCGCAGTTCCCCCGCGGGCCCCGTCTTTGTTCGGTTTCAGCCGCACCTTACCCGCCCGCCGACCCCGGTTCCCTACCCATTCGTGGGTAGATACCCCCCTTTCTACCCCTTTTGGGGCAGGTGATCGCCCCGAAGCGGGCTTTTATATTCGCGCTAACCCGATGGTTTAACCGCATTTTTATGCCCTGGGAGAAACGCATGAGCCATTTCCTGGACCGACTGAAATACTTCAAGAAAAACAAGGAACCCTTTGCCAACGGGCACGGGGAAAAGACCGATGATGATCGCAGCTGGGAAGATGGCTACCGTCGTCGCTGGCAGTTCGACAAGATTGTCCGCTCCACGCACGGCGTCAACTGCACCGGCTCCTGCAGCTGGAAAATCTACGTAAAAGACGGGCTGGTCACCTGGGAAACCCAGCAGACCGACTATCCGCGCACTCGCCCGGACCTCCCCAACCACGAGCCGCGGGGCTGCCCCCGCGGTGCCAGTTACTCCTGGTACATGTACTCGGCCAACCGGCTCAAGTACCCCAAGATCCGCAAGCGCCTGGTGAAGCTGTGGCGCGAGGCCAGGCTGAAGCACAGCGACCCGGTTGAAGCCTGGGCCAGCATCGTCGAGGACCCGGCCAAGGCCAGGTCCTACAAGGAGCGTCGCGGCATGGGCGGCTTCGTGCGTATCAAGTGGGACGAGGTCAACGAGCTGATCGCGGCTGCCAATGTCTACACCACCAAGCAGTACGGTCCCGACCGCGTGACCGGCTTCTCGCCGATCCCGGCCATGTCCATGGTCTCCTACGCCGCCGGCGCCCGCTACCTGTCCCTGATCGGCGGTAACTGCCTGAGTTTCTACGACTGGTACTGTGACCTGCCGCCGGCCTCCCCGCAGATCTGGGGCGAGCAGACCGACGTGCCGGAGTCCGCCGACTGGTACAACTCCAACTACCTGATCGTGTGGGGCTCCAATGTCCCGCAGACCCGTACGCCGGACGCCCACTTCCTGAGCGAGGTGCGTTACAAGGGCGCCAAGACCTGCGTCATCACCTCCGATTACTCCGAGTGCTCCAAATTCGGCGACACCTGGCTGGCGCCGCGGCAGGGTACCGATGCCGCACTGGCGATGGCCTTCGGTCACGTGATCCTGAAGGAATTCCACGTGGACAAGCCCAGCGCCTACTTCACCGAGTATGTGCGCACCACCACCGACATGCCGATGCTGGTCACCCTTGAGGAGCAGGACGGCCGGCTGGTGCAGGGGCGCTTCCTGCGCGCGTCGGACCTGGCCGACAACCTGGGCCAGGACAACAACCCGGAATGGAAGACCATCGCTATCAACCACGACGGGCAGCTGGTCTCCCCGCAGGGCTCCATCGGCTATCGCTGGGGCGAGCAGGGCAAGTGGAATATCGAGCAGCGCGACGGCAAGAGCGGTGAGGAGCTGCAGCTGATGCTGAGCCTCAAGGAGGCTGCGGACGAGGTCGCCCAGGTGGCCTTCCCGTACTTCGGTGGCCAGACCCACGAATACGACTACTTCCAGCACACCGACCACAGCGACGTGATCGAGCGCAAGGTGCCGATCAGGCTGGTTACCGGCAAGGACGGTGAGACCCTGCGCGTGGCCAGCGTCTACGACCTGACCCTGGCCAACTACGGCGTCGAGCACGGCCTGGACGATCCCAACTGTGCCCACAGCTACGAGGACGACAAGCCTTACACCCCGGCCTGGCAGGAGAAGATCACCGGCTGCCGCCCGCAGGACGTCATCCGCGTGGCCCGCGAGTTCGCCTCCACCGCCGACAAGAGCCGCGGCCGTTCCATGGTGATTGTCGGTGCCGCGCTGAACCACTGGTACCACATGGACATGAACTACCGCGGCCTCATCAACATGCTGATGATGTGTGGCTGTATCGGCCAGAGTGGCGGTGGCTGGGCCCACTACGTGGGCCAGGAGAAACTGCGCCCGCAGACCGGCTGGACGCCGCTGGCGTTCGCCCTCGACTGGCAGCGCCCGCCGCGCCACATGAACGGTACCTCCTTCTTCTACAACCACTCTAACCAGTGGCGCTACGAGAAGCTGGAGATGGAAGAGGTGGTCTCACCGCTGGCCGACAAGAGCAAGTGGCAGGCCTCCATCATCGACTACAACAGCCGCGCCGAGCGCATGGGCTGGCTGCCGTCCGCGCCGCAGCTGGGTATGAACCCGCTGCAGCTCACCAGGGACGCCGCCGCCGCGGGTATGGACCCGAAAGACTACGCGGTGCAGCAGCTGAAAAGCGGCGAACTGAAGTTCGCCAACCAGGACCCCGACAACCCCCAGAACTACCCGCGCAACATGTTTATCTGGCGCTCCAACCTGCTGGGCTCCTCCGGCAAGGGCCACGAGTACATGCTGCGCCACCTGCTGGGCACCAGGCACGGCCTGATGGGCAAGGACCTGGGCGAGGCCGGCGGCAAGAAACCGGAGGACATTACCTGGCATGACCAGCCCAGCGAGGGCAAGGTCGACCTGCTGGTGACGCTGGACTTCCGCATGTCCACCACCTGCCTCTACTCGGACATCGTCCTGCCGACCGCCACCTGGTACGAGAAGGACGACATGAACACGTCCGACATGCACCCGTTCATCCACCCGCTCACCAAGGCGGTGGACCCGGCGTGGGAGGCGCGCAGCGACTGGGACATCTTCAAGGGTGTGGCGAAGAAATTCTCCGAGCTCACCGACGGCCACCTGGGGGTCGAAACCGACCTGGTGACCCTGCCGATCCACCACGATACGCCCACCGAAATCGCGCAGCCGTTTGGCGTGAAGGCCTGGTGGAAGGGTGAGTGCGACCTGGTGCCCGGGGTCACCGCGCCCAGCATGATCCCGGTGGAGCGCGACTACCCCAATACCTACAACCGCTTTACCTCCATCGGCCCGCTGCTGGAGAAACTCGGCAACGGCGGCAAGGGCATCAGCTGGAACACTGAAGTGGAAGTCGACTTCCTCAAGCAGCTCAACCGCACCTGGAGCGAGGACAGCGCGCGCGACGGCCGCGCCCGTATCGACAGCGCGGTGGACGCCGCGGAGATGATCCTGTCACTGGCGCCGGAAACCAACGGCCAGGTGGCGGTGAAGGCCTGGGAGGCGCTGGGCAAGGTGACCGGGCGCGACCATACGCACCTGGCCAAGCCGAAGGAAGACGAGAAGATCCGCTTCAACGACATCGTTGCGCAACCGCGCAAGATCATCTCCTCGCCGACCTGGTCGGGCCTTGAGGACGAGCACGTCAGCTACAACGCCGGCTATACCAACGTCCACGAGCTGATCCCCTGGCGCACCATCACCGGCCGCCAGCAGTTCTACCAGGATCACGAGTGGATGCGTGATTTCGGCGAGAACATGTGCGTGTACAAGCCGCCGATCAACCTGAAGACAGTGCAGCCAGTACTGAACCAGAAGCCCAATGGCAACAAGGAGATCCTGTTGAACTGGATTACCCCGCACCAGAAGTGGGGTATCCACAGCACCTACTCCGACAACCTGCTGATGCTCACCCTGTCCCGCGGCGGGCCGATTGTCTGGATGAGCGAAACCGATGCGAAGCTCGCGGGTGTCGAGGACAACGACTGGATCGAGATCTTCAACGTCAACGGTGCCATCGCGGCCCGGGCGGTGGTGTCCCAGCGGGTACCCGACGGCATGGCGATGATGTACCACGCCCAGGAGCGCATCGTGAATACCCCCGGGGCGGAGACCACCGGTACCCGCGGCGGTATCCACAACTCTGTGACCCGCGCGGTAATGAAGCCGACCCATATGATCGGCGGCTACGCCCAGCAGTCCTACGGGTTCAACTACTACGGCACCGTGGGCTGTAACCGCGACGAGTTTGTAATCGTAAGAAAGATGAACAAAGTGGACTGGCTCGACGGAGAAGAAGTGAAAGAGCCGGTAGCACAAGAGGAGGCCGTGCAATGAAAGTAAGAGCCCAGATCGGCATGGTGCTGAACCTCGATAAGTGTATCGGCTGCCATACCTGTTCCGTGACCTGCAAGAACGTGTGGACCTCCCGCGAGGGGGTGGAGTACGCATGGTTCAATAATGTCGAGACCAAGCCCGGTGTCGGTTACCCGAAGGAGTGGGAGAACCAGGACAAGTGGAATGGTGGCTGGACGCGCAAGAAAAACGGCAAGCTGCAGCCAAGGATCGGCGGCAAGCACCGGGTGCTGGCAAACATCTTCGGCAACCCGGACATGCCGGAGATCGACGACTACTACGAGCCGTTCGATTTCGACTACCAGACCCTGCACAAGGCGCCGGAACAGAAGCATCAACCAGTTGCCCGCCCGCGCTCGCTGATCAGCGGCGAGCGCATGGAGAAAATCGAGTGGGGCCCGAACTGGGAGGAAATCCTGGGCACCGAGTTTGACAAGCGCCGCAAGGACAAGAACTTCGAGGAGGTCCAGGCGGACATCTACGGTGAGTTCGAAAACACCTTCATGATGTACCTGCCGCGCCTGTGCGAGCACTGCCTAAACCCGGCCTGTGTGGCGTCCTGCCCCAGCGGTGCCATCTACAAGCGCGAGGAAGACGGCATCGTGCTGATCGACCAGGACAAGTGCCGCGGCTGGCGGATGTGTGTGTCCGGCTGTCCCTACAAGAAGATCTACTACAACTGGAAAACCGGTAAATCGGAGAAGTGTATTTTCTGCTACCCGCGCATCGAGGCGGGCCAGCCGACCATCTGCTCCGAGACCTGCGTTGGCCGGATCCGTTACCTGGGCGTGCTGCTCTACGACGCCGACCGCATCGAGGAAGCGGCGTCGGTGGAGGACGACAAGGCCCTGTACCAGGCCCAGTGCGACATCTTCCTGGACCCGAGCGATCCCGCAGTGCAGGAGGCCGCCCGCGCCGAAGGTATCCCGCAAGCGTGGATCGATGCTGCCCAACAGTCGCCGGTGTACAAGATGGCAATCGACTGGCAGATCGCCCTGCCGCTGCATCCCGAGTATCGCACCCTGCCGATGGTCTGGTATGTGCCGCCGCTGTCGCCGATCCAGAACGCAGTGCAGGCGGGCGACGTGGAAACCGTGACCGTGGGGCGCAACGCCGAGATCCCGGACCTGTCCACCCTGCGCATTCCGCTGAAGTACCTGGCGAACCTGCTCACCGCGGGCGACGAGGCACCGGTGGCGCGCGCGCTGGAGCGCATGATCGTCATGCGCGCCTACATGCGCGGCATCCACGTGGACGGTGTCCAGGATCGCGAGCTGCTGGAAGAGGCCGGGCTGTCGGTACAGCAGGTGGAGGACATGTACCGCTACCTGGCGCTGGCCAACTACGAGGACCGTTTCGTGGTGCCCAGCAGCCACAAGGCCTACGCCGAAAATGCCTACGACATGAAATCCTCCTGCGGCTTCAGCTTCGGCAACGGCTGCGGTACCGGTAACGACAGCACCAATATATTCGGTGGCAAGAAACAGACAGTACGCCAGGTGATCCCGGCGCAAGAGGTGGATTAACTCAGGCGAAAAAAGCAGTAAAGCCCGGCGCGGAGCCGGGCCTGACCCCCACAGAGCCTGATGCGAGAAAACTTATGAAAACCCTGAACCTGATTTCACGCCTGCTCGACTATCCCGCGGACGAGCTGGTGGCAAACCTGGACGAGCTGACCCGCTGGGTAGCGGAGTCCTCCGATATCGATACGGCCCTGCGCGACAAGCTGCTGGCCTTCATTTCCTATTTTGAACGTATGGATGCCCTGGACTGGCAGTCGGAATACGACGGGCTGTTCGAGCGGGGCCGGCAGGTATCCCTGCACCTGTTCGAGCATGTGCACGGCGAGTCCCGGGATCGCGGCCAGGCGATGGTTGACCTGATGGCCCGCTACCGCAGTGCCGGGCTGGCCCTGAACGAGCGTGAGCTGCCCGACTACCTGCCCACCTACCTGGAATTCTGCGCGACCCAGGGAGAGGCGGCGACCGAATGGCTGGCGGAAGTCTCCCATGTGCTGGCGCTGCTCGCCGCGCGCCTGCGGGAAAAAGACAGTCCCTACCACCTGCTGATGGATGCTTTGTTGCAGTTGTCCGGAGTCGAGGTGGATGTGCCGGCATTGCAGCAACGCATCGCCGGTGAGGAGCCCGACGACACGCCCGAGGCCCTGGACAAGATCTGGGAGGAAGAGGCTGTTTCCTTCTCCGGCACCCAGGGTAGTGCCTGTGACCAGCTCACCATGCGCCCCAGCGAAACCCAGCGCCGGGACGGCCAGCCACTCAACTGGGTCAACGCGGCAGAACAGCCGGCCCCGCAGCACCGCGCTTCTATGGAGTAAGATGATGGACTACCTGAATACACTACTCTTCGGCATCTATCCCTTTATCGCCCTGACCGTGTTCGTGGTGGGCAGCCTTATCCGCTATGACCGCGACCAGTACACCTGGCGCACGGGCTCCAGCCAGCTGCTGGAAAAGAAACAGCTGCGCGTCGGCAGTTACCTCTTCCACATCGGTGTGATCGCAATCCTCGCGGGCCACTTCGTGGGCCTGCTCACGCCCAAGTGGGTCTGGCACGCAGTTGGCGTCTCCGCGGCCACCAAGCAGCTGATGGCCATGAGCATCGGTGGCCTGTTCGGCATCATCTGCTTTATCGGCCTGACCATCCTGGTGAAGCGCCGCCTGACCAACCCGCGTATCCGGGCTACCACCTCGCGCATGGACCTGACCATCCTGCTGATGCTCTATGCACAACTGATCCTGGGGTTGATCAGCATCGTGGTCTCCACCGGCCACCTGGACGGTGCAGAAATGCTCAAGCTGATGACCTGGGCGCAGTCCATCGTGACTCTTGACGGTACCACCGCGGCAGCGGCCATTGCCAATGTGCACATCATCTTCAAGCTGCACATCTTCCTCGGCATGACCCTGTTCCTGCTGTTCCCCTTCAGCCGCCTGGTGCATGTGTGGAGCGTGCCGGTGCAATACTTCCGCCGCAACTACCAGGTGGTGCGCGCGCGTCCCACCAGGGAGGTCTGAGTGATCGCCGGGGTTGCGCATGACGCAGTCCCGGTGCTGCCAGGCATGCGGGGGGCGCCCGCCGTTGCTGGTGCCGCGACTATTGCTGTGAAAAGGAGTGAGGCATTGACTGCCAGTCACTCTCTTGCAAGTTCCACCGCAAGCACCGGATACCGTCAACAGTGACACCGAGCTGGGCCTGACCGCGAAGAACAAACTTGATGCCGTGGATCGTTGCCGGATTCCTGCCGGCACTGGGAGCGGCCATCGACAATGGTGCCGATGCTGTCTATATCGGTTTTCGCGATGAAGCCAGCGCGCCGCAACAATCCAGGCGCTCATTACCCGGGCGCAAAAAAAGTACAGTTACAACGGACTCTTACAGGAGGTCCAGATGAGCAACTTGCTGACATCGGACAAGCAGGGCGACACCGAGCTTTTTCTCGCCCCGGTGACGGTCAATGGAATGGAAATCCCGCGCGAGCAGATTTATGCGGAGATGCAATATCACCCGGCGCCCACACCCCGCGAGGCTGCTTATGCCGCGGCACGCTCGCTGGTGATCGGCCAGCTGCTACGCGAGGCGGCAGTGGAGCGCGGCCTGTGTGAGGCAGATGTCGAAATCAACAGTGAGGCGTTCGATAAAGCGGTGGGGCAGCTCGTCGCGGGCGACATGGACGTGCCGGCGCCTACAGAAGAGGCCTGCCGTGCCTTCTTCGAGGAGAACCGGCAAAGGTTCCGCTCAGAGCCGCTGGCCGAAGTCCGCCATATCCTGCTGGCCGCGGATCCCGACGACGAAGCGGCGCGGGAACAGGCGCGGGCTTCGGCAGCCGACCTGCTGCGCCAGGTGCAGGAATCCAGCGACCCGCTGGTGACCTTTGCCGACCTGGCGAAGGCTGCATCGGAGTGCTCCTCCAGCGAATCGGGCGGCAGCCTGGGGCAGGTAAGCCGCGGCGATACCGTGGCACCTTTCGAGGAAGCGGTTTTCCGCCAGGGGCAGGGCCTGGTGCAGGAACCGGTGGAAACCGAGTATGGCCTGCACCTCATCTATGTGGAACACAGCGAGCCGGGCCGTCCCCTCGAGTTCGATTATGTCGCTGACAGGATCAGCGATTTCCTGCAGGAGCGCGCGCGCCGGGCCAATACTGGCGCCTACCTGCAGCAGCTGGTGGCCTCTGCTGAGATCGGCGGCATTGACCTGCTGGACGGGAGGGCAGCCTGAGATGGCAGAGATAGAGCAGATATTCCGCCAGAACCGTGCCTGGGCAAGTGATCGCACCGAAGAGGACCCGGAGTTTTTCCTGCGCCTCAGCCGCCAGCAGACACCGAAGTACCTGTGGATTGGTTGCTCTGATTCGCGCGTGCCCGCCAACGAGATCGTCGGCATGGCGCCGGGCGAGCTGTTTGTGCATCGCAATATCGCCAACGTGGTGGTGCACACGGACTTCAACTGCCTGTCGGTGTTGCAGTACGCGGTGGAGGTGCTGAAGGTGGAACACGTGGTGGTCTGCGGCCACTACTGCTGCGGCGGTGTACAGGCTGCTCTCGGGCACAGCGAATGCGGGCTGGTGGATAACTGGCTGAGACATATCAAGGATGTCTACGCAATGCACCGCCAGGAACTGGAGGGGCTCGACGAGGCGGCGCGCACGGCGCGGCTGTGTGAGCTGAACGTCAGGGCGCAGGTGCAGAACCTGGCCCGGACCAAGATCGTCCAGCACGCCTGGGAGCGGGGCCAGAAACTGAGCCTGCACGGCTGGATCTACGATATTCGCGACGGTCTGATCCGCGACCTGGGGGTGCGCATGGACGACCGCAGCCTGATTCCCGAAATTTACCATTTCGCCATCGCGTCGGAGGAGACCGGCGCGCCGGCCTGAGGAGAAGTGCATGCAGGCAACGGATATCGCCGTGGTTGGTGCCGGGCCGGCGGCCCTGGCCTTTGCCGCGTTCCTCGCCCACAGTGGCTACCGGCTGACACTGGTTGAGCGCCAGTCCCGTACCTCGCTGGCAGAACCTGCCGACGATGGCCGGGAGATCGCCCTCACACACAAGTCGGTGCGCCTGCTACAAAAGCTGGGCGCCTGGCAGCGGCTGCGCAAGGAGGAGATCAGCGATCTGGCTGAGGCACAGGTGGTCAGCGGCACCTCGCCCTACTGCCTGCAGTTTGACGACCGTGGGCGGGGACCGCTGGGGTACATAGTGGCGAATGCAGCCATCCGGCGCGTGCTGTATGAAGTGGTGGCGCAGCAGGCCAATGTCCGGTGGCAGGATTGCACCACGGTAAGCGGTCTCGGGCTGAAAGGCGGTTACCGTGAAGTTACGCTCAGCGACGGCGACTCCCTGCAGGTGCCGCTGGTGGTGGCGGCCGACAGCCGTTTCTCGGAAACCCGCCGCATGGCCGGTATCGGCGCGGATATGCGGGACTTCGGTCGCTCGGCGATCGTTGGCCGCGTGCGCATCGGCGAACCCCATAAAGGTGTTGCGCGTGAGTGCTTCCGGTACGGCTCCACGCTGGCGCTGTTGCCACTCGCCGATCCGCAAGTCTCGTCGGCGGTGGTGACGGTGCCGTCGAGTCGCAGTAATGAATTGATGGGGTTGTCAGAGTGCGGCTTCGCCGCACATGTGGCGCGGGAGGCCGGGTTCGCACCGGGCGCAGTAAAATGCGAGGGCGAGAGGCACTGTTACCCGCTGGTGGCGGTGTACTCGCAACAATTCTGCGCCGAGCGGTTTGCGCTGATTGGCGATGCCGCCGTGGGTATGCATCCGGTTACCGCTCACGGTTTCAATCTCGGCCTGGCCAGCGCGGAGTCACTGGCGCGCCAGTTGCGCAGGGTAGCCGGTCTAGACTCCGACCAGGCCCTGCGGCGTGCGCTGGGCCGCTACCAGCTGGCGCACAGGCTCGAGTCATGGCCGGTATACGAGGGCACCAATCGCGTCGTCGGGCTCTTTACCGATGACCGCGCCCCGGCACGGCTGCTGCGCAAGGCTGTACTCCGGGTGAGTAATCACTTTACGCCGATCCGCCGGGCGGTCACCTGGCAGTTGACCCGCTAGATATTCCCGTCAATTGACGGCGGTAGTACCACCCCTGCCGTCACCGATAGTTTCCGGTTGCCAATACAGCAGTGCAGCTGCCGGGAGCAATTAATTGCCCGGGAGCAGAAACACTCCCGGGCAGGTTTTGTCGCCGCTGGCGGTTCCCCGCTCAGTGGGGCAGTCGCAGCTCCTGGTCCAGGCAGCGTTCGGTATTGCAACCCTGCACCACCAGGTCGGAGATTCCCAGGTCGGCAAGCCTTCGCCTTACCTCATCGAGTTCGGCATCACTGGTAAGCTGCGGGTGCCGGGTGAGGCGCACCTGCAGTGGGATGCCTGCCTCGGCGAGCAACCGGGCGCTGTCCCAGGAGGTGGCCCCGCTTTTTTCCACGCCGGTGATAGCGGGATAATTTTCAGGTAATGCCTTGATATCGAGGCCCACCCAGTCGAGATGCGGCAGCAGTCCCTGCAGTCGCCGCGGGTACATGCCGGCGGTGTGCAGTCCCACCTTGAACCCCAGCTCCCGCACCTGCGTCATCGCGCTTTCCAGTGCCCGCTGCGCGGTGGGCTCGCCGCCGGAAAACACCACGGCATCCAGCAGCCCGCTGCGCCCGCGAAGAAACGCCAGCAGTTTGCTCCAGCGATACGGCGTCGGCGCCCGGGCGGGCAGCAGCTCACTGTTGTGGCAGTAGCGGCAGCGCCACGGGCAGCCCTGGCAGAACACCACGGCTGCCAGGGCCCCCGGGTAGTCGATGGCGGTAAAGGGCGTAAAGCCACCGACCCGCAGGGACTCACTCACGGATTAATGGCCACTGTTGCAGTACCCGTTGCGGGTGTTTTCCCGTTGTCAGCGACGAAGTACTGGCGTTCGCGATGCTCCGACTGCTTGCCCGGATTCCAGAAGGACACCGGCCGGTGATAACCCATCACCCGGCTCCAGATTTCACAGGGGGTGCGTTCTTCATCGTTGAGCAGGTTGGTATGGTCTTGCATGATAGCTCTCCTTTCTTTCTTCTCGGGTGTCACTGTCTCCAGTATGCGGGATGTGTTCCTTACGCGGGCGCCCCGCACTGTTGCTTACCGCTCTGTTCTTTGCCGCACTGTTTTTTCGCCAGCAGCTCCTCATCACAGCGCGGGCAGAACGGGTGCTCGCCGCTCAGGTAGCCGTGTACCGGGCATATCGAGAATGTCGGTGTAACGGTGATGTAGGGCAGGCGGTAGTTTTGCAGCGCCCGCCGCACCAGCCGGCGGCAGCTGTCGGCGTCCGGCAGTTCCTCGCCCAGGTACAGGTGCAGCACGGTGCCGCCGGTATAACGCGACTGCAGTGACTCCTGCCGCGCGAGCGCCTCGAACGGATCGTCGGTAAAGCCCACTGGCAATTGCGACGAATTGGTGTAGTAGGGGGCTTCATCGCTGCCGGCCTGGAGGATATCCGGGTAGCGCTTCCTGTCCTCGCGGGCGAAGCGGTAGGTGGTGCCCTCCGCGGGTGTCGCCTCGAGGTTGTAGAGGTGGCCCGTCTGCTCCTGGAACTCGGTCATGCGCGCGCGGATATGGTCCAGCAGGCGCTCCGCCATGCGCTGGCCCTCTTCGGTGACGATGCTGTCGCGGTCGCCGCTGAAGTTGCGCAGCATCTCGTTGATGCCATTCACGCCGATGGTGGAGAAGTGGTTGCGCAGGGTTCCCAGGTAGCGCTTGGAATAGGGGAATAGGCCCGCGTCCATGTGGCGCTGGATGACCTTGCGCTTGAGTTCCAGCGAGTTGCGCGCCAGTTCCAGCAGGCGATCCAGGGCGGCCATCAGGCCCGCTTCATCTCCCCGGTGCAGGTAGCCCAGGCGCGCGCAGTTGACCGTCACCACGCCGAGCGAGCCGGTCTGCTCGGCGGAGCCGAACAGCCCGTTGCCACGCTTGAGCAGCTCCCTCAGGTCGAGCTGCAGCCGGCAGCACATGGAGCGCACCATGTTCGGGCTCAGGTCGGAATTGATGAAATTCTGGAAGTAGGGCAGGCCGTAGCGCGCCGTCATGGCGAACAGCCGCTCGGCGTTGTCACTGTGCCAGGGGAAATCGGGCGCGATGTTGTAGGTGGGGATGGGGAAGGTGAATACCCGGCCGCGCGCATCGCCGGTACTCATTACCTCGATATAGGCGCGGTTGATCAGGTCCATCTCTTCCTGCAGCTCACCGTAGGTAAAGGGCATTTCCTCACCGGCGATGACGGGCACCTGCTCGCGCAGGTCCTCCGGGCAGACCCAGTCGAAGGTGAGGTTGGTAAACGGTGTCTGCGTGCCCCAGCGGGACGGCACGTTGAGGTTGAAGATCAGTTCCTGCATACACTGGCGGACTTCTCTGTAGCCGAGCCCGTCCTTGCGGATAAAGGGCGCCAGGTAGGTGTCGAAAGAGCTGAATGCCTGTGCACCGGCCCACTCGTTCTGCAGCGTGCCGAGGAAGTTGACGATCTGCCCCACCGCGCTGGACAGATGTGCGGGCGGCCCGGACTCCACCTTGCCCGGCACGCCGTTGAGGCCTTCCTGCAGCAGCGTGCGCAGGGACCAGCCAGCGCAATAGCCGGCCAGCATGTCGAGGTCGTGGATATGGATATCACCATCCCGGTGCGCCGCACCGATTTCCGGGTCGTAGACGTGGTTGAGCCAGTAATTGGCGATCATCTTGCCGGCGCTGTTAAGGATCAGGCCACCCAGGGAATAGCCCTGGTTGGCATTGGCTGCCACGCGCCAGTCCTCGCGCTGCAGGTACTCGTCGACAGAGGCGCTCACATCCAGCAGGGTGCGGCGGTCCTCGCGCAACTGCTGATGGCGGCTCCGGTGGGCGATGTAGCCCCGGGCAGTATCCAGGTGGTTGTTGCTGATCAGTACCTGCTCGACGATATTCTGGATTTCCTCGATATCCAGCGGCGCGCTACCGTCACAGCGATGGCCAATCACCTTGCAAACCTGTGCCGTCAGCAGGTCGGCCTCGTCCGCGTCAAAGTCACTGCTTGCCTGCCCGGCCCGCAAAATGGCGCTGTGGATGCGGCGGCTATCGAACGCGGTGGAGCGGCCATCGCGCTTCCGCACCAGCAGGCCGGGCGGAATGCGGCCACTGGGCACGGCGCCGGCGGCGCTGGCTTCTGGGGTGACGGTTGTGGATGCGGACATGGGGCCTCCTGGCTGGTGAAGTTGTCGGTATGCCACCACGGTGGCTACCGAGCTAACTTGATTTTTATCATCTACATGTTGTGCCTGCGTTTTTGCTAGGCACAACATATGGTGTTCTATGTCTCGGTACAAGAGGAGCTGAGTGGCGGGGTGGCTGCACGGCTACTTACAGGCGAGGCCGTCTCTACCCCTTTCGGGGTAGTGGTAAGGCGGTCAATTCAACGGTTATTACGCTTTCTGTTTGCCCGGTGAACAAGCCGGGGAATATCTGTCCAGGGACCCACTACCCCTTCTGCCCGCGGCGGCCGGAATATAGCGGCCGGTCAATTGCCGGACGAAAACAGGGCGAGCAGTGCCAGCAGGGTGATGGCCCAGAGTCCGCACAGCAATTTCCAGAACATGGAGGCGTTCTGGCCCTGCTGATCGCTCGGGTCGTCCCGCAGGTAATCCGGGTTGGGGGTGCCCAGGTCGGTGATGAAGGCGTCCAGGGTGTGGTAGCGCTCCTCGAGATCGATGCTGCAGCCCCGTTCCAGTGTGCGATCGAACCAGATTGGCACCACGGGGTTAAACGTCGCCGCGGGGCGGTAACGCAGCTGCTCGTAATCGGCCAGCGAGCGGCACTCGTTGATGCCCTCGCCATAGGGCAGCTCCCCGGTGAACAACTCGTAGGCAATGGTGGCCAGCGCATAGATATCGCCCTGGATACCGGTGTTGCGCCCGAGAATATAGTGCGGGTCTGAATAAGAGGCGGTGCCCAGGGCGCCGGGATGTTCCAGCGGCCGGAAGACTTCGGCGCTGCCGGCAATATAGACCGAGCCGAAATCCACGATTTTTGCGCGCCCTGCACGGTCGAGCATGATGTTGGCGGGCTTCAGGTCCTGGTGAATGGTTTCCTGCTGGTGGAATGCAGCCAGTCCCGCGGCGACCTCGCGGATAATACGGAAGGCCTCGGCCGGTTTCGGAAAGCGGTTTTTCGTCATCCAGTTTTCCAGCGTGCGGCCGTCCACGTATTCCATCAGGTAGTAAAGGACTGTGCGCGGCCGCTGTTGACGGTGCACTTCCACCACGTGATCGTTCTGGATCCGCAGGCCGATCCACTCCTCCTGGATGAAGCGGTCGATATAGTGGATGTCGTCCTCATAGTTGATCGAGGGCGTCTTCATCACCAGTGCCTCGCCGGAGGCGGTATCATTCACCAGGTAGAGCTGGCTGCGCTGGGAGGAAAAGATTTCCCGCTCCACCCGGTAGCCGTCCAGGATCATGCCCGGCTCCAGCGGTGGCGGAAAAGGCAGCCGGGTGAGCTGGCGACTGTAGTCATCCAGTGTGGTTTCCGGCACCGACCTGACCCGCACGACCAACGCGGTGAGGTTATCGTCGCTGCCATTTTCCTCCGCGGCCCTGACCAGCGTCTCGGCCTTCTGCTGTTCGGTCAGGTCCGTGTTCGCGAGCAGTGTGCGGATAAACTCCGCATCCACAAAGTCGTGGACCCCGTCGCTGGTAATGAGGAAACAATCGCCACGCTCCAGTTCCACCCGCCCGTAATCCACCTGCAGGCCGGTATCCATGCCCAACGCCCGCGCCAGCATCCGGCGCCGATGGGACAGCACCACCGTGTGATCGCGGGTCAGGCACTTCAGCTGCTTCTGGCGCAGGTGGTAGATGCGGCTGTCACCGATATGGAAATAGTGCGCACTGCGGGATTTGAACACCACCGCCGAGAAAGTGCAGAGAAAGCCCTTTTCCTCCTGGGCAAACTCGTGGCTCTTGCGATAGAGCTTGCTGTTGATGGAGGCGAGGATTTTCTGCCCGGCATGGGCCGCGGACCAGGTATCGGGTGTACGGAAGTAATCCTCCACGAACTGCTGCGTCGCCGTGCTGCTGGCGAGGGCGCCTGCCTCGGCTGAGCTTACGCCATCCGCGACGGCGGCCACCGCACCCAGGTACTGTTGCAGGTGCGGGCTGGCGGGCCAGTGAAAAACACCCGCATCCTCGTTCTGGGGCTTGGGTCCAGCAGTGCTACACAGGCCGGAAGACAGGACCGGGGCGCTGGAGACTTCCGCTGGCAATGGGGCGGTTGGTGCATTCATGTCTCTTTCCTGGCGGCCAGAAGGTTACTGTGCCGGGGTGGGGTGCCGGTGTCCAGACCGCAACTGCCAGCGGTTGGGACGGCTGTACCCCGGAGACAGGAAAACGGCCCGCAGGCCGCTTCCCTGTCCGGCAATTGCCCGGGTTATTCCACACTGATCAGCTGCACGGTGCCATCGGGCAGTACTTCCGCAATCTTGCCTTTAGGCTCGTCGAGGAAGGCGCAGGCAAAAAAGATCACCGCGGCTGCGCCAGCAATGACCAGGAAGAACTGGCTGTAGCTGACAAAGGACAGGACGGTAAGGAAGGTGACGGCCCCCACGTTACCATAGGCACCGGCCATCCCCGCGATCTGCCCGGTCATGCGGCGCTTCACCAGGGGCACGATGGCGAATACGGCACCCTCACCGGCCTGTACGAAGAAGGAGCACATCATGGTGGCCGCCACCGCGGCGGGAATCCACCAGCCACCGTGGATCTGGCTCAGCACCAGGTAGCCGACGGCCAGGCCGCCTACCAGGAACATCAGGCTGCGACGGCGGCCGATCTTGTCACTGAAATAGCCGCCGGTGGGCCGCGCCACAAGATTCATGAACGCGAAGCCGGAAGCCAGCAGGCCCGCCTTGACCGGGCTCAGGCCCTCGAACGTCTCGAGAAAAAACAGCGGCAGCATGGAGACCACCGCCAGTTCGGAGCCGAAGGTGACGAAGTAGGCCAGGTCGAGAATGGCCACCTGCTTGAAACTGTATTTCTCCAGCTCCGGTACACCATCTTTAAGGTGTTCGCTGTTCACGTGCCAGATCATCCTGGTCTGCAGCGCAAACAGCACCGCCAGCAGTCCCCACATGGCATAAGTGGCCTGCTGGCTCAGCAGTGCCACCCCGGCGGGGGAGAGTTTATAGGCCAGCGCGCCCAGTGCCAGGTACATGGGCACGTTCATCAGCAGATAAAAGTAGAGGTCCCGCATACTGGTCACTTCTAGGCCACCGCTCTTTTTCGGCTTGAAGTAGGTAGAGCCTTTCGGTGTATTGCGGGCAATGTGGTAATAGATGAAGCCGTAAGTACCGGCGATTATCCCGGTCAGGCCCAGCGCGTAGCGCCAGCCGTCGTCACCGCCAAACAGTAGCGCGATAGTCGGCAGGCTCATAGCGCCGGCGGCGGAGCCGAAGTTGCCCCAGCCCCCATAGATGCCCTCGGCAAGGCCCACCTGCCTGGCGGGGAACCATTCACCCACCATGCGGATACCGATAACAAAACCGGCACCGACAAAGCCGAGCAGGAAGCGGAACAGTGCCAGTGATTCATAACTGTCTGCCGTGGCGAAACCGAGGCAGATCAGTGACGAGATTATCAGCAGGCCACTGTAAACATGCCGCGGCCCGAATTTGTCGACGAGCATGCCGATAATAATGCGGGCGGGAATCGTGAGTGCCACGTTAAGGATGAGCAGGGCCTTGACCTGTTGGCTGGAGAGGTCGAAGGCCTCCTTGATGAAGACCAACAACGGTGCGTGGGAGAACCACACCACGAAGCTCAGGAAAAACGCGAACCAGGTAATGTGCAGTGTTTTTATCTTGGGATCGCCCCAATTCAGTAGATTGAGGCCGCTCGATTCACTCATGGTTATATCTCCGGCGTGACGGGAATCGTTGGTTAAGTGGGTCTGGCCCCGATGGTATGGGAGTGGTGCCAGAGAGGAAGCGGACAAAGGGGGTAGGCACGCGGGAAAATCCGGGCAATTTTCCGATAACTTACCCCTATGGGCTAGGGCGTCTCGCCGGTAAACAACGCGAGCGGGCGCTGTTTTACCACCAAGGTGGTAGCAGTGCTTGCCTCTTCCATTTGCAGGATATTTTTGGAGGTAACACTGCAGATCGCCCCCCGGAAATACGCAGGCCGGGAAACAGTTGCCGTAAAATGGGGAAAACAACGGAGCCCGGTAATGCAATACTCACAGCAACTGGCGGGACGCGTACTTGTTCTCGCCACGGCCATGTTTGCGGCCAATTTCTCGGTATGGATCCTCTATGCCGTTCTCGGTGTCGAGTTGCGGGAGCAGTTCCAGCTCTCGGCGACCGAGTTCGGCGTGCTGCTTGCGGCCCCGATTTTCACCGGGGCGTTACTGAGGTTCCCGGCCGGGCTGCTGGTGGAGCGTTTTTCCGCAAAGAAACTGATCCTGGTCCAGATGCTGTTGCTGCTACCGGTGCTGGTCCTGCTGCCGACCATCAGCACTTTTCCGGGGCATCTGCTCGCCGGCCTGTGGCTGGGGATTTCCGGTGTCTCTTTCGTGCTGGGCATTCGCTATATCAATCCCTGGTTCGAGCGCAGGCAGCAGGGAACAGCCATGGGTATCTTTGGTGCCGGTAACGCCGGCGCGGCGATTACCCTGGCGCTGGCCCCGGCCATAGAGAGCTGGGCCGGGCGAGACTGGATAGGCCCGCTTTATGGGATGGGCCTGCTGGTGATGGTAGTCCTGTTCGCAGTGGCCGCACCGGAGGAGACCCGCTATATGCAGCGCCGGCGGGCGAGCAACCTGGCGCAGCAATTGCAGCCGTTGCGCCAACTGAGGGTCTGGCGTTACGGGCTTTATTACTACTTTGTGTTTGGTAGTTTCCTGGCATTGCTGCTGTGGCTGCCGCACTACTACCTTTCTGTCTACGAGGTATCCCTGACCACTGCCATGGCCCTGACCCTGGTGTTCGTGGCCCTGTCGAGTTCTGTGCGGGCGCTGGGAGGCTGGTTTGCCGACCGCTACGGTGCCCGCACGGTGAACTGGAGTGTCTTCTGGACCTGCCTGGTATGCCTGTTCTTCCTGAGCTACCCGCCGACCAGCATGACAATCCATGGGGTTGAAAGGGATGTGGAGCTCAGTATTGAAGTGAGTATCGAATTGTTCACCCTGCTGCTGCTGGTGATCGGTATAGCCCAGGGCTTCGGACGCGCCTCGGTATACAAGGCGCTCCATGACAACTTTCCCGGGCATATGGGCAGTGTCGGGGGGACCGTGGCGACTATCGGCGCCTTTGGCGGCTTCACGCTACCAGTCATGTTTGGTATGGCGCAGGATTTAGTGGGTATTCACAGTGCGGCCTTTATGCTGCTCTACGGAGTGCTCGCACTGTGCATGGTGGTGATGTACCTGGCGATCCAGAGAGAGCGTTATCAGCAACGACTGCAGTTCGCGCGGCAGCATAACTTCCTTCACGACGATACCGGCACCGGAGGGGCTCTTTCCGTAGAATGACTCCGCTTACCGATTTGGTGGTAACCGGTGGGGCGAGTGGGTGGTAGGAAATTTCAGGGGGTGAAAAAGCGGTGGATTTTCCCGGTGCGCAAAGGGGTGTAACTTGCTCCCGATCCCGATCACCCAATCGCATAGGAAAAGCGGATGAATACGCAATATCTACCGAAATTAATGGGCGTTCTAGTTCTGGGTGCTTGCAGCAGCCTGGCAGTGCATGCGGCAGAGGAGGATAGCGGCGCGACCTCGATGGCAGACGCCCTGGGTTCCGGAAGCGTGGGGCTCAACCTGCGTTACCGGGTCGAGGGCGTCGATCAGGAAAACCTGGAGGAAAATGCCATCGCCTCCACCCTCAGGTCGCGCCTGACCTGGGAGAGTGCGGCTTACCACGGATTTTCCAGCCTGCTTGAATTTGATGATGTCTCAGTGATCGGCGATGGCGATTACAATTCCACTACCAATGGCAACGCCCTCTACCCGGTGGTTGCTGATCCCTCCGGGACTGAAGTCAACCAGGCCTACCTGCAGTACCGCGGCAAGTCCTCCATAGCCACCGCCGGCCGGCAGCGCATCAACCTCGATGACCAGAGATTTGTCGGTGGGGTGGGCTGGCGCCAGAACGAGCAGACTTACGATGGTTACCGTTTCCAGTATGGCCAGCCTGACAGTTTCCAGCTCGACTACAGCTACATATACAACGTCAACCGGATTTTTGGCGAGGACAGCGTCAATTCCGACTTCCGGGGCGCTATCCAGCTGCTTCACGCCGCCTACCCGGTAAACGAATCCCATAAGCTGACGGCGTTTCTCTACGAGCTGGACCTGGACACGGTGGTCAACGCCTCGAGCCGTACTATCGGCGTGCGGTACGAGGGTGCATTCGGGCCTGTCTCAACCCGGTTGAGCTACGCCACCCAGTCCGAGACCGGCGACAGCACCCTCGAGTACAGAGCGGAATACTACCTCGCCGAAGTGGCCGCCAGCATCGGCCCGGTGCAGCCGAAAATAGGCTACGAGGTGCTCGGCAGCGATGACGGAGCGGCCTTCACCACGCCGCTTGCCACCCTGCACAAGTTCCAGGGCTTCGCCGACAAGTTCCTGGCGACACCGGCCGACGGGATCGAGGATTTGTATGTCGGGGCCAGTGCGAAACTCGCCGGTGGAAATTTCGGAGTGACCTATCACAACTTTGGCGCTAACGCCTCGTCCCTGGATTATGGCGAAGAGTGGGATGTCAGCTACGGCCGCAAGATCAATGACCAGCTCTCCGCACTGGTGAAGTACGCGACCTACAGTGCCGATGAGTACGGCGTGGATACTGACAAAATCTGGCTGATGCTCACCGCCAGCTTCTGATAACAACAGGAAACCGTTTCCCCGGCCAGGCGTCGGGGCTTTTTTTACTGTTGCCCCCGGGCGTCCGGGTACGGAACCCCGCTATCGTCGATTATCGAAACGTACTTGCCCCGGGAGGAGTACCACCTTTGCCCCAAGCAGAAACCTGTCGCGCTGGTACACTGGCAACAGTTTAAACACCGAGTCCCGCTGCCTACACGGCCTCAGCCGCAAGGTGCCGGGACCGTGGCCGGAAAGGCCACCAGGGTCACACGGGAAACCGGGTGGCCTCCCGACTTTGGAAAGGCGTTTAATGTTACAAGATAGCTATGGCCGCCGGTTTTATTACCTGCGCCTGTCCGTGACCGACATCTGCAACTTCCGCTGCAATTACTGCCTGCCCGACGGGATTGGCTGTGGGCGATCGCTCGAGGGTGAAAACCCCCTCTCCGTGGCGGAAGTTGACACCGTCGTCCGCGCCTTTGCCTCGCTCGGTACCGAAAAGGTGCGCCTCACCGGCGGCGAGCCCTCCCTGCGCCGCGACCTCGACTCACTCATTGCGGCAGTGCATGACTGCGATGGCATCCGTCGCGTGGCAATCACCACCAATGGCTATCGCCTGCCATCCCAGATAGACGGTTGGCATGCGGCCGGGCTCGACCAGTTGAACGTGAGCGTGGACAGCCTGGATCCCGCGCAATTCCAGCGGATTACCGGTCACGACCGCCTCGAGAAGGCCCTGGCCGGGATCGACCGCGCCCTGGAGCTGGGTATCCAGACCAAGGTCAATGCCGTCCTCCTGCGTCAGCACAACCTCGCCGGTTTCGACCAGTTCCTGGACTGGGTCCGGCAGATGCCGGTGACCCTGCGCTTTATCGAACTGATGCGCACCGGCGACAACCGTGAGTTCTTTGCCAGCAACCATGTCTCTGGCACAGATATTGAGTCCCGACTTGTACAGGACGGTTGGCAGCAGGTGGTGCGCGCTCGGGATGCGGGTCCGGCCCGGGAGTATTACCACCCGGATTACGCCGGCCGTGTCGGCCTGATCACCCCCTATAGCAGTGATTTCTGCGCGAGCTGCAACCGGCTGCGCATGTCTGCGCAGGGCAAGCTGCACCTGTGCCTGTTCGCCGACGCGGGCTTCGACCTGCGCCGGGAGATCGCCGCCGGCGATGCGGAGGCCCTGGCCGACCATATCCGTGAACTGATTGGCGGCAAGAGCGCGGGTCACGAGCTGCAGCGCGGACTGACCGGCGCCACCCGCAACCTGGCAATGCTGGGGGGATGAACATGGCAACTACACAACAGAGCATCGGCGTGGTGCTGGCGGGCGGGCGCTCCAGCCGCATGGGGCGGGACAAGGCCCTGCTGCCCACTGCCGGTAACCGCACCTTCCTCGACCACGCCTGTGCGCTGCTGCGTGAGCTGCCCCTGGCCCAGGTGGTTGTAAGTGGTGCCCGGCCCGGCGGTGTCCCCGACCTGGTCCCCGGCCGGGGACCGCTGGGGGGACTGCACGCTGTTGCCAGTGCCACCAAAGCGCCAGCGGCGCTGGTGATCCCCGTCGACATGCCGCTGCTCCCGGCAGGAGCGCTAGCCCGTTTGCTGCATGCCGGCGTCGAGAGCGGCCGCGCCAGCTACTTCGGCGACTATTTCTTCCCGCTGTGGCTGCCGCTGGACACCGGGTGCCGGGCCTACCTGCAGCGCGCGGTGGAAGGGGATGCGCCCAATGCCGTGGGTGCGCTGCTGCGGCACCTGGGGGCTCTTTCCCTGCCGGGCGCGGGCGACTGGTGCCACAACGTCAATACGCCGGCGGACTACTACGCCCTGCCAGGTAGCGCACTGCCGGGCAGCGCCCGGTTCGTGCATCCAGTGGCTGAAGTCGGGTGCCCGAAAAGAAATTCCCGATACCAATTTTCCGAGAGAGTACTGAACAATGGCCGGACACGCTTCCACTGAATTCATCCCGCTCAATATCGCGGTGCTGACCGTTTCGGACACCCGCACCGAAGAGACCGATACCTCCGGCGGTTACCTGCGCGAGGTTCTGCAGGGGGCCGGTCACCAGCTGGCCGACCGGCGGATAATCCCGGATGACGTCTACCAGCTGCGCGCGGTGGTTTCCGCGTGGATCGCCGATCCGCAGGTGCAGGTGGTCCTGGTGACTGGCGGTACCGGCTTCACCGAGCGGGATTCCACGCCGGAGGCACTGCAGCCCCTGTTCGACAAAACGGTGGACGGTTTCGGCGAGCTGTTCCGGCATATCTCCCTGGGGGATATCGGCAGCTCGACGGTCCAGTCGCGGGCCCTGGCGGGGCTCGCCAACCGTACCCTGGTGTGCTGCATGCCGGGTTCCACCGGCGCCTGCCGCACCGCCTGGGAGGGCATACTGGAGCAGCAGCTGGACGCGCGTCACCGGCCGTGCAACTTCGTGCCGCACGTGGATTTCCAGCGCCAGAACTGTGCGACCCGGGGATAATGCCATGAGCCACCTGACCCACCTGAACGAGCGCGGCGAGGCCAGCATGGTCGATGTCACGGCCAAGGAGATCACCGACCGCAGTGCGCGGGCGCAAAGCAGCGTAACCATGAGTGCGGACGCATTTGCACTGTTGAGCGAGGGCGCCCACCGCAAGGGGGACGTGCTGGCGGTGGCGCGCATCGCCGGCATCCAGGCAGCCAAGCGCACCGCGGACCTGATTCCTCTGTGCCATCCGCTGGCGCTGACCAAGGTGGCCGTGGAGTTCGAGTTGTGCCCGGAGGATCATCGGGTAGACATCTCCGCATTTTGCCGACTGGCCGGGCGTACGGGTGTCGAAATGGAAGCGCTGACCTCGGCCTCGGTGGCGGCGCTGACGATATACGACATGTGCAAGGCGGTGGATCCGGCGATGGTCATCGGGCCCACCCGGCTGGCAGAGAAAACCGGCGGCAAGCGGGGCCACTGGCAGCTCGCTGATGCAGGCATGCAGGAGTAACGACATGATCAAGGTTCTGTTCTTCGCGCGACTTCGGCAGCAGCTCGGTATGGGTGAACTGCGGCTCGAGGACTTTTCCGGCACTGTGCGCTCGCTGTGCGCAGTCCTCTGCGAGAAGTATCCCCAGTGGCGGGAACACCTGGATGACGATGCTATCCGGGTGGCGGTGAACCAGGAACTGGCAGACAGCGACGCAGCCGTCGCCGCCGGTGACGAGGTGGCCTTCTTTCCCCCGGTGACCGGAGGCTGATATGGACCGCATCGATGTACGCGAGGCCCCCCTCGATGTGGCCGCCGAATACGCGGCCCTGCAGCAGGCGAATACGGCCGATGGCGCCTGCGCGATGTTTGTCGGCTCGGTGCGGGATTTCAATGCCGGCAGTGCGGTCGGCGGCCTGGCCCTGGAGCATTACCCCGGCATGACGGAGAAAAGCCTGCGGGCTATCGTCGCAGATGCACGCGGGCGCTGGCCCCTGGGGCGGGTTAACCTGGTCCACCGGGTAGGTCCCATGCAGGTGAATGACGAAATCGTCTTTGTCGGGGTCACCAGCCCCCACCGCCAGGCGGCGTTCGCGGCTTGCCAGTACATCATGGACCGGCTCAAGACCGAGGCGCCGTTCTGGAAGCGCGAAACCGTTCGGCGGGCCTGCGGTGCTGAGGAAGAGCGCTGGGTCGAGGCCCGGGCCAGTGACCAGGCGGAGCTGGAAAAGTGGGGCTGATACGTGCGCTGGCCGTGCTGGGGGCGCTGCTCGCGCTCGCGCTCCCGGCCGGGGCCGACGACTGCCGGCTGAAGGTGGCGGTGGCCGCGAGTTTCCGTCCCGCCCTGGAAACGCTGTTGCCGGAATTCGAGGCCGCCACCCGCTGTCGTGTCGTGCTGACCAGCGGCAGTTCCGGGGCGCTTTACCAGCAGGCCCTGCACGGCGCGCCGTTTGACCTCTTCCTTTCCGCCGACCGGCAACGCCCCGGCTTGCTGGAGCGGCAGGGCAGGATTGTGCCGGGCAGCCGCCGCACCTATGCGCGGGGCCTGCTGGCGCTGTGGCTCCCGGATACCGGGGGGGGATCGGAGGCGCTGCTGCGGCGCTGGCGGGATACCCTGGTGCTGGCCGATCCCGAGGTGGCGCCCTTCGGGGTCGCTGCCAGGCAGGTGCTGCAGTCGCTGGGGCTGTGGGAGGCCGGTGGCGCGCGGCTGGCGCGGGCCCACAATGCCGGCCATGCTTTCATGCTGCTCGAATCCGGGCACGCCCGACTCGGCTTTGTCGCCGCGAGCCAGATGACCGCGGCCGGCCGTAATAATGTCTGGCTGATACCGCAGGATCTTTATGAGCCGATTGAACAGCAGCTGGTGGTGCTCAGGCACGCTCGTAGTCCCTCAATGGCAGAGGCCCTGGCAGACTTCCTGGCCAGTGATGACACCCGCCAGCGACTGGTGGCCCTGGGTTATGGCCCCGGGGCGGGGAAGGGCTTATGAATCTTGATATTGCCGACCTGGGCGCGCTGTGGCTGACCCTGCGCCTCGCTGCAGTAACCACAGCGCTGTTACTGGTTATTGGTGTACCGCTGGCGTGGAAACTGAGTCACTGGCAGAGTCGCTGGCGCCACGCGGTGGAGGTGATCATCACCCTGCCGCTGGTATTGCCGCCTACAGTACTGGGCTTCTACCTGCTGCTGGTGCTTTCGCCGAACTATGCGCCGGGAAGCTGGCTGGCGGAAGCGCTGGGACAGCCGCTGGTGTTCTCCTTCACCGGCCTGGTGATAGCGTCGGTGATCTACTCCCTGCCATTTATGGTGCAGCCGCTACTCGTGTCCTTCAGCCAGCACGGCGGGCGGCTGACCTCTGCCGCCGCGGCTCTCGGCATGCCGCCGCTGGCGGCATTGCTGCGGGTGCTGTTGCCGGCCAGCCGCCCGGCAATCATCAGCGCCTGCGCCCTGACCTTTGCCCATACCCTGGGGGAATTTGGCGTGGTGCTGATGATCGGCGGGGCCATTCCGGGTGAGACCCAGGTAGTATCGGTTGCACTCTACCAGCATGTGGAGGCGATGGAATACGGTGCGGCCCACCGCCTGGCGCTCCTGCTGGTAGTGGTCACCACGGCACTGTTGCTGCTCGCCCGCTGGCTGGGGCGCAGCGCGGTAGTGAAAGACCGGGACGTTCCTGTAATGGGGGCGCTGGGCTGATGGATCTGGCACTGTCATTCCTGCGTCCGGCGGCGCGTCATGGGTACGGCGAGAAAACCGGCACGCGGGGGCTGGCCGTCGAGGGGCTGGTTACCTCACTGAATACCACGACGCCCTGGCAGCTCGCCCTCCCGGCCAGGGGAACCTTCGGCTTCAGCGGTCCGTCCGGTAGTGGCAAGAGCACCCTGCTGGCCGCGCTTGCCGGACAGCGCGCCTGTTCGGGCCGGGTGAGCTTTGCCGGCATGTGCTGGCAGGAAGGCACCTGGGGACTTGCTGCCCACCAACGCGACCTGGTGCTTGGCTTCCAGGATGTACGCCTGTTTGCCGGGCAGACCGTTGCCGACAACCTGGCCCTGGCCCATCGCTACAGTCGCCGTCGACTGGCACACGAGGAGCGGGCGGGGTTGATCGAGGCATTCGGGATCGCACCGTTACTGGGGCAGCCGGTTGAGCAGCTCTCTGGCGGTGAGGCCCAGCGGGTGGCACTTTTACGCCAGCTATTCAGTAATGCTGCAGTGCAGCTCTACGACGAGCCCCTGTCCGCGGTGGATCGGTCACAGGTACTCCGTGGCCTGATCCCGGCGCTGAGAGCTTTCTGGGCCAGAAACCCGGCACTGGTGATCTGGACCAGTCACGATTTCAATGAAATCCAGCTGCTTGCCAGCCACTGCCTGTGGATGGAGGAGGCCGCACTGCGTGGACCCGTCGCCGTCCGGGAGTTGATCGGGTTCCAGGCGTCCGGCGAAAGCGCGGAACACTCCTGCTGTAGTCGCCTGGAGGCGCGGGTCGAGTCCTGCGAGGCGGGCCTGCTGACCCTGTCCCTCGGCGATGTCCTGCTCTATGCGGACAATGTAGTGGGGTGCCACCGGCCCGGGGATATCGTCCCTTTCCTGCTCGGTTCCGGAGATATCAGCCTGAGCCTCGAGCGCCCCGGCCTTTCCAGTATCCTGAATTGCCTCCCGGCCGAGTTGCTGGCCATGGTGCCGGTTGCGGACGGGCGCGTGCGCCTGGAACTCGGAGCCTGCGGCCAGGCATTCTGCGCTGATATCTCGCGCCTGTCGCGGGAGCGCCTGCAACTGGAGGTGGGCAGGCGCTACTTTGCGCAGTTCAAGGCCGGCAGCCTGACCGGCCTCTGATAACAGCATCGCCGCCGAGTCTTCAGGCGGTGATTTTATCGATTGGTGAAACATGCTCAGTCATAAAGAACGTATCCGCTACAGCCGCCAGATAATGCTGCCGCAGATGGGGGAGGCTGCGCAGGAAAAGCTGGCCGGGGCCAGGGTCATGGTTGTGGGCATGGGCGGGCTCGGTTGTCCCGCGGCGCTGTACCTGGCCACCGCGGGCGTCGGCGAGCTGCACCTGGTGGATGGCGACGAGGTGGAGCTGTCCAACCTGCAGCGCCAGGTACTCTACAAAGCCAACCACCTGTACAAGCCGAAAGTGCTGGTTGCCGCGCAGCAGCTGCAGGCCGCCAACCCGGCAATCCGGATCCACCCACACTCGGTGATGGCGGACGAGGGGTGGCTCACAGGTCACCTGCCTGCCTTCGACCTGATGCTGGACTGCACTGATAACATGGAAATCCGCCACAGTATCAACCGTGCCTGTCGGGCGCTGGGGGTACCGGCCATCATGGCCTCGGTGCAGGGATTCTCGGGCCAACTGGTGAGTTTTGATTTTCGCCGGGAGGGTTCACCATGTTATGCGTGCCTCTTTCCAGAGGCGGAACGCGCGCCGCTGGCCAATTGCGAGACCAGTGGCGTGATTGGGCCGGCACTGGGGGTGGTTGGCAGCGCCCAGGCGCTGGAGGCCATCAAGTTGCTGGTAGGCCTGCCCCTCGGCAGCCTGGATTCCCTGCAGGTGTTTGAGGCTGAATACCTCGAATGGCGCAGCCTGGGCCTTGGCGCGCGACGCTGCAGTACGTGTGAGGCGCGCGCGACCGCAGGCGCATGACGTGCCCACCCGCTGCGCCCGGGGGCAGCGATGGGGCACCAATGGGGCCTGTGGAAGTGGTGAAACCCCGGCCGGATTTGCTTCTATCGATTTGGTTCTATAATAGGAATCGGGATGCGCCGGGGAAGGTGAAATTAAATGCCATGGACGGGTTGACGCCGCGGCCCCGTCCCCATAGAATGCGCAGCCTCTTGAGCGGTTAGGCAACTGGCCGCAGGGGAGCGGAGAGCACCAGGCTTCGCTTCTCGGAGTTGATGCGGGGTGGAGCAGCCTGGTAGCTCGTCGGGCTCATAACCCGAAGGTCGTAGGTTCAAATCCTGCCCCCGCTACCAAATTTGAAACGTTGGGTCGCAACCCGGCGTTTCGCGTTTGAAGCCCCGGTCAGGGGCTTTTTCGTATCTGCGAGATACGGTTTCCGAATGGGCCGGAAGTAGGCGCCGCGGTTTGTCATTCGGACCGTGGGGCGGGCTTCCCAGCCCATTTTTTGTTTGTGGGGTACGTCGGTGTGCTCCAGCTTTATGGCGGCCTGGCCGGCCACCCGATACCGCACAGGTAACCGGGACCGGCGGCTAGCCGAAGAGTGTGGTGAATAGAATGGCGACCAAGCGCGAACAGCTGGAAGAACTCCTGGGTCCGGTAGTGGCCTCGCTGGGCTGCGAACTCTGGGGTATCGAGTACCAGACCCATGGCCGCAACGCATTGTTGCGCATTTATATCGATTCCGAAGACGGGATCGCGGTGGAGGACTGTGAAAAGGTCAGCCGCCAGGCCAGTGCGGTGCTGGATGTGGAGGATCCCATCAGCGGCAAGTACACCCTCGAGGTTTCTTCGCCGGGAATGGATCGACCGCTTTACCGCCTGGACCAGTATGAACGTTTCGTTGGCCACCAGATTGAAGTGCGTCTGCGTATGCCGCTGGAAGGCCAGCGCAAGTGGCGCGGCCTGCTCGCCGGTGTCGAGGGGGAGGAAGTGGTGTTGCGTATCGACGGCGAGAACGAATACCTGCTGCCGATCGACAGTATCGAGCGGGCCAACATCGTTCCCCAGTTTACCAAGTAACTTTTCAGTCATTTTCTAGTAGGCGCCTGCGCACAGGCGATTTAGAGGCACAGCTGCATGAACAAAGAGATCTTGCTGGTAGCCGAGGCGGTTTCCAACGAAAAGGGCGTCGACCGGGATATTATTTTCCAGGCGATTGAAGTGGCCCTGGCAACTGCCACCAAAAAACGCTACGACGAAGACTCCACCATTGAGGTGGCCATCGATCGCAGGACCGGCGACTATGAGACTTTCCGCAGCTGGGAAGTCGTGGATGACGATACCCTGGCTGAGCTGGGAACCCAGTTCACCCTGGAAGAAGCACATGAGAAAGACCCGGAACTGAAGGCCGGGGATGTCTACCGCGAACAGGTAGAGAACGTCGAGTTTGGCCGTATTGCCGCGCAGACTGCCAAGCAGGTAATCGTGCAGAAAGTGCGGGAAGCCGAGCGCGCCAAGGTTGTGGAAGAGTACCGCGATCGCGTTGGTGACCTGGTGAGCGGCACCGTGAAGAAGGTGACCCGGGACTTTATCGCCGTGGACCTGGGCAACAATGCGGAGGCCCGCCTGCCGCGTGACCAGCTGGTGGGTCGTGAGATCTTCCGCCTGGGCGACCGGGTGCGCGCAATCCTGTTGGAGATCCAGCCGGAAGCTCGCGGGCCGCAGCTGATGCTGAGCCGCTCCTGCCCGGAGATGCTGATCGAGCTGTTCCGCATCGAAGTGCCGGAAATCGCCGAGGAGGTAATCGAAATCAAGGGCGCTGCCCGCGACCCTGGCCTGCGCGCCAAAATCGCGGTCAACACCAATGACGGTCGCATCGACCCGGTGGGCGCTTGTGTGGGTATGCGCGGTGCGCGCGTACAGGCGGTTTCCAACGAGCTCTCTGGAGAGCGCGTGGATATCGTCCTGTGGGACGACAACCCGGCCCAGTTTGTTATCAATGCCATGGCCCCTGCCGAGATCGAGTCCATCGTGGTGGATGAGGACGCCGGCTCCATGGACGTGGCGGTGGCCGAGGAAAACCTCGCCATGGCGATTGGCCGCAGCGGCCAGAACGTGCGGCTGGCCTCCGAGCTGACCGAGTGGCAGATCAACGTGATGAGCGTTGAGGAGTGGCAGGCGAAGCAGGAAGCCGAGTCCGGCAGTATCATGGAAACCTTCATGGAGCGCCTGGATATCGACGAAGACGTTGCCGGTGTACTGGTGGAAGAAGGTTTCACCACCCTCGAGGAAGTCGCCTATGTACCCATTGAGGAGATGCTGGGTATCGAGGGCTTCGACGAGGAAATCGCCGAGGAACTGCGCGCCCGAGCCAAGGATGCGCTGCTGACCCAGGCGCTGGCCTCCGAAGAGCAGCTGGATGCGGCCGAGCCGCAGGAAGACCTGCTCAACATGGATGGCATGGACCGCCAGCTGGCTTACCAGATGGCGAGCAACGGCATCGCCAGCATGGAAGACCTGGCCGAACAGGCTGTGGATGACCTGCTGGATTTTGAGGGTGTCGACCAGGAGCGCGCTGCCGCCCTGATCATGAAGGCTCGTGAGCCCTGGTTTGCCGACGACAGCGGCGAGCAGGCGTAACGAAGTCCGACGGTAGTAGAATAGCCGGGTCCGCTTGGCGGGCCCTATGGAATGCTGTCATGTAACAATTGCGGGTAATCCAGATAAAACCCCTCCGACAAGCGAATTTTAGGAGAGAGAATGGCCGAAGTAACAGTTAGCGAACTCGCCAAATCGGTTGGTGCCACCGAGGAACGTCTGCTGAAGCAGATGAAGGATGCGGGTTTGCCCCAGACCTCTGCCGATGCTGTAGTGTCGGATGAGGAAAAACAGGTCCTGCTCAACTTCCTGAAAAGCAGTCACGGGGAGCAGAAGACTTCTGCGCCACGCAAAATCACCCTCAAGCGCAAGACCACCACCACGCTCAAAACCGGCTCTGGCACCGGCCGCAAGACCGTGAATGTGGAAGTGCGCAAGAAGCGTACCTACGTGAAGCGCCCCGAGGCCGAGCAGGCCGCGGAAGCGGAGCGCGAGGAGCAGCGGGCAGAGCTGGAGAAAGCACTGGCGGAACAGGCCGAGCAGGAACGCGTGCGCGCCGAGCAGGCCGAGGCGGAAGCCGAGAAGGCCCGTGTCGAAGCCGAGGCGGCGGCTGCAGCTGCAGCGGCCGAGCAGGAGGCAGCCGAGGCCGCTGCGCCGGAGCAAGAGGCAGAAGCACCGGCTGCCGAGGCCGAGCCCGAGCAGGCAGCGGAGTCCGCCGAGGAAAAGCCCCAGCCAGCAGAGGAAGCCAAGCCCGCGCCGGCACGCTCGACTTACGTTGACGACATCGAAGCGATGCGTATCGCCGCGATGGAGCGCCGCAAAGAGGCAGATGCACTCAAGGCCCAGGAGCTGGAAGAGAAGAAGGCCCGCCTCGAGGAGGAGCGCCAGCGCGCCGAGCAGGAAAAGCAGGAGCGCGAGCGCAAGGCCAAGGCCGAAACGGTCAAGCCGTCCCTGCGTCGCAAGCTGGAGGCGACCCCCACCGTCACCGAGAAAGAGGAAGACGAGCCGCGCAAGCGCCGCGGTCGTCGCGGTGCCAAGGGTGGCCCGAAGAAGTCCAGCAAGACCGCGCTCTACGAGCAGGCACTGGAAGCGTTTGAGGATTCGGAAAGCGAGAAGCGCAGCACGCGCTCCCTGTCCCGCCCGACGCTCAAGATCAAGAACACACATGGGTTCAAGAAGCCCACGGGAAAACAGGTGTACGAAGTACAGTTAGGTGAAACCATCACCGTCGGCGAACTGGCCAAGCAGTTGAACATGAAGGCCGGCGAACTCATCAAGCGCCTGATGAAAATGGGCGAGATGGTCACCATCAACCAGAGCCTGGATCGCGAGACCGCCACCCTGATCGTCGAGGACCTCGGCCACAAGGTGGTACTGCGTTCCGAGAACGAGCTCGAGGAAAGCCTGGTGGCTGAAGTCGAGAAGGCCGAGGGTGAACAGGTCTCCCGCGCCCCTGTCGTCACCGTGATGGGCCACGTGGACCACGGCAAGACCTCGCTGCTGGACTACATCCGCAAGACCAAGGTGGCCTCCGGTGAAGCCGGTGGTATCACCCAGCATATCGGTGCCTACCGGGTGCAGACCAGCCAGGGCGAAGTCGCCTTCCTCGACACCCCTGGCCACGCCGCATTTACCGCCATGCGCGCCCGCGGTGCCCAGGCTACTGACGTTGTAATCCTGGTGGTGGCAGCGGATGACGGTGTCATGCCGCAGACCGAGGAGGCCATCCAGCACGCCAAGGCGGCCGGTGTGCCGCTGGTTGTCGCCATCAACAAGTGCGACAAGGAAGGTGCGGACCCGGATCGCGTCAAGAACGAGCTGGCAGCGAAAGAGGTTATCCCCGAGGACTGGGGCGGCGACACGCAGTTTATCGAAGTATCCGCCCATACCGGCCAGGGCATCGACGACCTGCTGGAAGCAGTATCCCTTCAGGCAGAAATGCTGGAACTGAAAGCCGAAGTGGGCGTGCCCGCACGCGGTGTTGTCATCGAATCGCGCCTGGAAAAGGGCCGCGGTGTGGTTGCTACCCTGCTGGTACAGAGCGGCGAGCTCAAGCGCGGCGATATTGTTCTCGCCGGCCAGAGTTATGGCCGTGTGCGTGCCATGACCAACGAGCTGGGCAAGAGCGTAACCGAGGCTGGTCCGTCCACTCCGGTGGAACTGCTGGGTCTCGACACCACGCCCAATGCCGGTGACGAGTTCATGGTGGTTACCGACGAGCGCAAGGCCCGTGAAGTGGCCGAGCAGCGTTCCGAGAAGGAGCGTCGTGAGCGTATGCAGCGCCAGCAGGCGGCCAAGCTGGAAAACATGTTTGCCGATATGGAAGCCGGTGAAAGGAAGGTCCTGCCGGTAGTCATCAAGGCCGACGTGCGCGGCTCGCTGGAAGCTATCCTGTCGGCGCTGGCGGACATCGGTAACGAGGAAGTCTCGGTTAACGTAGTGTCCAGTGGCGTGGGTGGTATCGCAGAAAACGACATCAACCTGGCCTTGACCTCCGGTGCAATCGTCATCGGCTTTAACACCCGTGCCGATGTTGCGGCCCGCAAGCTGGCCGAGGCCGAGAGCGTGGAAATCCGCTACTACAGCGTGATCTACAATCTGCTGGACGAGGTCAAGCAGGCCCTGTCGGGTATGCTGGAGCCGGAAGTGCGCGAGGAAATCGTGGGTATCGCCGAGGTGCGCGATGTCTTCCGGTCGCCCAAGTTCGGCGCCATCGCCGGCTGTATGGTCACCGAGGGTACCGTATACCGCAACAAGCCGATCCGCGTCCTGCGTGACAACGTGGTGATTTACCAGGGCGAGCTGGAGTCCCTGCGCCGCTTCAAGGACGACGTCCAGGAAGTGCGCAACGGGATGGAGTGCGGTATTGGCGTGAAAGACTACAATGACGTCAAGTCCGGGGACCAGATCGAGGTCTTCGACATCGTCAAGGTCGCCCGCGAGCTGTAACCGGGACCACTCCATAGCGCCATCCCGGCCCGCTGCCGGGATGGCGTGTTATGCCAGCCACTCTTACAGGTAACCAATGGCAAGAGAATTTTACCGCGCCGACCGAGTCGCTGACGCCATGCGCCGCGAGCTGGCGCAGTTGATCCAGCGTGAAGTGCGCGACCCACGCCTGGGCATGGTCAATGTCAATGACGTTGAGGTCAGCCGGGACCTGGCATCCGCAAAGGTCTATGTCACCTTTGTCGGTGAGGATGACCGCAGCAAGATCAATACCTCGATGCAGGTCCTGAACAAGGCTGCCGGATTCCTGCGCAGCCAGCTGGCGCGTGCCATCCAGATGCGCACTATCCCCCGCCTGCAGTTCCGCTATGACGAAACGTCGGTTCGCGGCCAGGAACTGTCCGCACTGATCGAAAAGGCGGTAAAGTCCGATCGCAGTCATCATCCGGACGATGCCGGTAACGACGACAGCGGTGACCGGGGTGACAACAAGGGCGACGACAAAGAGTAACCATGGGCCGCAGACCAAAATGGGGCCGTGCGGTTAGCGGCGTCCTGCTGCTGAACAAGCCTGCCGGAATCACCGCCAACGACGCCCTCCAGAAAGCCAAGCGACTGTTTTTCGCCAACCGTGCCGGGCATACCGGTGCGCTGGACCCGCTCGCCACCGGCGTGCTGCCGGTGTGTTTTGGCGAAGCCACCAAGTTCTCCCAGTACCTGCTGGATGCCGACAAGCGCTATCGGAGCACCTTCGTGTTCGGGATGCGAACGGCCAGCGGCGATGCGGATGGTGATGTGATTGCCACCGCGGACGCCTCCGGCCTGCAAGAGGCGGATGTGCGGGAGGCGATGGCCCAGTTCCGTGGCCGTATCCAGCAAGTGCCGTCCATGTACTCCGCCCTCAAGCACAAGGGCCAGCCACTCTACAAGCTGGCCCGCCAGGGCCTGGAGGTGGAGCGCGAGGCGCGCGAGGTCGAGATTTTCGAGTACGAGCTGCTGGCCTTTACTCCCGGCCCCCAGCCCCGCGCCGAAGTGGAGATCCATTGTTCCAAGGGCACTTACGTGCGCAGCCTGGCGGAGGACCTGGGCGAGGCCCTGGGTGTGGGGGCATACGTGGAGAAGCTGCACCGCAGCGCCGCGGGCCCCTTCGATGAGGCCGATGCCCTGACCCTGGATGAGCTGACCGAAGAGCGGGGTGAGGGTCGCGCCGAAGAGCTGGACCACCACCTGTTACCGGTGGATGCACCCGCCTCGGGACTGCCGAAACTGACCCTGCCGGAAAGCACCGGCTACTATGTGCGCCAGGGACAACCCGTCATGGACCTGCAGGTCTACCGTATCGGCCAAGAAGGTGATATGGTGCGCCTCTTCCTGGAAACTGGCGAATTTCTGGGCGTTGGAGAGATTACCGACGACGGGTGCGTGGCACCGCGTCGACTGGTAAGTGGCAATTAGCCACAAAACCGACTAGCTGGTCTGTAAATATGCACGGGCCAGCCGGATCATCAAAGCATATTACGACGAGGTATTTCGTTATGGCACTGTCAGCCGAAGAAAAAACCGCAATCCTGAAAGAGCACGGCCAATCCGAAGGCGATACCGGTTCCCCGGAAGTCCAGGTGGCCCTGCTGACCGCCAACATCAACAAGCTTCAGTCTCACTTTTCTGAGCACAAGCAGGATCACCACTCCCGTCGTGGCCTGATCCGCATGGTAAACCAGCGCCGCAAGCTGCTGGACTACCTGAAGAAGAAGGATCTGAACCGTTACGCACAGCTGATCGCCAAGCTCGGCCTGCGTCGCTAAGACCCTGGAATGCCCGCCCCCGGCGGGCTTTCTTTTTTCAGATACTTGTTGGAAAGTGGGATTCATGCCACTTTCCGGCAGTCGCGTCGGGAAACCAGGCCTGGAAGTATGGATGGTCGGGTCTCCCGGCGCTTTTACGACCGGCTCCCCGCCGGTCGCGGTACATCTTGTGCCGCACTGTCCGAGGCTCGTTGGCATTATTCGAGCCACATGTAGGGGTTACTGGAATGGGCCAGTAACCGACAGGAAATAGGAAAAAAACGTGAATCCAGTAAGCAAGACATTCCAGTACGGACAACACCAGGTCACCATCGAGACCGGCCGCGTTGCGCGCCAGGCTACCGGTGCGGCGCTGGTCACCATGGGCGAGACCGTGGTGCTGTGTACCGTGGTAGGCGCCAAGGAAGCCAAGCCGGACCAGGCTTTCTTCCCGCTGTCCGTGCACTACCAGGAAAAGGCCTATGCGGCCGGCAAGATTCCCGGTGGCTTCTTCAAGCGCGAAGGCCGCCCGTCCGAGAAAGAGACCCTCACTTCCCGCCTGATCGACCGCCCGATCCGCCCGCTGTTCCCGAACGGCTTCATGAATGAAGTCCAGGTGATGATCACCGTACTGTCCGCCGAGAAGGATGTGGACCCGGATATCGCCGGCATGATCGGCACCTCCGCAGCCCTGTCCGTCTCCGGCATCCCCTTCGGTGGCCCGATTGGCGCTGCGCGCGTGGGTTACACCCAGGAAGACGGCTACCTGCTGAACCCGGGCTACAAGGCCCTGGCCACCTCCGAGCTGGACATGGTGGTTGCCGGCACCAAGGACGCCGTGCTGATGGTGGAGTCCGAGGCCAAAGAGCTGCCGGAAGACATCATGCTGGGCGCCGTGCTGTACGCCCACCAGGAGATGCAGTCCATCATCAAGGTCTGCGAGGAACTGAAGGCCGAAGCTGGCAAGCCCGAGTGGGACTGGCAGCCAGAAGCCGTCAACGAAGAGCTCAAGTCCACCCTGGAAAGCCAGTTCGGCGACAAGGTGGCGGAAGCTTACAAGATTACTGACAAGCAGGCCCGTACCACCCGCCTGGGTGAGCTGCGCAACGAAGCCGCTGAGGCCCTGGCTACCGAAGAGGTGGACGAGGGCACGGTGAAGAAGTACTTCGGCAAGCTCGAGAAGCAGATTGTCCGTGGCGCTGTTGTACGCGGTGAGCCCCGTATCGACGGTCGCGACACCAAGACTGTGCGCCCGATCAGCGTCGAAGTAGGCGTCCTGCCGAAAGGTCACGGTTCCGCGCTGTTCACCCGCGGTGAAACCCAGGCCCTGGTGGTTTCCACCCTGGGTGCGACCCGTGATGCGCAGATCATCGATGCGCTGGAAGGCGAGCGTAAAGACTACTTCATGCTGCACTACAACTTCCCGCCCTACTCAGTGGGTGAAGCGGGTCGTGTCGGCGCTACCGGCCGTCGCGAGATTGGCCATGGCCGCCTGGCGCGCCGCGGCATTGCTGCAGTACTGCCGAACCCGGAAGAGTTCCCCTACACCCTGCGTGTGGTTTCCGAGATTACTGAATCCAACGGTTCCAGCTCCATGGCCTCCGTGTGTGGCTCCAGCCTGGCACTGATGGACGCAGGTGTGCCGCTGAAGGCGCCGGTAGCCGGTATCGCGATGGGCCTGGTGAAGGAAGACGAGGGTTACGCAGTACTGACTGATATCCTCGGTGACGAGGACCACCTCGGCGACATGGACTTCAAGGTGGCCGGTACTGCTTCCGGCGTGACCGCCCTGCAGATGGACATCAAGATCGAGGGCATCACCGAAGAGATCATGGAAACCGCCCTGGAGCAGGCCCTGCACGCGCGCCTGCACATCCTCGCGGAAATGAACAAGGTGATCGGCGAATCCCGTGCCACCGTGAACGAGAACGCACCGCGCTACGCGACCCTGAAGATCCATCCGGACAAGATCCGCGACGTGATCGGCAAGGGCGGCGCCACCATCCGTTCTATTACCGAGGAAACCGGTGCCTCCATCGATATCGAGGACGACGGCTCCGTGAAGGTGTTCGGTGAGGATGGCGAGAGCCTGGAAGCGGCAGTTACCCGCATCGAGGAAATCACCGCGGAAGCCGAGATCGGCGCTATCTACGAGGGTACCGTGGTGCGTATCGTGGACTTTGGCGCTTTCGTCAACTTCCTGCCGGGCAAGGACGGTCTGGTGCACATCTCCCAGATCGCCGAAGAGCGCGTCAATGCGGTCACGGACTACCTGAGCGAAGGCCAGAAGGTATTCGTCAAGGTGCTGGACGTGGACCAGCGTGGCCGCATCAAGCTGTCCATCAAGGAAGCGAACGCGGACCGTGCCGAAGCGGAAGGTTCTGCCTCCGAAGAGGGCTGATGTATAGCCCTGTACGTTGAGTGGTGCGGCCCTGGCCGCCCGCCTTCGAACGAAAAAACCCGGCCATGGCCGGGTTTTTTATTTGTGCCCGACGCTGCAGCAACAACCAGGGAAGGGCGGATACAAGATCCGCCCCTACTGGTTGCTAACCCCGTGCCCTGGTGCAGGGGCGATCCTTGTGATCGCCCGGGCTGCCGGTTCCCTGTGCGTGGGATTGGGCGGATACAAGATCCGCCCCTACTGGTTCCTATATCCCGTGCCCTGATGTAGGGGCGATCCTTGTGCTCGCCCGGGCTGCCGGTTCCCCGTGCCCGGGGAAGGGGCGGATACAAGATCCGCCCCTACAGGTTGCTAACCCCGTGTCCTGGTGTAGGGGCGATCCTTGTGATCGCCCGGGCTGCCGGTTCCCTGTGCGTGGGATTGGGCGGATACAAGATCCGCCCCTACTGGTTCCTATATCCCGTGCCCTGATGTAGGGGCGATCCTTGTGATCGCCCGGGGCGCTGTCCTGTCGGTGGTTGCGGGACATGCCGGCGCCTTTCTGTCCCCAACGAACAAAGCCTCTCCTCTCGATTCTTGTACGATCGTACATGTCAAAAAAGAATGATTCCTTCTGGTTGGGTTGCGGGCGGCAGCTGGGAATTGCCGGGAGAGGTGATCCTTTCTGCCCGGAGTTCCATATCGCTAGGAATAAATCCGGAATAAATGGCTGTCTTAGCTGTCATTACGATACTTCAAGAATATTTTTTTGAATTTTTTATCATTTTTCTGTCGCGATTCATTAAAAAAATCCGCAGAATGCACTTAGGAATAAGATATTCCTCGACTTTAATTGGGCGTACATAAAGTATTTAGTCGTTCCCGATCTGCGAGTGGGGTTGTGATACGCAGGCGGGATGATCGCGCTGACTGTAATCCGGGGAGGCATCCCGGGGAAGGCGGCGCGGATTATCAGGGCGGAAGACCGTTCCAGGAAATAAAGATAAAACAGTCTGGGAGACTCACTCATGTTCCACAAGAAAAAACTCAGTAGCACACTGGAATCGCTGAAAGGCGCTTCCAACTTCGCGCGTGCCGCCGCTGTCACTGCGGGGGTTATGTTCTCAGCAACTGCGATGGCACAGCAGGTTGGCAGTATTGAGGGCCAGGTATTCCTCGATGAAGGTATTGAGGCCCAAGGGGTTACCGTCAAGGCCACTAGTAGCGTAATGCCGCGCGGCCGGACTGCAACCACTGACGAGGATGGTGAGTTTCGGCTACCCATGCTGATTCCCGGTATCTACCAGCTGACCTTCACTTCTGCAGACGGGACAACGCGCACTGTGCAAGCAGAGGTGTTGCTTGACCAGATGACGATGGTGGACATGAGCCTGACGCCCCAGGTAGAAGGGGACCTTGAACAGGTGGTGGTCACCGGTGAGGCAATTACTGTCGGTGGCAACTCCTCGCTGTCTGATGCCATTGGGGCGGATGTGATCAAGGGGTTGCCCGTCGGCCAGGACTTGAGAGACCTGATAAAGCTGGCCCCCGGTGTACAGTACACCCAGAACTCTGTTCGCGGTCCCAGCGCCGGCGGCAGTGGTCAGGACAATGTCTACAATTTTGATGGTGTGAACGTAACATTGCCGATGTTCGGCACCCTGTCGGCGGAGCCTTCCAGCCAGGATGTTGAGCAACTGTCTGTTGAGCGAGGCGGCGCGCGAGCGATAGGTTTCAACCGGTCTGGTGGTATTACCGTCAACACCAAAACCAAGTCCGGTACTAACGAGTACAAAGGTAGTGTGGAATACAAGTTCCAGACAGCCGATATGCGCGAAAAGACGGAAGAGGGCACCAAGGCCGAGACCGACTACAGCTGGATGACTGCAAATGTAGGTGGTCCCATTATCGAGGATCAGCTGTTTTTCTATGGTTCCTACTATGGCCCGCGCGAATCCCGGGACAATAAAGAAACAGCCTACGGACCGACCAAGGATTACTCCAGTGAGCGTGATGAGTATTACGGCAAGCTGACATGGGCACCGATTGAGGATGTGCTGCTCAACGCGGCATACCGTACTTCAGACCGGGTTAATGAAGGCGCTTCTATTTCCTTCGATGAGGCAGATTCGGTATCGGTAGGGGAGGAGTCCGGCCAGGACATTCTCTCTCTTGACGGCTCATGGATTATCAACGACGCGACCACGCTCAGCTTCCAGTACAGCGACTACGCGCTTGAAACTGCGGGTGTGCCGGATACCCGACTGGGTGTACAACCTGCGATTGGGCAGATGCTCGATGCTGCCAGTCTGGATCAATTGGGCTATTTCAATGTGCCCGATTTTCGCGATAACGATGATGCCTGGAATGCTGCCGTAGCACCCTATATTAACCAATACGGTTATGACGAAAACGGTACTCGTGTCGGCGGTGGCGGTGTCGGTGCTTACTATCAGTCCAATGTGCAAAACTTCTATCGTGAAAGCTTTGAAATCGCACTGGACCATAGCCTTGAGATTGGCTCCACTTCTCACGAGATCCATGTTGGCTACCAGTGGTCGGAAGGTCACGAGGAGCTGGCTCGCCTGTCTAATGGCTGGGGTTCTATTAGTGTCATAGATGGAGCAGAGGATGTTAATGCCCCGGATAATGCGCGTTTCCGTGCTTATACCGAGCAGATGAGCTTCATCGGTGAGGATGGTGGAAGAGTGCCACCCATCGACTCCTTCACAGAGACCCAGAACTTCGAAGTTAACGACTCGATTGCCTGGGGGGATTTCACCTTCGATGTGGGCTTCCTGATCAGCCAGGACACCCTGTATGGCCAGGGGCTGCGTGAGGCCAACACCATTTCGGGCTACGAGGCCGCACCGGGCAACAAATACGAAATGTACAAGGTCGACTGGAAAGATATGATCCAGCCGCGCCTCGGGGTTACCTGGGCCTACAACGGTGTCGATACGGTTTTCGCCAGTTTCGCCCAGTACAACCCGGCAGCCTCCTCCCTTGCCCGTGCCGCGTCATGGGATCGTAACAGCCGCGCCACAGTGGAGGTTTACTGGGATGAAAACGGCAATTACATCAGCTCCACACCTCGAGAAGGTTCATCTGGCAAGTTGTTTGCAGATGACCTGGATCCCCGCAGGGTTGACGAACTGACACTCGGCACAACCAAAGAGTTCGACAATGGCATCAGCCTGCGTTCGCATCTACGTTACCGTGAAGGCTCGCATTTCTGGGAAGATACGTGGAATGGCTCGCGTACTTATGGTTGCTACGGTCCCGAAGACAACCAGACCTGTGTGCCGGATGACATCGCTGCAAAAGGCCTCTACATCCCCGATCTCGATGAGAAACTCGAGCAGATCGGTAGCGGCTCGAGTTACGTGATCGCCGAACTGGATGATGCTTATACGAAGTACCTGGAGTTCAGTCTCGAAGCCTCCTGGATGGGGGAGCGCACTTACCTGAACGCCTCCTACACCCGCAGCCGTTATCGTGGCAACTTCGACCAGGACAACACTACCTGGACCAACGATGCCAATACCTTTATTGGCTCTTCGTATCTCGCGGATGGTGCTGGTCGCCAGGTCTGGGATAACAAGGACGGTACACTTCGTGGTGACAAGCCAAACCTGCTGAAGTTCTTTGGCCAGTACACCCTGGATTGGAAGGCCAATGTCGGTGCCTATTTTGTGTACCAGTCTGGCGAACCCTGGGAAGCCTGGGATGGCAGCGTCTATGGTTATTCTAGCGCCACTAACCGCTATGCCGAACCGGCAGGTAGCCGCCGTACTGATAGCCACTGGCAAATGGACCTGAACTACACCCAGAATTTCAATGTGTATGCAGATTACACGCTGAAGTTCCGTGCAGACCTGTTCAACGTGTTTAATCGCCAGACTGGTTACAATATCGATCCCGAGGTAGGCTACTTCGCCTTTGGCGAACCGCGTAGCTACTATGATCCGCGTCGTCTGCAGCTCTCAATCGGCATGGACTTTTAAGCGACGTTCGTCCTGCTTCTCTTAGCGGGAATGTACCTCTCCAATGCCCCGGCCCGCCGGGGCATTTTTATTTGCCCCAGAGCAATCCCCGTCCCAGTCCGTTAGAATCCCAATAAACAATAACGGGAGAGCGACCCCTTGGTAAGTTTCTGGCTGCTGGAAGTCCTGCTGGCGCTGGCTGCACTGCTGGTTGCCAGCCAGTACTGGTATATCGCGCGGGATCGTTGCCTGTCGCCGTCCCTGCTAGTGGTGGCGGGAATGTCGCTGCTGGCGATGGCTGCGCTGGTTGGCGCCTATCGCTACACCATTGATCCCGGTGTCAACGGACTGCACCGGATCCTGTCCGGTCTCTCCGGGCAGCTGACCTTCCTGCTTTCCGGACTGGCACTCATATGGGTCGCCCTGAAGCCCGGTCTCGGCAATCGCAGCCGGCCTCCGGCCTACGTGGTGCTGACCGTGGCGACAGCGGTCGCGGTGTTACTGATGACCGACGCCGGCCCGGCAGGTCGGCTTCTCAGTATGCTGGGGCTGGGGGCCTGGTTTGCCACCGCAATAATCGGTCGCCTGCGAGGGGGGCTGTCGGCACTACCCGCGTGCCTGTTGGCCTGTGGCCCGGTGCTGGTTGTGGTCGCCAGTCTGTTGGTGGGCACCAGCCATGTGGAGCTGCTGGGCATGCCACGGCTCAATTGGTTCCACCTGCTGCTGGCGCTGGCGGTACTGACGCTGCTCTGCGCACGGCCGCTATTCGAGCAAAGGAGGGGTGAGAATGGATGGTAACTCCCACTGGGAACTGCAGGGTGGCTGCCACTGTGGCGCTGTTCGTTTTGAAGCGCGTATACCCCGCCGGCCGGGGGAGGCGCTGGTCGCCCATGCCTGTAACTGCTCCATGTGTGAAATGGTGGGTTTCCAGCACCTGATCGTGCCCGCTTCGGCGTTCGACCTGCAGCAGGGAGAGGGCGACCTCACCTGTTACACATTTAATTCCGGTGTGGCCAAGCACTATTTCTGCCGTCACTGTGGGGTGAAGTCTTTCTACATCCCGCGCTCCAACCCCGACGGTTACAGCATCAACCTGCGCTGCCTGGATCAACTGCCCGAAGGGGTAAAGGTGGAGCCGTTTGATGGCCGGAACTGGGAGCGCAATGCCGGCGCGCTGGCTCATCTCAGCAAGGGCTGAAGTTGCATATCGATAAGACAAGCGGGACGGTTATCGAGTCCCGGAAGGATTGAGAGGAGATAAACCCGCTGTGAGTGAGCAGGTACAAACCGGAAACGTCACATATACCGACAGTGGCGTCCTCTATGGCAAGCCCGGGCTGGAGTTGGTGGTGGTGGAGACCAACCTCTGCCGGGCGGTAGTTGCCCTGCAGGGGGCGCAGTTACTCGAATTCCAGGCAAAGGGTCACGAGCCCCTGTTGTGGCTGAGTCCCGCGGCGGTATTTGAGCCGGGCAAGGCAGTGCGGGGCGGTATTCCCCTGTGCCTGCCATGGTTTGGCGTTCACCCGGATCCCGCCAGGCCCAAGCACGGACTGGCACGTACCAGGTCGTGGGAGCTGGATGCTGTCAGGGAGCTGCCGGGCGGTATCCGCGAGTTAGTGTTTACCTACTGTCACCCCGGTGATGAGGATTTCACGCCTTTTAATTGCCGTGTCACCCTGCAGCTTGGCAAAAAACTGCGATTGGCGCTGGACCTGGAAAATTCCGCCGATGAGCCAGCCAGGTTCAGCTGGGCCTGGCATACCTATTTCCCGGTGGATAACGTGCACGATATCCGGGTGCACGGCCTGGAGGATACCGGCTACCTGGACAATACCCGCGGGCTGCAACCGGCCCGGCAGGAAGGCGCGGTCCGCTTTCCCGGCGAAGTGGACCGGGTCTACGAACACGCAGGCGATACCCAGCGGATTGAGACACGTGCACCGATTCAGGCGCACAGTGGTGATTGTTGTTCCGTGATTACCTGGAACCCGGGCGCCGAGCTGGCAACCACGCTTGCAGATGTGGGCGAGCACTATGCCGGGTTCGTATGCGTAGAGCACGGCAATGCCTTTGCCGACAGTTGGCAACTGGGTCCGGGTGAGCGCCGCAACGCCTGGCTGGAACTGGAGCGCGAGTAAATGGTTACTGCGGCTGCAGGGAGTGGGCAACGGGAGCAGGCAGGCCTGCTGCATGCCCTGTTACTGGACGGGCGTGGCGGGGGCCGGGCGCTGTCCTGGCCTGATGTCGAGCAATGGACTCCGGAGCAGGGCTGCCTTTGGCTGCACCTGGATTACACCGACGATGGCGTTGCCTCATGGCTGCGGGGCCGGGACGACGTGCCCTCACTGGTGGCCGAGGCCCTGCTGACGGAGGAGACCCGGCCACGCACCACGTCGATCGATGACGGTCTGCTGGTTGCGTTGCGCGGGGTGAACCTCAACCCTGAATCGCAGCCGGAGGACATGGTCTCGATCCGGCTGTGGGTGGAAGAGCACCGGGTGATCAGCACCCGCAAGCGGCGCCTGCTGTCGGTAACCGAATTGCAGGAGCATATCCACAATGGGCGGGGGCCACGGGACAGTGCCAGCCTGTTGGTGGAGCTGGCGGACCTGCTGGTGTGGCGTATGGGCGCGACGGTGGAGTCTTTTGAGGATACCATCGACAGCCTCGAAGACCGGGTGCTCGATGGCAGCAGTGCGGCCCTGCGGGTGGACCTGGCCCGGCTGCGCAAGCAGACCATCACCCTGCGTCGTTATCTTGCGCCGCAGCGGGAAGCGCTCGCCAGGCTGGTCCAGGAGAAAGCCCCCTGGATGCAGGAAGGCAGTCGCCTGCAGTTGCGAGAAGTGAGTGACCGCCTGCTCCGTCATATCGAGGATATCGATGCCGTGCGCGAGCGCGCCGCGGTTACCCAGGAAGAGCTGATGAGCCGCATCTCCGAACAGCTCAACAGCCGCATGTATGTACTTTCCGTCGTCGCCGCCATCTTCCTGCCCCTGGGGTTCCTGACCGGTCTGCTGGGGGTGAATGTGGGAGGTATCCCCGGGGCGGAAAACCCGGGGGCCTTTTACCTGTTCAGCGGTTTGCTGGTTGTGGCGGTCATCGTCCAGCTTGTTATTTTTCGCTGGAAAAATTGGTTGTAGCTTCGGCCATGGGCCCTGGCGAAGGCCCTTCAGGAATGCGCTTATTGCACCCTGCCGGCCTTATCAGGAGGTCAGGGCGCGTTGAGCGAAAGCGTAATGCGTGGCTCGGTGGTTAACCAAACACGGTCACGGTCTGGCGGCTGAAAGCGACCGGTTTGCCCGCGGGGCTCCACAGGCGCGCCTGGGCGACAGCGTAACCGTCAGCGGCCTGCTCCACGTCGGCCAGGTACTGCCACCAGTCACCACAGGTGGCTTCCGGCAATGGTTCCATAAACTCCAGCGTCCAGGTCAGTGAGCTGGCGGGGGCCGGTTGCTTGAGCATCGGCAGGACTGCCGGCGGCCAGGCGTCGATCAGGGCAAGCAGGTGACCTATCTCTACCCGCCTGGTGGCGGCTTCTTCGCCGCGGAAGCGAGCCCAGCCCCCGAACCGGTTGCTCGCACTGCCGCTGAAGGGCATGTCGCCGGCGGAAATCCGGTAGTCAAATTTCTGCGTGAATTCCGGCACCAGGCCCTCGATATAGGGCAGCGGCTGGAGCTCCTCGGGGGCGACAAAGTGCGGGGCGGTGTCCGCGGGCACATGAATACTGGAATCGCGGCTGCTGCCGAAACTGGCAAAAGCCGCCAGTACCACCTGGCCGTCCTGTTCCATCCGCGCTTCCACCTGGCTCACCGAGCGCCCGGCGCGCAGTACGCTGCCCTGCAGTGAGACCGGGCCCGCGGCGACGGGGGCGACGAAGGAAAAGGTGATCGAGCGCAGGGTACTGTCCGGATCGACCTGTGCGGCCAGCTGCTCGTACAGCATGGCTGCCACCAGCCCGCCAAAGGTGGCGCGCCCCTGGGCCCAGCCCTCCGGGATTTCCACTGTGGCGCCGGCTGCGCGGCTGCGGGACATCAATACATCGAATTCCATCGGGTTTACATCCGCTTAACCAAAGGTGTGGCTGTCATCGGGAAAGGTGCCGGCCTTCACGTCCTCGGCGTACTTGTGCAGCGCGCCGGGAATATCCCCGGCTTCTACCAGGAAATTCTTTGAGAACTTCGGCGGCTTTTCCGTAAGGCCAAGGATATCGTTGATTACCAGCACCTGCGCATCGGTATCGCGGCCCGCGCCAATGCCGATGGTGGGCATGGAGACGGCTTCGGTAATGCGCCTGGCCAGCGTCGACGGCACGCACTCCAGTACCAGCAGGTCCGCGCCGGCCTCGTCCAGCAGCGCGGCATCACTGAGGATGGTACCGGCGGTGTCCTCGTCGCGGCCCTGTACCCGGAACCCTCCCAGCTTGTGTACCGACTGGGGTGTCAGGCCCAGGTGGGCGCAGACCGGGATGCCCCGATCCGTGAGCATACGGACGGTTTCCGCCAGCCAGGCGCCGCCCTCGATTTTCACCATATGTGCGCCGGCCTGCATGATGCGTGTGGCGTTGGCGAGGGCCTGCTCCGGGGTGGCGTAGGTCATGAAAGGCATGTCGCCCATGATCAGCGACTTTTTATTTCCCCGGGCCACCGCTTCCACGTGGTAGATCATATGGTCCATGGTGACCGGGATGGTGCTGTCGTAGCCCAGCACGGTCATTCCCAGGGAGTCGCCTACCAGTAGCACCTCCACTCCGGTCTTCTGGGCCATGGCTGCCATGGGGGCGTCGTATAGGGCCACCGTAATAAATTTCTCACCGTCGGCCTTCATTCGTTGGAGTGTTTGCACGGTAACTGGCTTGGTCAGCGCTGAGGGTCCGTAAGGCATGAGATCAGTTCCCCGGGTTGTAGTAGTGGCGGCCACTGGTGATGTTCAGCATGTATTCCACCAGCTGGCAGTAGTCATCCTGGCGGCTGACGATATCGATATCTTCACTGTTGACGATCAGCAGCGGGGCCTCGTCGTAGTAGTGGAAAAACTGGGTATAGGCCTCGTTGAGGGTGGCGAGGTATTCATTGCTGATAGAGCGCTCGGCGGCAATGCCGCGGGTGCGGATGCGTTCCTGCAGCACATTTAGCGGAGCCTGCAGGTAGATCACCAGGTCTGGCTTGGGGGCCTGCAGGGTCAGGTGCCGGTATACCTGCTGGTAGATCTCCAGCTCGTCGGCATCCAGTGTGACCTCGGCAAACAGCTGGTCTTTCTCGATCAGGAAATCGGAAACGCGTACCGGATTGAATATATCGTCCTGGCGCAGCGACTGGATCTGCTGCGAGCGCTGCAGCAGGAAGTGCAGCTGGGTCGGTAAAGCGGCACTTTTGGGATCCCGGTAGAAGCGTTCAAGGAACGGGTTTTCCTCCGGAAGTTCCAGCAGCGTATCGTAATTGAAAGTGGCGGCAAGCTTTTTCGCCAGGGTGGTTTTGCCCACGCCGATATTACCCTCCACCGCGATAAAGCGGGGCGGGGCGGCGGCGGAGATATCGGGTTCCATCGACGGCGGGATCTCGGTTTCAGTAGACACCGGCCTCTACTCCTTTTTCTGTTGTTCCATCCTCGCCCGCGCAACCGGATCCGGCCCGGGCGACTGCGTCAGAGCTTCTCCAGGCGATTCGACGGGCACTGCCGCAGCAGGGCCGCCAGGGACTCACCCGTAGGTAAAACCAGTGCAGGTGCCAGTTCTGCCAGTGGTAATAGCACGAAATTGCGTTCACCCATGCGTGGATGCGGGACCTGCAGTCGGGGCGTATCCAGCGTGTCCTGGCCGAACAGCAGGATATCCAGGTCAAGCGTGCGCGCCCCCCAGCGAACATCGCGTTCCCGCCCCTGGTCGGACTCGATCTGCTGCAGCCGGTCGAGTAATTCGTGCGGGGCCAGCGCTGTTTCCAGCTCCGCGACCGCATTGATGTAGTCGGGCTGGTCCCCCGGGCCGACCGGTGCGCTGCGATAAAAGCTGGAGCAGCGCAGCAGGCGGATGCCGGGAGTGCTGCCCATTGCGGCAAGCGCATCCTGCAGCTGTCGCTGCGGCTGCGAGAGGTTACTGCCCAGGCCGACGTAACATCGCTGCATGGTATTCAGTCCTGGCGTGGCGCGGAAGAGCGGGGCTTCCGGCGACGACCGCCGCGACTCCTGCGCCGGCCGTCACCGGAACGCGGCAATTTGCTGACCATTTGCTCGCGGCTATCCGCATCGGCCTGCTGGAAATCGGTCCACCACTGGCCAAGTCCCGGTGCTATCTCACCGCACTCCTCGCGCAACAGCAGGAAATCGTAGGCGGCGCGGAAACGCGGGTGCTCGCTGAGTCGCTGTGCCCGCGAGCCGTTGCGGCGGGGCAGGCGCGATTGCATCTCCCAGATCTCGCGCATGGGTAGGGAGAAGCGCTTGGGAATGGCCGTGTGCGCCAGCTGGGCGCCAATCACCTTCTGCGCCGCACCCGCCAGGGCCGGTACCGGCGGAGTTCCCTTGCCTGTCAGTCGCTGCTGCTCGCGGTTGACCGCAGGCCAGAGCAGGGCGGCATAGAGGAAAGCGGGGGTGACGCGCTTGTCGGCGCGGATTCGGTCGTCGGTGTTGCGCAAGGCAATCCGGGTCAGTTCCAGGGCTGTCGCGTCGCCGAGCAGGGCATCGTTTTCAGGGAACAGGTGTTGCCACAGGCCGTGCTCCCGCATCAGCTCAAAGGTACGCTCGCCGTGACCGCTCATCAGCAGCTTGAGTACTTCGTCGAACAGCCGTGCAGGCGCGATATTGCGCAGCAGGGGGGCCAGTTCCCGCAACGGGGCGGCCGTATCCGGTTCGATTTGGAAATCCAGCTTGGCGGCGAAGCGAACAGCTCGCAGCATCCGTACCGGATCTTCCTTATAGCGTGTCTCCGGGTCGCCGATCATCCGGATCAGGCGGTCCTCGATATCCTTCACACCACCGGTGTAGTCGTGGATTTCGAAACCATTGGTGGTGTAGTAGAGGGCATTGACCGTAAAGTCACGCCTTACGGCATCACTCTTCAGGTCACCGTAGACGTTGTCCCGCAGCAGCATGCCATGCTCGGACTGCTGTGCCTCGTGGTCCTCGCCCTCGCTGTGGTGCCCCCGGAAAGTGGTGACCTCGATAATTTCCCGTCCGATGCGGGCATGCAGGATGCGGAAGCGCCGGCCGACAATACGCGCGCCACGGAAGAGTTTCTTCGCCTCCTCCGGTGTCGCATCGGTGGCGACATCGAAGTCCTTGGGGTGACCGCCCAGCAGCAGGTCGCGTACGCCGCCCCCGACAATGTAGGCCTCGAAGCCCGCCTCCTGGAGGCGCTTCAGGACGGTCAGCGCCGCGCGGCTGATATCGCGCCGGGACAGGTTGTGGTCGCTGCGCGGGATAACACGCAGGGTGTTGTTACTGGCCGGCTTGCGCCAGCGCTTGATACTGCTGATCAGGGAATTGAGCATACGGCTGTCTGTCTTGACTGCTGCCAACGTGTGGCGATAGATCCCGTCTGGATTGACGCGCGAATTCTACCACAGCCATGGACGGCCCGGCGCTTGCTTGAACAGGGGGAAAGCTCAGGGGGGGGGATAGGATGGTGGCGGTGCTGGCAGCAACCGCCCCCTTACAGACTCTCCATTCCAAAGAGAAAGGAGTAAAGGGAGTTATTGTTATGGCTATGAAGGCAGCGGCATCCTTGCGCTATCAATTTGCTGTCTAGCAAACACCCTCTCCCAGGTACAATCAGTCAGTTTGTAACGCGCTTGTGGTTATTTTTGTTCTGCTTTCTTTATTTTTATTCTTTATTGTTATTGTTTGTTGTTATTGTTGTTCAGGTTTTGGTCACTGTTTGCTTTTATTGTCGACCGCCCCTTTATTCTTATTGTGTTGCGCCCACTTATTGTCAGTTGTTCTTAGGGCTTAAACAGTCATTTATTTTTATTCTTGGCTGTTCTTCATTGTTGTACTAGTAAGAAAGCATTTAGCGTGCCAACTTTTTAAAGTCCTTTAAAATCAATGACTTATGATTTTTGGGGTAAAATTTTGTGCCACAAAGCCCGGGCCCGGCGTTACGTAAGTCGCCGCAGTTGTTACGGACGGTGAGACCGGGGTAACACTTTGAGTGCTCCAGGTGGGAACTTTCTGGCCGTACGGTAATCATCCGGCCAGCCGCACCATGGATGAAAAGTCAGGAAGGTCAGGTTTCTGGCGCGGCTGCGAGGAGAAAGGGCCGCAGGAGCAGCCCGGAAAGGGGGGATCGGGAGGTGGTCAGGAGGCCTCTGCGGCTGCGCGGCGGCTCTTCTTGCGCGGGATCCCCAGCTTCTGTCGGCGTTCCCACAGGCACTTGCGGCTGACGCCCAGCTTCTTGGCCAGTTCCGTCTCGCTCATGGTGTCCTGGTGCTCGAGCACGAAGCGGGCAAAGTAGTCTTCCAGGGACAGGTCCTCGCGGGGATCGGAGTGCAGGCTGCGGGGGCGGCGCTCCGGATCGGCCTCTTCCACCGGTACCAGGTCCAGGTCGATATCCAGCGTCTTGTGATCGATTTCGGTGCTGTTGTCCTCGGTCAGGATTACGGCACGCTGGATCGCATTCTCCAGTTCCCGCACGTTACCCGGCCAGGTGTAGGTCGTTACCGCCTGTACCGCTTCCGGGGAGAGCTTCAGGATTGCTCGCCCCACCTTGGTGCAAAACTTCTGTAGCAGGTGCTCTGCGATGGCCAGTACGTCCTTGCCGCGCTCCCGCAGGGGCGCCAGGCTCATCTGTACCACATTGATGCGGTAGTAGAGGTCCTCGCGAAACTTGCGTTCGGTGGCAAGCTGGCGCAGGTTGCGGTGGGTTGCTGCCACCAGGCGTACATCCACTTTACGTGACTCGATGGCACCAATTGGCCGTACCTCGCCCTCCTGTAACACACGCAGCAGCCGTGCCTGGGCTTCCAGCGGCAGCTCACCAATCTCGTCCAGGAACAGGGTGCCGCCGTCAGCGGCGGCCACCAGGCCCTCGCGTGCGGTCTGGGCGCCGGTAAATGCGCCTTTCTCGTGACCGAACAGTTCCGCTTCGATCAGCGTGTCGGGGATCGCGGCACAGTTGACCGAGATCAGGGGTTTGTCAGCCCGGCGGCTTTCCTCGTGGATGGCGCGGGCAACCAACTCCTTGCCGGTACCGGTCTCGCCGTGGACCAGCACCGTGGCGTCAGTGGGCGCTACCTTGTGGATGCGGGCATAGAGCTCGCGCATCACCGGGCTGTTGCCGATCATGCCGGCAATAGTGCGGCTGGGGGCCTGCTGGTTGTTACTGGCGGCACGGCTCTGCTCCGCCTTGCCGATGACCCGGCGCACGGTGGCGATCATCTCATCGTGATCGAAGGGCTTGGCGATATAGTCTGCGGCCCCCATACGCATGGAGTCTACGGCCGAGCGCAGGCTGGCATAGCTGGTCATGATCAGTACCGGAACGTCGCCCGCAAGCTTGAGCAGGTCAGTGCCGGGGGCGCCGGGCAGGCGCAGGTCGGAGATGATCAGGTCAACTTCGCCGAGACGGTACTTGCTGGTCGCCTCGCGCACGGAGCCCGCTTCGCTCACCCGGTATTTGTGCCGCTCCAGCAACTTGCGCAGTGCGGTACGGATGATGGCTTCGTCTTCGACGATCAGGATGTGGCTCATGTGTTACGCCTGGTTACAAAACACTCAGAGGGGGCCTAGTTTTACCCGCAAAGCGTTTCGTTGCAACTCAGTTGGGACTTTTGTCACCAACTTTGCACGAATTTTGCCCAGATCCGCACCCCAGCGACATTTATCTTGCCAGGGGTAACTGGACTATGAACTTTGCTCCGCGGCCGGATTCCTGGTCGGCAGGGCTGACCAGTTCCAGTTGCCCCTCATGCTCCTCCACGATGCTGTAGACCATTGCCAGGCCCAGCCCCGTTCCCTCGCCGGGCTCCTTGGTGGTGAAAAAAGGCTCCAGGATGCGCTCGCGGTGGCGTGGGGAAATGCCCGGCCCCTCGTCGGTGACCGAAACGCAGGCGTAACCACCCTCGATGTAGCCGTGGATGTGCACATTGCCGCCATCGGGGCTTGCGTCGCGGGCATTGCTGAGCAGGTTGATAAAGACCTGGATCAGGCGCTGGTTGTCGCCCGGTGCCACCAGGTCCTCCGGAACCGTGTTGGTGAAGGTCACCTGGGTCTTGTCGCGCTGCAGGGAAAGTAATTGCACCGCTTCCTGAACGGTGGCGTAGAGATCTACCGGGGCGCGCTCGCTCTCCTGCTTGCCGCTGTGGGAGAAGTTGACCAGGGATTGGACGATGCGGCTGATACGCTGGGTCTGGCTGAGGATCTGGTCGGCAGTATCCCGCACCTCGTTGCTGTCCGACTCAAACTGCAGGTTCTGGGCCAGGCAGGCGATCCCGGTGACCGGGTTGCCCACCTCATGGGCGACCCCAGCGGCCAGGCGGCCGACCGAAGCCAGTCGCTCGCTGTGGATCAGCTCCTGCTCCAGCACCTGGGTTTCAGTGATGTCCTCCACCAGCAGCATCTGGGCATCACTGGGCTCCCGGCGCCCGCGGGGGCTGGCACTGCTCCTGAGGCGGGTCTTGTGCAGGTTCAGCCAGTGGCTGTGGCCGTCGATGTCCACCTGTTGCTTGAAGCGGCTGCCCTCGTCCGATGCAGCGAAGTCGCGCAGCAGGCTGTGCCAGGGCTCGGGCAGGTAATCCAGCTTGGCGCCCAGGACATCGCCGGCGGCGATGCCGGTGACGTCCTGCATGGCATAGTTCCACAGCAGGACCTCGCCGTCACTTCCCAGTGAGCAGGCGGCCAGGGGCAGCTCCTCCAGCATCTGCCTGTGGTACAGGCGCAGGTTGTTGAGTTCCGCGGCCAGGCCGGTGAGCTGGTTCTTGTAGCGGCCCAGGCGCGACTCGATCAGGTGAATATCCCGGTTGGCGGGCTGGTCGCTGTTCTTGAACGGGATGTGGCGATCGATGATCTGGCCCGCGAGCACACGCCCCAGCAGGCCCGACAGGTTGGCCTCGACCTTGTTGCGGAGCTGGCGCAGGGCGTAGGGGCGGCGTTCGTCTGCCGGTAACCGCAACTGTCGCAGGGCTTTGTTGACCTCGTGATTGGCGGTGGCGGCGCCCAGGCTCTCCGCCAGCCGCAGGCGGAAATCGGCGGCGGACTGCACGTCCAGCTCCAGCCGCAGGGCCTGGCTCAGGGTGTCGTCGCTGCAGAGGTCGGCGGCATACTGCTCCATGTTACTGGTCGGGGTGAGTAGTGAGAGCCCCACGAACAGCAGCACATTCACTGCCAGCGACAGGGTGGTGACCTGGGTCCAGATGGCCATGCCCAGTGGCAGCTGCAGGTCGGTACCCGGCAGGGTGAAGCCGTCGATCGCGAAGATGGATGGCAACAGGAGCCCGCCTCCCCAAACCAGCATGCCCGCCAGCAAACCCGCGATAAACCCGCGGCGATTGCCTCGCGGCCAGTGAATGACAGCGAAGATCCCGGGCAGGAATTGTAGTGAGGCGATAAACGCCATCAGGGCCAGGTCGGAAAGGGAGAGCCGGTTGTTCAGCAACAGGTAGAACGCAAAGCCGGCCAGGAACAGTGCGCCTACGATCGCCCGGCGCAGCCATACCAGCTGGCGGTACATATTGTCTTCGGAGTGCCAGCGGGTCCCGGGCAGGAGCCAGTGGTTCATCACCATGGTGGACAGGGCCAGGGTGATCATGATCAGGGCACCGGTGGCAGCCGAGAGTCCGCCCACGAACGCGGCCACTGTCAGCAACGCCGAACCGCTCGCTCGCGGCACGGCAAGGGCGAAGTACTGCACTGGCTCGGTCACATCCAGCGCGAAGCCGGCCCACATGATGGGGAAGATCGGCAGTGCCATCAGCAGCAGGAACAGCGGGAATGCCCAGCTGGCGATGCGCAGGGTTTTCTCTGCGGAGCGCTCGGCGATGCTCAGGTAAAAGATATGGGGCATGGCCACCGCGGTGGCGATAAATACCAGCAGCAGGGTGTGGGAGGAACCCTGCTCGATTGGGCTGTACAGGAGCTGCTGCATGTCGCTGTTGTCCGCCAGCCACTGGTCGAGCCCGCCCATACCGCCGAACACGCCGAATACCGCATACAGGCCCACTGCCAGCAGCGCCACCAGCTTGACGCTGGATTCCACCGCCATCGCCGCCACCAGGCCTGTGCGCCGTTCGCGGTTGGCGCCATACAGGGCGGTAAAGACCGCCAGCAGCACACAGTAGAAGAAGGCGATCAGGTTCTTGGCGCTGATACCGGCCCCCGGCAGTGCCAGCGCGGCGACGCTGTCGCTGGAGAGCAGGGCCAGGGTCTCGGCCACCGCCTGGATCTGCAGGGCAATCAGCGGCAGCAGGCCCAGCAACATAAACAGCGTGGCCAGGGTGCCGGCACCGCGGCTGTGGTAGCGGAATACCAACAGGTCCGCGGGCGAGGTGAGCTGGTAGCGCTGCGCCAGTCTTGACAGGGGTTCCAGCGCCACTGGCGCAAACAGGAACATGGCGCCGGTACCCAGGTAGTAGGCAAGAACCCCATAGCCGTGCTGCCAGGCCAGGTCCACTACACCGTAGAAGGTCCAGGCGCTGAGTGATACACCCAGTGAAAGGACATAAACCAGTGGCCGGCGCACCCATCGGGTCGGCATCCAGCCCTTGGAGGTGGCGAAGGCGACAAAAAACAGCATGGCGATATACGCCACGCCGATCAGTGCGATATGGACAATATCAAATGTCATTGGAGCCGCGCCTGAGCTGGATGAAGAGTGCCAGCAGGATCAGCACAAACCAGAGGATAAACGGGCGATACCAGGCCCCGGACGGATTGATCATCCAGGTAAACACGGTGGGGGAGAAGACATAGCCCACCAGTACCAGCAGGATTAGCAGTGTGCGATTACTCATGGTTGCGCCCGGGCAGCGGGATTCCGGTGGAAATTGGCGGGAAAATGTTAATGGCCGGTGCCCGTCTGTGCAATCTGCGCCGGTTCCCGGTTGCGCCGGTCCACCTGGTGTCGCTGCCAGCGGGCAGTGGCCCAGTGCAGGATAGCCTCTGGCGTCTCAGCCTCCAGGCCCGGGGGGACATGGAAACCGAGAAACCCGAGCGCCTGCACCAGGTTGGCGGATGGCTGCCGGTCGTCCAGTGCCGGTGCCTGGTTCTGCTTGCTGAGTTTCTGTCCGCCGGGGTTCATCACCAGGGGCAGGTGCCCGAATTGCGGTACTGCCGCACCAAAAAGCCGGAACAGTCGTTGTTGCGCACCACTGGTCTCCAGCAGGTCTGCGCCGCGTACGATATGCGTGATGCCCTGGTCGATATCGTCCGCCACCACCGCCAGCTGGTAGGCATAGAGACCGTCGCGGCGGCGCAGGATGGTGTCTTCGGCGATCGCCTGGTGCTGCGCGCCGTGCCAGATGTCGTCGAAGTGTTCCTCTCCGCCCGCGCACTTCAGGCGCACCGCGCTGGGTCCCTGTTCCTCGCGGGTGGCGCGGCAGCCGTCGTTGTCGTGGCCGCCGCGGCGGCGAATCTGGGCACGGGAGCAGTGGCAGGCATAAGTCAGTTCGCGCCCGGCCAGCTCTGCGAGCCGTTCGTCGTAGCGCTTATGGCGCTGGCTCTGCCAGCACAGGGGGCCGTGCCAGTGCAGGCCGTGGGCGTCGAGGGACTTCAGTATACGGTCGGCCGCGCCCGGTTCCTCGCGGGGCGGGTCCAGGTCCTCCATCCGCACCAGCCACTGGCCGCCATGGGCGATGGCATCCAAATAGCTCCCCACGGCGGAAACCAGTGAGCCGAGATGCAACGGGCCTGTGGGCGAGGGCGCGAAACGACCGATATAGCGTGCCGAGGTCATCATGGGAAGGTGTGTGCAAAGCGGCGCTGGACACCGCTGCCCCGGGAGGGGAGCGGGGCGATCACCGGGATCGCCCGCAGGGGCTGGCAGAGCTCAGCCGGAGATCTGCCGTTCCTTGATTTCCGCCAGGGTCTTGCAGTCGACGCAGAGCGTGGCGGTGGGCCGGGCCTCCAGGCGACGGATGCCAATTTCCACGCCGCAGGCCTCGCAGAAGCCATAATCGTCCTGGTCGATCAGTTCGATGGTGGCGTCGATTTTCTTGATCAGCTTGCGCTCGCGGTCGCGGGTGCGCAGTTCCAGGCTGAACTCCTCTTCCTGGCTGGCCCGATCGGCCGGGTCCGGGAAGTTGGCTGCCTCGTCTTTCATGTGGGAAACGGTGCGGTCCACTTCCGCCATCAGCTCGGCTTTCCAGGCCAGCAGCAAGTTGCGGAAGTGCTCCTGCTGCTTCTCGTTCATGTACTCTTCGCCCTTCTTCTCCTTGTAGGGCTCAAAGCCGTGCAGAGATTCGGTGCTCGCAGCAGTTTTGGGCATAGTCGTTGCCTCTCTTTCTATACGGGCCCCCTGATATGAGGGCTGTACCACCAAATTCAATATGTCCGGTCCCGCGCCTGCAATTCGCGTGAGGCTGGACACTAGCCTAGACCGGATTTTACCGGGTTGATGCATTTTTAACCTTGTTGGCGGTTTGGTAACCGTCTGGGAAGATGCATCGGACCGATAAGCGGCAGGCTGCTCCTGTCCCGGCGCCATACCCCGGGCGACCGAGAGCGAGGAAACTATCAAATCTCTGCAGTTCGCGCCACAAAATGTTGTCTGGTATTTTGTGGCGCAAGATTTGTCCGCAAAGGTCTTACTGTGAAGTTTAATCCTCCATTGCAACGGGGCACGCTGCTGCGCCGCTATAAGCGCTTTCTCGCCGATATCCAAACGGAAACCGGCGACATTTTCACCATTCACTGCCCCAACACCGGTTCGATGAAGAACTGCTGGGTAGAGAACAGCCCCTGCTGGTACTCGGATTCCGGTAATCCCAAGCGCAAGTACCGGCACACCCTCGAGATCACCACCACTCCGGAGCAGGCGCTGGCGGGGGTGAATACGGGCCGCTCCAATGCCCTGGTGGAGGAGGCAATTGCCAACGGCATTGTTACCGAGCTGCAGGGGTACGAGCGGGTGCGGCGGGAAGTGCGTTATGGCGCCGAAAACAGCCGCATCGACCTGTTGTTGTCCGGCGACAGGGGCGACTGCTATGTCGAGGTAAAAAACGTCACCCTGGCCGAGGGCAGCCGGGGACTGTTCCCGGATGCAGTCAGTGCGCGGGGCACCAAGCACCTGCGGGAACTGCAGAAGCTGGCCGAAGAAGGTGTGCGCGCGGTGCTCTTCTACTGTGTGCAGCACTCGGGCATCCAGACGGTGGCGCCGGCTCGGGAAATCGACCCGGCTTATGCCGCTGCGCTGGACACGGCGGTTGCCGCGGGCGTTGAGGTTATCGCGTATCGCGCGCATCTGGGCGCCGGGGAAATTGCACTGGCGGATTCCGTGCCCTTCAGCGTCTAGGGCAGGTCAGTAAGGGGCCCGTTTGCCCCGGGGCTGCGACGACACCTTGGCCCTGGCAGCCGCCACCGCGCTGTCATTCCGCCAGGATAACGTACAGTCCCTCTGGGCTGTGCTCGATCGGCACCGGGGTCAGGGCGTCGCCGGCACAGGGGCCGGCAATGCACTCGCCGGACTCGATCATGAACAGGGCGCCGTGGGAGGCGCACTGGATCAGTGCCCCATCCGGGTCCAGGAACTGGTCGGGTTGCCAGTCCAGGTTGATGCCCTGGTGCGGGCAGCTGTTCTTGTAGGCGTAGATCTCGCCGTCTTTCATCACCGCAAAGACATTGTCCGCGCCTGCGGCCGTGTCCCCCAGGGAAAAGCCTTTCGACTGCCCCTCGCTCAACTCGTCGTAACGACAAAGAAAGTATTTCTGCACGCTAACCCTTTTAGTGTTTTCTGCGTTTTATCGGCCGCGCCAGTTTACTCCGGTGCGGCCAGTGTGATGTAAGCCTGCTGTTCCCGGCCGTCGCGCAGGAACTCCAGCCTTACCTGGTCGCCCGCACGGTGTTTTTCCAGGGCATTCAGCAGGTCATCATAATTACGCACGGGATCGTCATCCACGGCGATGATCACGTCCCCCAGCTGCCAGCCACCGCGTTCGGTGCGGAACACGCCGCGCAGCCCGGCCTCCTCCGCGGGCATGCCGGGAGCAATGCGCAGCACTGCCACGCCGTCGAAGCCAAAGCGGCTGGCCCACTGGTCCGGCGCGGACTCGATACCCAGTACTGGCCGCACCAGGCGGCCGTGGGCAATCAGTTCCGGTACGATTTTTTTCACGGTGTCCACGGGGATGGCAAAGCCGATGCCTACGCTGGCGCCGCTGGGGCTGTAGATGGCGGTGTTCACCCCGATCAACTGGCCGCGGGAATTCAGCAGCGGACCACCGGAATTGCCGGGATTGATGGCCGCGTCGGTCTGGATCACATTGCGAATGGTGCGGTTATTGGCAGCCTGTATCTCGCGACCCAGGGCGCTCACCACACCGGTGGTCAGGGTGGTGTCCAGCCCAAAGGGATTGCCGATGGCGAGCACCTTGCGGCCGACCGAGAGGGTGTTGGAGGTTCCCGGCACCAGGGGTGCCAGCAGCTCCGGTGGCGCATTGATCCTGAGCACCGCCAGGTCCTTCTCCGGTGCGGATCCCACCAGCTCCGCCGGCCACTCGCTGCGGTCCTGCAGGGTGATGGTTACCTTGCGCGCGCCCTCGATCACATGGAAATTTGTGACGATATGTCCCTGGCGGTCCCAGATAAAGCCGCTGCCGGCGCCCTTGGGCACCGTGTGCATGCGCAGGCTCCAGCGATCCCGCACCAACGTCTCGTTGGTGACATACACCACGGATGGGCTGGCAAAATTGAACACCTGCATGGTGTTCTTCTCGTCGTCGGTGGAGAAGTCGGGCAGCAGGGATCCCGCACTGGCGAGGCAGGGGAACGCCAGGAGGGTGATGGCGAAAATCAGTGAAACCAGTTTTTTCATGGTCCGGGTATGTTGTTCTAACTGGGACAGCAGCCGGCCGCGCTGGCGCGGACCGGCCATACCTGGGGACGGGGCCGTCCCCGGTTATCGATTCTGCAGGGCCAGGATACGATCCTCAAGCGGCGGATGGCTGGCCATCAGCGCCCCCATATTGCCGTAGATGCCAAAGGCTTTCATGTTGCTGGGCAGCGGTTGCTCGCGGCCGGCCTCGGATTCAGACTTGATGCGCATCAGGGCCGCGGCCATCGACTCGCGGGTGGTGAGGTCGGCGCCCGCTGCATCGGCGCGGTACTCCCGTCGACGGCTGAACCAGGCCACCACCATCATGGCCAGGAAGCCGAACAGGATATCCATGATGATGGAAGTCACGAAGTAACCGATCCCCAGGCCCTGCTCGTTCTTCAGGATCACCCGGTCCACGAAAAAGCCCACCAGGCGCGCAAAGAACATGACGAAGGTGTTTACCACGCCCTGGACCAGTGCCAGGGTCACCATGTCGCCGTTGGCGACGTGACCGATCTCGTGGCCGATGACCGCCCGCGCCTCGTCGCGGTTAAAGCGCTGCAGCAGGCCGGCACTCACCGCTACCAGCGCGCTGTTGCGGTTCCAGCCGGTGGCAAAGGCGTTGGCCTGTTGCATGGGGAAGATGCCCACATCGGGCATCCCGATGCCGGCTTTTTCGGACAGGTCCCGCACGGTATCCACCAGCCATTGCTCGTCGGCTGTCTGCGGCTGGGTGATCACCTGGGTGCGAGTGCTCATCCGGGCGATGGTCTTGGAAAGCAGCAGCGACACCAGGGCGCCACCGAAACCGAATACGGCGCACAAAGTCAGCAGCCCGGTGAGGTTCAGGTCCACGCCGTTGGCGGCGAGAATCCCCTGGAAACCGAACAGGTTAAAGATGATCCCGGCCAGCACCAGCACGGCCAGGTTAGTCAGTAAAAACAAACCAATGCGCAACATCGGCTCACTCTCCAGTAGTAATCCTTGGGAGAAGTGTAGATTGGGGCGCTGCGGGGAGATTACAAGATTCGCCCCGCCGCGGGAGTGGCATGCCGGATTGGTTCCCGCGCCCGGGTCAGTCCTGGCCCTGCGCGGACATGGCGCGATCCGCCTCATCGGCCAGGCGTCGTTTCAGGTCGGGGTCCAGCTCGTTCCAGTGAACATCCAGCAGTGCCCCCTGCAATGCGTAGAGGAGTACACGGGAAGCGTTGATACCGCGGGCCCGGATGCAGGTAAAGGCCTCCACCGGACCGATCCGGCGCAGGTCATCACAAGTGCGAATCCCGATGGAATGGAGAATATTGACTGACGCGAGTCCGAGGTTTTTGAGTTTGAGGAGCTCTGATTGACTCGGGTGCATGGTGATCTTCCCTGGTAGATACGCCACTTTAATCGGCGGTGCCAGATTCTGGCGCCGGCAATGCACGGATCGGCTCATTCCTTGAACCGGGCTATGCAAAATAACATAAGTGGATAAGCAGTCAAAAGCTGATTAGCAAAAGAAGTAAGCAACTTTTTTGGAGTTACATGCCAGTTTTGAACCGGCGACTTGTCGCCTGGACCTCAGCTGACTTTTGATACCGTCCAATATCGGAAATGTAGTAAATTTAGCTGGAATTTACTGGGATTCAGGCCTTAAACCGGGGTACATGTGATGTTAGATGCCGCGATTGAGCGGATGTTGTTTGGGCTCTCGGATGAACATGTCATTCTTGAACCGATTTCCGGGCAGCTTTTGCACCCGGAGGCCCTGGTGGCCTTTGAGCGCCTGCGCCAGGATGCACGCGCGGCCGGGTTTGAACCCCGTGTGGTATCAGGATTCCGCGACTTCGAGCGCCAACGCACGATCTGGAACGGCAAGGCCGGTGGCCAGCGCCCGCTGCTGGACAGCGGGGGGGAGCCCCTGGATGCGGCGGCACTTTCACCCCGGGACCGGGTTTACGCCATCCTGCGCTGGTCGGCGCTGCCCGGCGCCTCGCGACACCACTGGGGTACGGACTTTGATGTTATTGACGCCGCTGCGGTGCCGGAGGACTATCGCCCGCAGCTCACCCCCCGGGAAGTGGAGGATTGCGGCGTATTCGGTCCATTCCATTGCTGGCTGGACCAGCGCATTGCCGCCGGGGAAAGCCATGGCCTGTTCCGGCCCTATGCAGAGGATCGGGGCGGTATCGCGCCGGAACGCTGGCACCTGAGTTATGCGCCCCGTTCCCGCGAGCTGGATGACCTGCTGACAGTGGATGGCCTGCGGCGGTTGTGGGAGCACAATGAGCTGGAACTGTGCGACACTGTCTGCGCAAATCTCGACGATATCTACCGGCGGTTTATCCGTGTGCCGCCGGAATGCTACCCGGATACCGGGTGAGTACCGGTTGTGAGAATGCCAGCTAAGAGAATGACATGAGCCAGACGGGAGCCAGGCGGTAGCCAATGGGAGAGGGAAGCGCAATCGAGGGAAGCAATCATGGCGGCGGCAATGGGCGCGACGTCTGGGGCATGATGCGCGTCGAGGCGCAGGAACTGGCCGCGGGTGAGCCGGTGCTCGCCAGTTATTTCCACAATACCATCCTGCGGCACAAATCCCTGGACGATGCGCTGTCTTACCAGCTCGCCTCGGTACTCGACCACAGCGCGCTGACGGCCACGGCGCTGCAGGAAGTGATTGCCGCCGCATTGCAGAACGACGCGGAAATTTCTCGGGCCATGCAGGCGGATATCTGTGCCTGGTATGACCGCGACCCCGCCTGTGAGCACTACCTCACGCCTTTCCTTTATTTCAAGGGGTTCCATGCCCTGCAGTCGCACCGGGTGTCGCACTGGCTCTGGGAGCAGGGGCGCCGCACGCTGGCGCTGTATTTCCAGAGCCGGGTATCGGAACAGTTCGCAGTGGATATACACCCTGCGGCCCGTTTCGGTCGCGGCATCATGATTGATCACGCCACCGGGCTGGTAGTGGGTGAGACGTCGGTGGTGGGCGACGACGTTTCCATCCTGCACTCGGTGACCCTGGGCGGCAGTGGCAGCGGTGGGGGTGATCGTCACCCGAAGATCGGCCGTGGCGTAATGATCGGTGCCGGTGCCAAGGTGTTGGGCCCGGTGCATGTGGGGGAGGGGGTAAAGATTGCCGCCGGCAGCCTGGTTCTGGCCGATGTGCCGGCCCATTACACGGTGGCGGGTGTACCGGCGCGCCAGGTGGGCGGCAGGACGGCGGCGGCTCCGGCCTATACCATGGACCAGACCCTCGATTCTGACGACTGAGCGACGGAATCCCACCGCCAGGCCGGCATAATAGCCATAACAACAATGAAGAAAGCATGACAGGGGATTGAGGAAGCCATGTCCGAACCTCGCTACAGCCTGATATTCCGCGGCGACCTGGTGCCGGGCTTTACTGCCGGCGACGTCAAGGCCAACCTGGCGCGCCTGTTCAAGGCCGGGCCGGACACCGTGGAGAAACTGTTCGGCGGTCGCCCGCTGGCGATCAAGAAAAACCTGCCCGAGGCGCAGGCGCAGCAGATGCTCGCGGCGCTGGAGAAAGTGGGGGCAAAGGCCGTATTGAAGGCCGAGGGACAGCCGGGAAGTTCATCCGCTGCAACTCCCTCGCAATCGCGAGCCGGGACAGCCGGTGCCCCGGAGCAGAAACCGGCTGCCGGTGCGGCAGGCCTCAGTGTTGCCCCGATGGAAGGCAACCTGGTGCGGGACAGCGAGCGCCAGCGCAGTGCGGCTGTGGACGTGGATACCGGCCACCTGAGCCTTAAACCGCAGCAGGGCAACCTGGTGGAGGAGAATGAACACCAGCGGCCGGCCGCCGCTCCGATCAGCGTGCCGGACTGGCAGCTGCAATAGGGCTATTGCCACGGACAGCTCCAGAAACGAAAAAACCGGCCATATGGCCGGTTTTTTTATACCTGGGCGGAATGGCGTATTCAGCCTTCCTCTTTCAGGTAGCGCTCGCGGGAGGACATAACTTCGGCGCGGGCGGCGTCGGCGTTGTCCCAGCCGTCTACCTTCACCCACTTGCCGGCTTCCAGCGCCTTGTAGTTCTCGAAGTAGTGCTCGATCTGCTTCAGCAGCAGTTCCGGCAGGTCGCCGATTTCCTGTACGTGGTCGTACAGCTTGGTCAGTTTGGTGTGCGGTACCGCCAGCAGCTTGGCGTCGACACCGGACTCATCGGTCATCTTCAGCACGCCGATTACGCGGGAGCGGATCACGGAGCCAACCATTACCGGGTAGGGGGCCACAACCAGCACGTCGAGGGGATCGCCGTCCTCGGACAGGGTCTGCGGCACGTAGCCGTAGTTGGCCGGGTAGAACATCGGGGTGGCCACGAAACGGTCCACGAACACCGCGTCTGCATCCTTGTCCACTTCGTACTTGATCGGGTCGTGGTTGGCCGGGATTTCGATGATGACGTTGATATCGTTGGGCAGGTCCTTACCTGCGGAAACCTTGTCGAAGCTCATTGCTGTTCCTGATTAAAAAGTGGACGAAAATTCGGGAGGGCGGATTATAAACCCTGCGCGGCGTCGCTGAAAGCACCGGCGTGCGGGAAGTGCACATCTGGCCCTGTGGTCACCGAATGGCCCCGCATTGACTATGCTGTTAGCGAGATACCCGCTGGTGGATAACAACAATAGCGAGGCCCCCGATGCTCGATCCGAGCCAGACCCCCGGATTATTGCCGCGAGAGGTACGGACTGCCGCCCAGGCCCGGCAGATTGTCGAAGAACGCCAGCTGACCCACGTCAAGGTGGGGCTGTTTGACAACGACGGCGTGATGCGCGGCAAGTACATGAGCCGCGACAAATTCTTCTCCGCCCTGGAGCACGGCTTCGCTTTCTGCGACGTGGTACTGGGTTGGGACGTCAAGGACCAGCTCTACGACAATGCCAGCTACACCGGCTGGCACACGGGCTATCCCGATGCCCCGGTGCGGGTTCTCCCGGAAAGCTGTCGTGAGATTCCCTTCGAGGATGGCATGTTGCTGTTCCTGGCGGAGTTTGACCGCCAGGCAGAGGAGGTCTGTCCCCGCGGCACCCTGCGCCGGGTGGTGCAACGCTGCCGTGAGGCGGGTTTCGAGCCCATGGGCGCACTGGAGTACGAATTCTTCCTGTTTGACGAGACGCCGGATTCCGCGCGGGAAAAAGGTTTCCGCAACCTCAAACCCTTTACCCCGGACTGGTTTGGTTACTCGGTCATCCGCAACTCGGTCCACTCGGAACTGCATCGCCAGATCCTGGAGCTGGGCGAGCGGATGGACTTCCCCATCGAGGGGCTGCATACGGAAACCGGGCCGGGCGTGCTGGAGGCGGCGATCACCGTGGACGGCGCCGAGGCTGCCGGTGACAAGGCTGCCCTGTTCAAGACCTTCCTCAAGGTGCTGGCCCAGCGCAACGGGCTGATGGCGACGTTTATGGCCAAATGGTCCGGCGACTACCCGGGCCAGAGCGGCCATATACACCTGTCCCTGCGCGATTGCGACTCGGGCAAGTCGGCCTTCTTCGACCCGCAGCAGCCACAGAACATGAGCGCCGTACAGCGGCATTTCCTCGCCGGCCAGCAGCGCCTGATGCCCGAACTCCTCGCCATGATGGCTCCCACGGTCAACAGCTACCGGCGGCTGGTGCCCGGTTTCTGGGCGCCCACCGGAGCCACCTGGGGGGTGGAGAACCGCACCGCGGCCCTGCGGGTGATTCCCGGCAGCGACAAATCACAGCGGCTCGAGTACCGGCTGGGCGCGGCCGACGCCAATCCCTACCTGGCCCTGGCGGCAGCGCTGGGGTCGGGCCTCTACGGCATCCTGCAGGGTTGGGAGCCCGGCGAACCGGTCGCCGGCAATGCCTACGCGCTGGAGCAGCCGGAGGAACTGGCCCTGCCGCTCACCCTGTGGGACTCGGCTCAACGCCTCAGGGAGTCAGACGCCGCGCGGGAATTGTTCGGCAACAGCTTCGTGGACCATTTTGTCGCCAGCCGCGAGTGGGAGGAGCGGGAGTACCGTCGCCATGTGAGCGACTGGGAGCTGGAGCGCTACTTCGAGATTATCTGAGCGCGGGCAGGCCCGCGCCGACCATTACCGGATACTGGAATTCATGCAAAAACTGCAGTGTATTTCGCCCATCGATCACTCGGTCTACGTCGAGCGCCCGCTGGCGGAACCTCCTGAAATCAGCGCGGCACTGGAGCTGGCGGCTGGTGCGCAACCGGCCTGGGCCCGCACCCCGCTGGCCGAGCGGGTCGCCATCGTGCGCCAGGCAGTGATGTTGATGCTGGATCGCAGGGCGCGGCTGGGGGAAGAGTTGTGCTGGATGATGGGCCGGCCGATCCGCTTCGCCGAGGGCGAAATCCTCGGCTTTGCCGAGCGGGCCAATTACATGGCAGATATTGCCGCAGACTCCCTGGCGGATATCCGCCTGCCGGAAAAGACCGGCTTCACGCGACTGATCCGGCGCGAACCATTGGGTACTTCCCTGGTAGTGGCGCCGTGGAATTACCCTTACCTGACGGCGGTCAATGCCGTGGTGCCGGCGCTACTGGCGGGCAATGCGGTGATCCTGAAGCATTCCGCACAGACGCCGCTGTGCGCTGAACAGATGGTGGAGGTGTTTGCCGAAGCCGGGCTGCCGCAGGGGGTATTCCAGTACCTGCACCTGTCCCATGCCGACACCGAGAACCTGGTGCGCGCACCGGAAGTGGCTCATGTGGCCTTTACCGGCTCGGTGGCCGGTGGTCGCATGGTGGAGCGCGCTGCCGCGGGTCGTTTTATCAAGCTGGGCCTGGAGCTGGGCGGCAAGGATCCCGCTTATGTCCGGGCGGACGCGGACCTGGACCATGCGGTGGCCGCCGCGATCGACGGGGCCTATTTCAATTCCGGCCAGTCCTGTTGCGGTATCGAGCGTATTTACGTACACGAGTCGCTGCACGACGAGTTTGTGGAGCGCGCGGCCGGGATTGTGGGCGCCTACCGGCTGGGCCGGCCCGATGACCCGGACACCAACCTGGGCCCGCTGGTGCGTGCCGAGGCGGCCGACTTTGTCCGCGCCCAGGTGGACGAGGCCATTGCCGCGGGTGCCACCGCCCATATCGATCCGTCCGGTTTTGCCATGGACCGGCGCGGCACTACCTACCTGGCGCCCCAGCTGCTTACCGGCGTGGACCACAGTATGCGGGTGATGCGCGAGGAGTCTTTCGGACCGGTCGTGGGGTTGATGCCGGTACGCGATGATGCCGAGGCGCTGGCACTCATGAACGACAGCGAATTCGGCCTGACCGCGGCCATCTTCACCGCCGATGAACAGGCCGCACTGGCACTGGGTGGGCGGCTGGAATGCGGTACGGTATTTATGAACCGCTGTGATTACCTCGATCCGGCCCTGGCCTGGACCGGCGTCAAGAACTCCGGTCGCGGCTGCACCCTGTCCGGCATCGGCTACGAACACCTGACCCGTCCCAAGTCTTTTCACCTGAAACAGCAACCCTGAGCCCCGAGGCCCGCCATGAACACCCGAGCCCCCTCCGTAAACTGGAATTACCCCACCGCCATGCGCGTGGGGCCCGGCAGGGTGAATGAACTGCCCGCGGCCTGCCGGGAGCTGGGAATCCACACGCCAATGCTGGTGACCGATCCCGGCCTGGCGGACCTGCCAATGGTGGAAACCGCGTTGCGGATCTGCCGCAATGACGGACTGAAGATTGCGGTGTTTGCCGATGTGAAAAGTAATCCCAACGGCGCCAATGTGGACAGTGGGGTGGCGGCCCTGCGTGCCGGCTGGCACGACGGGGTAATAGCCTTCGGCGGCGGCTCGGCCATGGATGCCGCCAAGGCCATCGCCCTGATGGCCGGACAGAGGCGGCCACTGTGGGATTTCGAGGACGTCGGGGACAATTTCCGGCGTGTGGACGAGGCCGGCATGGTACCGGTCATCGCCGTTCCCACCACCGCCGGCACCGGTTCGGAAGTGGGGCGCTCGTCGGTAATCACCGACGAGGTGGCCCGGGTCAAGCGGATTATCTTCCACCCGAAAATGCTGCCGGCACTGGTGATCCTGGACCCGGAGCTGAGCACAGGGCTGCCCCACAGTATCACTGCTGCCACCGGCATGGACGCGCTCTCGCACAATCTGGAGGCTTTCTGTGCGCGCGGCTACCACCCCATGGCCGAGGGAATCGCACTGGAGGGCATGCGGCTGGTGCATGAATACCTGCCGCGTGCGGTGGCGGATGGACGTAATATCGAGGCGCGCCAGCAGATGCTGGTGGCTTCCAGCATGGGTGCCACCGCCTTCCAGCGTGGGCTGGGGGCCATGCATGCGCTGTCCCACCCGCTGGGTGCGCTCTATGATGCGCACCACGGCCTGCTGAATGCGGTACTGATGCCCTACGTGTTGCAGGCCAATCGCGACGCACTGGAGGCACCCATGGAGCGGCTGGCGCGCTACCTGGACCTGCCACAGGCGGGGTTTGCCGGTGTACTCAACTGGATCCTGGCCCTGCGCGCCGAGATCGGTATTCCCCACAGCCTGGAGGAAATCGGTATCGGCACTAACCAGGTGGAGCAGGTGGGCAATATGGCTGTGGCTGACGCGGCGGCGGCGGGCAACCCGCTGGAATTCGATGCGGCCGGATACAGCGCCATCCTTGAACGGGCGCTGCGGGGCGTGGTCTGAGAGATACCGCCCCGGAATCCGGAGCGCGGCTATACACGTATGGTGCACATATACATAACCCGGAGAAGGAATGTGAGGATGCGCTGGCTACTGGCCTTATTATTGATTATCGGTGCGGCGGGCCCGCTGGCCCAGGACGATACCAAGAGCATCCGTACCGCGGTTTTTGCTGGCGGCTGCTTCTGGTGCATGGAACCGCCCTACGACAAGCTTGAGGGTGTACTGGAGACAACATCCGGCTACAGCGGCGGCGAGGTGGAAAACCCCACCTACGACCAGGTTTCAAGCGGGGGTACCGGTCACGCCGAGGTGGTGCAGGTGAAATACGATGCGAGCAAGGTAAGCTACCCGCAGCTATTGCAGGTGTTCTGGCGCAATGTGGACCCCTTCGATGCCGGCGGCCAGTTCTGTGATCGCGGCAGCCAGTACCGCAGTGCCATCTTCTATGCCAATGAGCGCGAGAAGCGCCAGGCCGAGGAAAGCAAGAAAGTGCTAGAGGAAAAACTGGGCAAGAAAATCGTTACTGAAATTGTCCCAGCCGCTACCTTCTACCCTGCCGAGCAGTACCACCAGAATTATTACCAGCGCAACCCCGTGCGCTACAAGTTTTATCGCTACCGCTGTGGCCGCGACCAGCGGCTGGAAGAGGTGTGGGGAGGGACCTGATCGCCCACCTGGATTTGTACGAGTGAAGCCCGCCATAACGCGGCTTTTTTATGAATGGTCACCAGTCACATTGCAAGTGTGGGATGCTCCACACGGTAACCTCCTGTACCGCAATTCTTCATCCTTTTCTCATCTGTTGTTAGAAAACGGCTGTCATCCTGTCGCGCTCCCGGAAGCGGTTGGTCCGGAAATCCATTAGCGCAGGGGGAATAAACCGCGTGTCTGGGGCCGGGTTGAGAGTGTCATCCCGGGCACTTGTGAACGCAGCCTCCACTGCACGATAACGACAGGGACAAACCTAATGAAACGATTCAAGGGCGCATGGCTGCCCACGTTACTTCTCTCCGGCATGCTTCCCGGTGTGGCTTCCGCGGACCTGCTGATATCCGAATACATCGAGGGCAGCAGTAACAACAAGGCACTGGAAATCTATAACGGTACCGGTGCACCCGTGGACCTGGCGGACTATGCGGTAGAGGTCTATTTCAACGGCTCGGTATCGCCGGGTGCCAGTATTGGCCTGACAGGGGCCCTGGCCGACGGCCAGGTATTCGTGCTGGCTCATGGCAGCGCCGATCCCGCCATGCTGGCGCAGGCGGACCAGACCTATGGCGGCGGCCTGTTCAATGGCGATGACGCAGTCGTGCTGAGCCGGCTGGGACAACCGGTGGATGTGATCGGCCAGGTCGGCGTGGACCCCGGCAGCCAGTGGGGCGACAGCGCGGTGGGCACCCAGAACCAGACACTACGGCGCAATGAGGGGGTCACCAGCGGCCGTACCGATGGCGGCAACACCTTTGATCCGCTTCTTGAATGGACCAGTGCCGGGCAGGACAACTTTGACAACCTCGGCTCTCACGGCGGGGCCGATGGCGACACTGGCGGTGGCGGCGTCACGATGGGCCAGTGCGGCGAGTCCGCCACCCTGGTCAGCGCCGTACAGGGCAGTGGTGCCGCCAGCCCGCTCGACGGTGAACGCGTCGAGGTGGAGGCCGTGGTGGTAGGGAGTTTCCGGGACACGGCCAGTGGCCTGGGGGGATTCTTCCTGCAGGAAGAGGACGCAGACCAGGATGGGCTCGATACTACCTCAGAGGGCCTATTCGTCTATGACAGCGGCTTTGGTGTCGAGGTACAGGTCGGTGACCTGGTGCGTGTCGTCGGCAATGTCACCGAGTATTACGATTTTACCGAGCTGACCGGGATCGACGGCGTCAAGGTCTGTAGCAGCGGTCACAGTGTTACCGCTGCACAGCCGGTACTGCCTTTTGCCAGCGCCGATGCGCCCGAGCGTTTCGAGGGCATGCTGGTGGAATTTGCGCAGGAACTGACCGTCACCGGCCATTACAACCTGGCCCGTTATGGGGAGGCAGAGCTGTCTTTCGGCCGCCTGTTTATTCCCACCAATATCGTCGAGCCAGGGCCGGCGGCCCTGGCCCAGCAGGCCGCCAATGACCTGAACCGCATACTGCTGGATGACGGTTCAACGGTGCAGAACCCAGGGGTAATTCCCTACCCGGCACCGCAGCTGGATGCCACTAACAGCCTGCGCGCGGGGGCTAGGGTTGCCGGCCTGCGCGGGGTGATCGGCTACGGTTTCGGAGCCTACCGTGTACACCCGGTAGAGGCGCCGCAGTTCAGCGATACCAACCCACGAAACCCGGCGCCGGAGCTACCGGGTGAGGGCAGCCTGCGGCTGGCCAGCTTCAATGTGCTGAACTACTTCAACGGCGACGGTAATGGTGGAGGATTCCCGACCGATCGCGGTGCTGACACCCCGGAAGAGTTCCAGCGCCAGCGGGACAAAATCATCGCTGCAATCCGGGCCATGAACGCAGACATCATCGGCCTGATGGAAATCGAGAACGACGGCTACGGCGCCGATAGTGCCATACGGGACCTGGTGGATGGTCTCAATACCACCGCCGGTGCCGAGGTGTATGGTGTTGTCGATCCGGGCACCGCGCAGCTGGGCGACGACCAGATTACGGTGGGTATCGTCTACCGCAGCGACCGCGTGCAGCCGCTGGGCCCCGCCGTCACCCTGGACAGCTACCCGTTTGATGACCTTAACCGCCAGCCGCTGTTGCAAGGGTTTACGGAAATATCCAGTGGCGGAACCGTGGCGATAGCCGTTAACCACTTCAAGTCCAAGGGCAGCTGCCCCGGTGACGGTAGCCTCGATGATGACCAGAACGACGGTCAGGGCTGCTGGAACCGGGTGCGCACCCAGGCCGCCGAAGCGCTGGCCAGCTGGATCGCCACCGATCCCGCTGGTACCGGCACTGAGGGGGTGCTGGTCCTCGGCGACCTGAACAGCTATGCACGGGAAAACCCCATCACCACCTTGAAGGAGGCCGGCTATACCGACCTGTTGGACCAGTTCGGCGGCAGCGGGGCGTATTCCTATATCTTCGCCGGCCAGGCGGGTTACCTGGACCATGCCCTGGCCAACGCTGCCCTGGCGCCTTCGGTCACCGGTGCCACTGCCTGGCATATCAACGCCGATGAGCCCCGGGCGCTGGACTACAACACGGAGTACAAGAGTGCGGAGCAGGTAAATAGCCTCTACAGCGCCGACGCCTACAGAGCCTCGGACCACGACCCGGTAATCGTGGAGCTGGACCTGACCCCGGCCAACAGCGCGCCACAGGCCGATTTCACTGTTGATACCGCAAATCGGCATGTCCAGTTCACCGACCTCAGTTCGGATGCGGACGGTGAAATCGCGCGCTGGCAGTGGACTTTCGGCGATGGTGCAACCAGCGCCGAGCAAAACCCGAAGCACCGCTACGCCGCGCCGGGCGAATACACCGCGACGCTATTGGTGGAAGATGATCTCGGGGCCACCACAATGGCCCAGCGCCAGGTCGTGGCTCCGGATGCTCAAAACGCGCAACAACCGCGCTTCCGCGTACAGCGCTTCCTGAACTGGGTATGGGTCAGCGCCCGTGGGCGGGGCGCCGCGTACCAGAGCTACAGCTGGAACTTCGGCGACGGTACCCTGGCGCAGGGCACCGGAGGCTGGCACCGCTACGACCAGCGCGGCAGCTACAGGATCACGCTGACAGCCACAGACGACACAGGCCGCGAGCTGTCGGCCAGCCGTCCGGTCACCATCGCACGCATGGGGTGGTAACTGGTATTCCACCGGATCCAACAGGATTTTGAGCACTGAAGGGCCCTGTCAGGGCCCTTTTTTTATTGCATTTCACTGCGTGAGTGCCGGCTTTGTATGTTTTATGGCCGTCGAAACCGAAAGGTAGGCGTAATTGCGTGTAATTGCTGGGTCCGGCGGTAAGAGTGACTGTTACGCCGATATGTGGCTAGATATCGACATCAATGGTTAGATGTAGCCATGTATGTCCAGATATAGGCATATGGGCAGATATGACCATGCCCATGAATAAACTGTTAGGTTTTGCCCATGAACGTCCTCATCATCGCAATATCTGTATTTCTATATGTGCTTTTCGGTGTAATTTTTGGGTTTGCACTGAGTTCGCATAATGATGTATTGCTTGGGCGTAGACCAAACACAAAAAATAGGCTTGTTCTGTTTCTTGCCAGGCCGACGCAAAATATTAGAGGTATCGAAAGAGCAATTTTTGTAGTTGGTATGCTACTTTGGGTTCCTCTATTTGTAGGTATCATTGCAACACCTATAATTTTGGCGGCGAAGTATGCCAGTGAAATAGAAAAGGTGGTTTTCCTATTGCTCGTGCCTTGTGTTCTTATCGGCAAATTGTATGGTTCGTACAGGTGGCGTAAGCTCGTATGAACCTAACAAGCGACTGTGATGTCAAGCAGCCTGCTTGACATCGCACTCTCCCCAGTAAGTCCCATCCCTCACCATCGCATTTAGCACTACAATCATCTTCCGCATGCTCGCCGTCAGCGCGACTTTCC
>NZ_JBISER010000013.1:0-82513 GCF_044383805.1 Microbulbifer sp. JSM ZJ756 | reverse complement strand
CGATTCGTCGCTCCGCAAGTACCCACACGCATTGCTTGATCGAATTTTTAAACAACTCAGTCGGGCGCCAGGCCCTGACTGCGGGACGCGTATTCTACACATCCGGGCTGCTGAAGCAAGTGCTTTTCGCAGCTTTTATTTGGCTTCCCGTGCCGGCCGCTCGGGCCTTTCCGGGATCCCCGACCACCGCTTCCGGTGACCGTCGAAGGGGCGCGCATTATATCGGCCTCTTCCTGTTTGGCAAACCTTTTTTTGAAGGCTTTTTCAGCGCCGGAAACCGATGCCCAAAGGCGTCCTTTCCCGACCCCGAAGGACCGCCTGGCCCTTCCGAAGTGGCGCGCATTATAGCGACCTCTCCGTGTCTGGCAAGCTCTTTTTTGAAGAAATTTTCTTAAGAAAATCAATCACTTGGAGCTGCCTCCCCGCCACTTCTCAAGCAGCGAGGGCGCGAACTATACGGACTGGCGGAGCCAGGTGCAAGCACTTTTTTCAACCGGAGTGGATACTATCCAGAGAACCTGGTTACACCCCCGATTTGTGCTCACCGGCGCCCCGCCATTACCGTGGCGCCACCCTTTAACTTTAGTATCACGAACCGCGGTTCACCACCCGGAGACCGCAACTAGTACCTATACCTACCGGGCATCGCCAGAGTTGTCGGAACCGGGACCGTCGTCACCGCCCTGGTCCACCTTGGCCGCCGCGCCCTCCGGATCCTTCCCCGAGCCGTCTTTGTCCGCACCATCTTCACGGCGCTTACGCACCACCTGCCAGGCCCAGACTGCAGGCCCCGAGCAGGTATAGATTACTGCCAGCGCAAGCAGCACCCTCGGGGGGTCAATAGTCACCAGACTAAACACCAGGATAACCGCCAGCATCATGACAAAGGGTACGCGGCCCTTGAAGTCGATGGTCTTGAAGCTCGTGTAGCGAAAGTTCGACACCATAAGCAGCCCCGCCGCTACGGTTACCAGTGCCGCTACCAGCCCGATACCCGCCCCGACCTCAGCGTCGTGACCCGCCCACACCATGCTGGCCACAATCGCCGCCGCAGTCGGGCTCGCCAGCCCGATGAACACCCCCTTGTCGACGGTGTCCACCTGGGTATTGAACCGAGCCAGTCGCAGCGCCGCACAGGCGGCGTAGAGGAAAGCCGCCGCCCAGCCGAACTTGCCCAGCGGCCCCAGCGCCCAGCTGAATACCACCAGTGACGGAGCCAGGCCAAAGGAGACCATGTCCGAGAGGGAGTCGTACTGGACCCCGAACGCACTCTGGGTATCTGTCAGCCGCGCCACCCGGCCATCGAGCCCATCGAGGATCATCGCGGCGAAAATCGCAATGGCTGCGGCTTCGAAATTCCCGCCCAGCCCCGCAATAATTGCGTAGAAGCCACTGAATAGCGCACCGGTGGTAATCAGGTTGGGCAGCAGGTAGACACCCCGAGCCCTGACCCGGGTGCCGCTGGCCGAAACCTCTTCCTCAATATGCTCGTCCACCGGAATGCGAATCTCCTCCCGGCGGTCATCCCCATTGCCGGCGGCCCCGGTGGCATCCCTTTTGTCGCTCATAGGTTCTCCGTTGACTCTGAATACAGCCGGCGAGTGTACAGCGATCTTCGACAGCGCGCACAGGACCCCTGGCGCAAAAAAAAGCGGCGGGGTCGCCCCCGCCGCCTTCTCCATCAGTTACCGTCAGCTATTGCCTTCGGTCTTGTCGATGATCTTGTTGGCTTTGATCCAGGGCATCATCCCACGCAGCCTGGCGCCCACCTGCTCGATCGGGTGCTCACTGCTGATACGGCGCTCGGCCTTGAGGCGCGGCTGCCCGGCCAGGGACTCCAGCATGAAGTCCTTGGCGAAACGGCCCGCCTGGATATCCTTCAGTACGCGCTGCATTTCTGCCTTGGTTTCCTCGGTCACGATGCGCGGGCCCGTGACATAGTCACCATACTCAGCGGTGTTGGAGATAGAGTAGCGCATATCGGCGATGCCACCCTGGTACATCAGGTCCACGATCAGCTTGAGCTCATGCAGGCACTCGAAGTAAGCCATCTCCGGCGCGTAACCGGCTTCGGTCAGGGTTTCAAAACCGGCCATGACCAGCGCGGATACACCACCACAGAGCACGGCCTGCTCACCGAACAGGTCGGTTTCCGTCTCTTCGCGGAAGTTGGTCTCGATAATACCGGAGCGACCGCCACCGTTGGCAGACGCGTAGGACAGCGCCAGGTCCTTGGCCGAGCCGGACGCGTCCTGGTAGACCGCGATCAGGGTGGGCACACCACCGCCCTCAAGGTAAGTGGAGCGAACCGTGTGGCCCGGCCCCTTGGGCGCGATCATGATGACATCGACGTCCTTGGGCGGCTCGATCAACTCGAAGTGGACATTGAAGCCATGGGCAAATGCCAGCGCCGCACCTGAGCGCAGGTTGGGGGCCACCTGCTCGCGATAGATCGCCGCCTGGTACTCGTCCGGGGTCAGGATCATCACCACATCCGCATCCCTCACCGCATCGGCGACTTCCGCCACACGCAGGCCGGCCTTTTCGGCCTTGGCCCAGGAGCTGGAGTTCTTCCGCAGGCCCACGACCACGTTCTTTACGCCGGAATCCTTGAGGTTATTCGCGTGGGCATGGCCCTGGGAGCCGTAACCGATGATGGCCACGGTTTTCTGCTGGATCAAAGACTGGTCGCAATCTTTATCGTAGTAAACTTGCATTGCTCACTTCCTATTACTGAACGATTAATTGAATTCATGTCCTGCCCGACGGCAGGCGTCTATACACTCAGGACTTTTTCGCCGCGGGATATGCCGGAGACACCGGAACGCACCACCTCCATGATGGTGTGCTCACCCAGCGCCTGCAGGAACGCATCGAGCTTCTCGCCGGTGCCGGTCACCTGCACCGTGTACATATTGCTGGTGACGTCGACGATCTGGCCCCGGAAGATATCCACACTGCGCTTGACCTCGTCGCGCTGCGCACCGGAAGCCCGCACCTTCACCAGCAACAGCTCCCGCTCGATATGGGATCCCTCGGTCAGGTCGACCAGCTTCACCACATCGATCAGCTTGTTCAGGTTCTTGGTAATCTGCTCGATCTTGTGATCGTCACCAATGGTCACCATGGTCAGGCGCGACAGCGTTTCATCCTCCGTCGGGGCGACGGTCAGGGTCTCGATGTTATAGCCGCGTTGCGAGAAAAGCCCTACGACCCGCGAGAGGGCGCCGGGCTCGTTTTCCATTAATACTGAGATAATTCTGCGCATGATTCTGACTTCCCTAGGTCCGCTCCGTCTTGCTCAACCACATATCCCGCATTGAGCCATTGGGCATCACCTGCATGGGATATACATGCTCGGATGGATCGACGTAGACGTCGATAAACACCGTGCGGTCCTTGATGGAGAAGGCTTCGGTCAACTTGTCGTAGAGCGCCTCGCGCGATTCGATCTTCATGCCGACGTGCCCGTAGGCCTCGGCCAGTTTGACAAAGTCTGGCAGTGATTCTTCGTACACGCTGTTGGACAGGCGTCCCTCGTATTGCATTTCCTGCCACTGTTTCACCATGCCCAGGGCCTGGTTGTTCAGGCACAGGATCTTGACCGGCAAGTGATACTGGGTGGCAGTGGAGAGCTCCTGGATGCACATCTGGATACTGCCCTCACCGGTCACGCAGACCACCTCGCTGTCCGGGTGGGCGATCTTTACCCCCAGCGCCGCCGGCAACCCGAAGCCCATGGTTCCCAGGCCACCGGAGTTGATCCAGCGCCGCGGCTTGTCGAACAGGTAGTACTGCGCGGCAAACATCTGGTGCTGGCCCACATCCGAGGTCACGAAGGCGTCGCCCGCAGTAATTTCATGCACGGCCTTGATCACCTCCTGCGGCATGATCAGGCCCCCATCGGTGCGGTAGCGGGGCGCCGTGTAGATACCGTGGCGTTCGCGCCAGTCGTCGATCTGGCGCCACCAGTCGACGATTGCCGACTGGTCCGGCTGCTCACCGCACTCCCGCAGCATGCCCAGCATTTCCCCCAATACCGACTGCACCGTACCCACGATCGGCACGTCAGCGGTAATGGTCTTGGAGATGGACGCGGGATCGACATCAACATGGATGATCTTGGCCCCGGGACAGAACTTGCCCGGGGTGTTGGTCACCCGGTCGTCAAAACGCGCCCCGATGGCAAAAATTACATCGGCATGGTGCATGGCCGTGTTGGCCTCGAAAGTGCCGTGCATGCCCAGCATGCCGAGAAAACGCCGGTCACTGCCGGGGTAGGCACCGAGCCCCATCAGGGTGTTGGTCACCGGGTAATTCAGCGCCTGCGCCAGCTCCGTCAGCAGCTCCGCACCCTCGCCCTGCACCACGCCGCCGCCGGCATAGATGACCGGACGCTTGGCAGACAACAGTAATGCCAGGGCCTTGCGGATCTGCCCGGTGTGCCCCTTGCCCGCCGGCGTGTAGGAACGCATGCGCAGCTTGCTCGGGTACTCATAGGGGAAACGCTCCGTGGGATTGGTGACATCCTTGGGCACGTCGATCACCACCGGCCCCGGTCGACCGGTATTGGCGATATAGAAGGCCTTCTTCACCACCATGGGGATATCTTCAGCATTCTTGACCAGGAAGCTGTGCTTCACGATCGGTCGCGAGCAGCCCACCATGTCCGTTTCCTGGAAGGCGTCCTCACCGATCTTGTCGCTGGTCACCTGTCCGGAAATCACCACCATCGGTACAGAATCCATATAGGCAGTGGCGATGCCGGTAATCGCATTGGTGGCGCCCGGGCCCGAGGTCACCAGCACCACACCGGTCTTGCCGGTCGAACGGGCATAACCGTCCGCCGCGTGGGTCGCGCCCTGCTCGTGACGCACCAGTACGTGCTTGATGCCCTTCTGCCGGAAAATGGCATCGTATATATGCAATGCTGAACCGCCGGGGTAACCGAAGATAAGGTCTACCCCTTCATCCTGCAGCGCGCGAACCAACATATCGCCGCCGGAGAGTAATTCCACTGAAGCCCCCTAAAATTTCACGTAAATTAGGATGCGCATCACCCCGGGCATAAAAATAAACCACAGAAGCGAAACGCAGAGCGCGATTATAAAGCTTTTTGATGACAAATATCAGCCTGTAGCACGCCAAAGATCGATTTTTAGGATAACTTCATCGAGCAGGCAGGCGCGCACACCCGCAACCGCTGTCCAGGCAGCGTCCAACAGGGCTTGCAGGCCTCCGGGGTGGGAGGGTCTCCAGCGCGGGGTAACGGGCGTTTGGCCCATTCAGGATAGACAGGGACCGCGGGGTGTGCGGCAACTTCTAGGCACCGGGAGGTGCCGTCGATTCTGCAAACTGCCCCCGGCTTGTCAACCTGTCCCCGCCCCCACAGGCCAAAAGTGTTAAAGCGGTTGCAGGAAAACACCGCCCGGGCGGTACAATGGCACTAACGACGACCGGCATGACAACGAATTACAACAAGGGGCACCCAATGCGCTTTCTCTCTGCAATCCTGCTGGCCTCCCTGGCCTGCACTGCATACGCAGACGGCATCTATAAGTGGACCGACGAGAACGGGGTAGTGCATTTTGGCTCCCAACCGCCGCAGAAAAAGGCCGTGGAAGTGGTCAAGGAGCCCAAGTCCCAGCGCTACCGCCAATGGAAACAGGAGCAGGACGCCCTGGCCAAAGCCGCCGAGGGCGAGGGCAACGAGGAATCCCCATTGAACGAGGCCGGCAAGCGTGAAACCGGGACCAACCCGGACGTGGGTGAGGACACCCAGCTGACGCAGGCCCAGAAATCCGTGCGGCTCCAGCGTTGTCGCCAGGCGCAGACGAACCTGCAGGAACTGACCGCGCACTCCCGGGTCCGCGAGGTGGACGCCTCCGGAAAAATCCGCGTGCTGCCCGAGGATGAACGCCAGGCGAGAATCCGCCAGACCCGTGAAACCATTGCGCGGGATTGCTGACCGACTCCCACCCGGGGCCATAACCGGACAGTTCCTACCTTATGGGCAATAAAAAGGCGGCCGTACTGGCCGCCCGGGTGAAAGGCCCAAGGCCTATTTCTTGCTGGGCATCAGCACCCCGTCGATCACATGAACCACGCCATTGGAGTTCATGAGGTCAGCCCGGATCACGGTGGCTGTATTGCCCTTGGAGTCAGTGACAGTTACCTTGCCACCGTCTACCTTGAGGGTCAGCTCTTCGCCCTGGACCGTCGCTACCTTGGCGTGGCCACCGCCCTTCTTGGTCATTTCCATCACCACCTCGGCGGTCGCTTTGCCGGGGAGCACGTGGTAGCCGAGAATCTTCTGCAGCTTCTCCTTGTTCTCCGGCTTCAGCAGCGTATCCACAGTACCGGCCGGCAGGGCAGCAAATGCGTCATTGGTTGGCGCAAATACGGTGAATGGACCCTCACTATTCAGGGTATCCACCAATTCGGCAGCTTTTACCGCGGCTACCAGTGTGGACAGGTTATCCGCCTTGGCAGCATTTGCCGCGATAGTCTTGCCGGGATCACTGGCATTGAGCGAGCCGCTGTAGAGCGCTGCCAGCAGCACTGGTGCCAGAATTAATCGGGTAAATATGTGTTGCACTAAACGCATGATTTCACCTCCACAGTGAAGCACGGGATTGGCCGGGTTGGGCATTCCCACCCGAACCACTTGGGACTGCCCGGCAGTATAGGGTCGGCCAGGAGACCCCACACCTCCTGTTACGACAATCACATCCCGTGCAAATACGCTGCCCGACACATGCCTAGCCGTTCTGTTCCGCCTCCCGCATATCCTCCTCTCGCTGGTAGTCCCGCCCCAGGTACAGGTACATGGCGGGAACGACAAACAGGGTGAACAGCGTGCCGATGGTCATCCCTGTCGCCACAACCAGGCCCATGGCAAAACGGGCACCGCCGCCCGGCCCGGCCGCCAGCAGCAGCGGCACCATTGCCAGCACCAGTGATGCCGTCGTCATCAGCACCGGACGCAACCGGATCGATGCCGCCTCCTCGATTGCCGTGCGCTTGTCCCGGCCGTCCTGCTGCAGCTGGTTGGCGAACTCGACAATCAAAATGCCGTGCTTGGATATCACGCCGATCAATGTCACCAGCCCCACCTGCGTATAAATATTCAGTGTGGTGAGCCCCAGGCTGACAAAAATCATCGCGCCGCAGACACTCATGGGCACCGTCATCAGCATGATCAGCGGGTCGCGCCAGCTCTCGAACTGCGCCGCCAGCACCAGGTAAATCACGATCAGGGCAAAGAAAAACGTAACCACCAGCTCGGAGCCCTCCGCCTTGTACTGGCGCGACTGCCCGGCGTAGTCCACCGAATAGCCCGGCGGCAATACCTCTGCCGCGGCATTGTCCAGCACCCCCAGCGCCTCCCCCAGAGTGATGCCCGGGCGCGGGACACCGGAAATGGTCACCGCATTGAGTTGCTGGAAACGCTTGAGCTGCTGTGGCTCCACCGTTTCCTCCAGGCTTACCAGCGTCGACATGGGCACCAGCTGCCCGGAACGGCTGCGGATGTAGTACTGCTTGAGCTGGGCGCCAGTCAGCCGCTCGCGCCGCACCACCTGGGGAATCACCTTGTAACTGCGGTTCTCCAGCGAAAACCGATTGGTATAGGCGCCCGACATCATGGCCCCCAGCTCCCGCCCGATATCCGCCATGGTGATCCCCATTGCTGCCGCCTTGTTGCGATCCACCAGCACCCGCAATTTGGGCTTATCCAGCTTCAGGTCGGAATCCACGAAAATAAACTTACGGCTGGCCAGTGCCCGCTCCATGATCTCGTCGGCAAACGAGGCCAGGTTTTCCATCGGCTCGGTGGAGCCGACCACGAACTCCACTGGCAGGCGGCCACCGGCGGTGGGCAGGCTGGGTGGTACCACCACCGCCACCTTGAGGCCGGCGATCTCTGCCACCTCGTTGCTGATAATGTCCTTCATCTCGGCAGTGTCCAGCGCACGCCGGTTCCAGGGCGCGAGCACGAAACCGGCAATGGCGCTGTTGGTGGCATTACCGGCACCGCCGACCCCGTTGAGCAGGAACAGGTTTTCCACCTCGTCGGCATGCCGCTCGGCAATGACGTTAAGCTCCCGGGTGAAGCGCTCCAGGTAATCGATGGTGGCAAAGGAGTCCGCCGAGGAAATGGTCAGGACAAAACCGCGGTCCTCATCCGGTTCCAGCTCGCTGGGCGAGGTGACGAACAGGAAATAACAACTCACCAGCACAATCAACCCGAAAAGCAGGATCACCAGCCGGTCATCCAGGGCGCTGTGCAGCCGCCGCTGGTATCCCTGCTGCATACGCTCGAATTGCCTTTCCAGCCACTGCTCCAGGCTATTGCCGCCATTCTCCTTCGGCGGCTTCAGGATCTTTGACGCCATCATCGGCGTCAGGGTCAGCGCCACCACACCGGACAGCAGCACCGCCCCGGCCAGGGAGAAGGCGAACTCCACAAACAGGGTGCCGGTGAGCCCGCCCAGGAAACCGATCGGCAGGTACACGGCAATCAGGGTGGTGGTCATGGCCACCACCGGCCATGCCAGTTCGCGCGCACCGCGAATGGCGGCGTCCCGCGGCGTCATGCCCTCTTCGATGTGGCGGTGTACATTCTCGAGCACGATGATGGCATCATCCACCACGATACCGATGGCCAGCACCATCGCCAGCAGGGTCAGCAGGTTGATGGAAAACCCCATCAGCAGCATCAGGAACAGCGCCCCCACCAGCGACAGCGGCACCGCGATCGCCGGGATCACCACGCTGCGCAGGGAACCGAGGAACAGGTAGATCACCACGATCACGATCAACACTGCCTCGGCGATCGTCTTCACCACCTCGTTGATCGAGTCCTGGATGTACTCGGTGCTGTCGTAGGGAATCTCACCGATCATGCCCTCCGGCAGCTGCGGGAAAACCTCACCATCGAGTTTCCTGCGCACCTCGCGGATGACTTCCAGCGCATTGGCATCCGGAGCCACCTCCACCGCAATAAAGGTGGCCGAACGCCCATTAAAGGTGACCGAGGTATCGTAGGACTCGGAACCCAGCTCCACCTCAGCGATATCCCCCAGCCGCACGATGCGGTCCTCGTCGGAGCGCACCACCAGGTCACGGAAAGCCTCCTCAGAGGCGATATCCGTATCGGCTGATATTTCCACGGTGATCCAGCGGCCCTTGGTACTGCCCACCGCTGACAACACATTGTTGGCGCGCAGCGCCGCACTGACATCCCCCGGGGTTACCTCCTGCGATGCCATTTCTGCCGGCTTCAGCCAGATACGCATGGCGAAGGTCCGGTTGCCCAGCAGGCGCGCACGCTGCACACCCGGGATGGTCGACAGCTTGGGCTGCACCACCCGTGTCAGGTAATCGGTAATCTGGTTGTTATCGAGGATCCCGGACGAGAACGACAGGTACATTGCCGCCACCGTCTGGCCGATGGCCATATCCACGGTGGAATCCTCGGACTCCTCCGGCAACTCGCTGCGCAGGCGGTTGACCTTGGCCACCACCTGGGTGAGCACCTGGTTGGGATCAAAATCGAGGCGCACATAGGCCTGGATGGTCGACACCCCCTGCACACTGGTGGACACCATGTAGTCGATGCCGTCGGCGGTGGCGATCTCCTGTTCCAGTGGCGTAGTGATAAATCCCTGCACCAGGTCTGCATCGGCGCCTACATAGACCGTGGTTACGGTGATTACCGCATTCTGCAGCTCCGGGTACTCGCGCACGTTGAGCTCGGTGGCGGCACGGAGCCCCAGCAGGAAGATAAACAGGCTCACCACTGTCGCCAGCACCGGCTTGCGGATAAAGATCTCGGTAAAATTCACGCGGGGGCACCGGTTGCGGTCGTGGCCATGGTCAGCTGTTCTCCGGCTGTGGATCCGCCTTCGCCGGCAGTGTCTCCTCGTTATTGACGGTGACCGGGCTCTGGTTACGCAACTTCAGCAGGCCGCTGGTGGCGACACGCTCCCCCTCCTCCGCCCCCTCGATGATTTCCACCAGGTCACCACGCTCCTCACCGGTTTTTACAAACCGCTTGCTCGCCACCAGGCCATTGCCCTCCGGGTCTTGTTGCAGGACAAAGATGGCATTGCCGTAGGGAGAGAAGCTGACTGCCGTGCGCGGCACCACCAGCACATTGCGCCGGCGGGGAAGGTCCACCGACACGTCGGCGAACATGCCCGGGCGCAACTGGTCGCCGGGGTTGTCCATGGTGGCCTGGAGCAGGAAGTTGCGACTGGCACTGTCGATACCGGGATCGATGGCTGTCACCTTGCCCGGGAATGTCTTTTCCGGGAACGCATCAGTGGTGACTTCGATGGGAAGACCGGTCTTGATGCGCGCGAAGTAGCGGCCCGGCAGGTAGAAATCGACGAAAATCGGGTCCAGCTGCTGCAGGGAGACCACCGGATCTCCGGGCGCGACGTTCTGCCCCAGGTCGATGCGCCGAATACCCAGCCGCCCGGAAAACGGCGCCACAACCCGGTGCTCCTCCACCGTCTCTTTCTGCACACGGATACTTGCCAACACCCGGTCCAGGGTACTGAGTGCGTCATCCAGCTCCGCATCGGTGGTGACACCCTTGACGTGCAGCGCCTTGATGCGCTGGTGATTGCGGCGGGCCAGCCGCAGCTCCGCCTCCAGCACTTCCAGTTCCGCCTTTTCCGGTTCCGCCGACAACTCCGCCAGCAACTGTCCCTTCTCCGCCGGCTGGCCGGAATCGAACAGTATCCGCTGCACCACGCCCTGGGCGCGGGTCGTTACCTCGACGCCATTGACGGCGCGCAATGTGCCTACGGCAGACAGGCTCTCCTGCCAGAGCTGCCGCTCGACCCGCGCTGCGGTGACCGTGGCCGCCGGTAATGGCATATTGTCGAATGCCCGGTTCATCATCATTTTGCCGAACATCTTGAAGGCAAAGATGCCGCCAAACAGCAGCAGGCAGCCCAGCAGCATCAGCAGCATGCGCTTGTTGAATACCGGATTGCGTCCAGCCACTGCAACTCCCTGTCGATTGCCACATATCCACGCAGGGGCAAGCCGGTCAAATTGACCGGGCCCAGCAGTCAGGATAGGCAAGCGCGGGCAGGAATGACGGTTGGCAATCGGTGGGCTGCAGCCAGGGGTCGAAAACGGACGGTCCGGCGGGAGCGGGCAATGGGGCGGCGGATAAAGAAAAGCCCGCCGGTGCGCTCGCGCCGGCGGGCCATTTCACAGGGTGGGACGTATCACTTGCGGAAGACGGCGTGATCCCCCTCCAGCTCCGCATGGATGGTATCGCCGGGTGCGAACTTGCCCGACAGGACATCCTGGGCCAGCGGGTTTTCCAGCCACATCTGGATCGCACGCTTGAGCGGGCGCGCGCCGTAGACCGGGTCGAAGCCCACATCCGCCAGCTTGTCCAGCAGGGGCTCGGCCACTTCCAGCCGCAGGTCGCGCTCCGCCAGCCGGCGGCGCAGCTGCTCCAGCTGGATTTCGGCAATGGAGCGCACCTGGGCCCGTGCCAGCGGATGGAACACTACCACCTCGTCGATGCGGTTGATGAATTCCGGCCGGAAGTGCTCACCCACCACATCCATCACCGCGTTTTTCATCTGGCGGTAATGGATTTCGCTGTCGAGTTCGTCTTCCTCTTTCTTGCTGGCATATTTCTGGATCAGGTCAGATCCCAGGTTGGAGGTCATCACCACCACCGTATTGCGGAAATCCACCGTGCGTCCCTGGCCATCCGTAAGGCGGCCATCCTCGAGGACCTGCAGCAGGATATTGAATACGTCCGGGTGCGCCTTCTCCACCTCATCCAGCAGCACTACAGAATAGGGTTTGCGACGCACCGCCTCGGTCAGGTAACCACCTTCTTCGTAACCGACATACCCGGGCGGCGCACCAATCAGTCGTGCCACCGAGTGCTTTTCCATAAACTCGGACATATCGATGCGCACCATGGCGTCCTGGCTGTCGAACAGGAATTCCGCCAGCGACTTGCACAGCTCCGTCTTGCCCACCCCGGTGGGACCGAGAAACAGGAAGGAACCGTTGGGCCGGTTGGGATCGGACAGGCCCGCCCGGGAACGGCGCACGGCATTGGCCACCGCATTGACGGCCTCGTCCTGGCCAATCACCCGATGGTGCAGGGCGTCCTCCATCCGCAACAGCTTTTCTCGCTCGCCCTCGAGCATTTTCGATACCGGGATGCCGGTCCAGCGGGAAACCACCTCAGCCACTTCCTCGTCAGTGACCCGGTTGCGCAAAAGCCGGGGCTCCTCGGTGGCTTCCGTATCACTGGCCTGCTGCAGCTGCTGCTCCAGTTGCGGGATCACCCCGTATTGCAGCTCCGACATGCGCGTCAGGTCGCCGGCACGGCGGGCCGCTTCCATATCCAGCTTGGCCTGCTCGAGCTTTTCCTTGGTATCCGTGCTGCCGGCCAGCTGGGCTTTCTCGGCTTTCCAGACCTCTTCCAGGTCGGCATATTCCTTCTCGATTTCGCGGATATCTTCTTCCAGCTTTTGCAGCCGCTTCTGCGCCGCTTCGTCGTCCTTGTCCTTCTTGACCGCCTCGCGCTCGATCTTCAGCTGGATCAGGCGTCGCTCCAGCTTATCCATGGATTCCGGCTTGGAGTCGATTTCCATGCGGATACGGCTGGCGGCCTCGTCAATCAGGTCGATAGCCTTGTCCGGCAGCTGGCGATCGGTGATGTAGCGCTGCGACAGCTTGGTCGCCGCAATAATCGCCGAGTCGGTAATATCCACACCGTGGTGGACCTCATAGCGCTCTTTCAGGCCGCGCAGGATGGCGATGGTGTCCTCTTCGGTGGGCTCGTCCACCAGCACCTTCTGGAAGCGACGTTCAAGCGCGGCATCTTTCTCGATGTACTTGCGATATTCGTCCAGGGTGGTGGCACCCACGCAATGCAGCTCGCCACGGGCCAGTGCCGGCTTGAGCATATTGCCCGCGTCCATGGCGCCCTCGGCCTTGCCGGCGCCGACCATGGTGTGCAGTTCATCGATGAAGAGGATGACACGGCCTTCCTGCTTGGACAGTTCGTTCAGCACCGCCTTCAACCGTTCCTCAAACTCGCCCCGGAATTTTGCACCGGCCAGCAAGGCCCCCAGGTCCAGAGATAACAGGCGCTTGTCTTTCAGGCCCTCGGGCACCTCGCCATTGACGATGCGCTGGGCCAGGCCCTCGACAATGGCAGTCTTGCCCACGCCCGGCTCGCCGATCAGGACCGGGTTGTTCTTGGTGCGGCGCTGCAATACCTGGATGGTGCGGCGGATTTCGTCGTCGCGCCCAATCACCGGGTCCAGCTTGCCGGACACCGCCCGCTCGGTCAGGTCCAGGGTGTACTTGTCCAGGGCCTGGCGCGCATCCTCGGCCCCGGCATCGCTGACTTTCTCATCACCGCGGACCTTGTCGATGGCTGCCTGCAATTGTTTCAGGTCGCCATTGGCATGCAGCAGCTTGGAGACTTCGCCGGCGGCGGAATCGAATGCGGCCAGCAATACGGTTTCACTGGCGATAAAGCTGTCGCCCTTTTGCTGCGCTTTTTTATCGGCAAGGTTGAACAGGCGCATCAGTTCCTGCGACATGCCCACATCGCCGGTCGGCGAGGTTACCGTGGGCAGCTGGTCGAGCCTTTTCGCCAGGTCGTTACGCAGCCCGTTCAGGTTGAAGCCGGCCTGTGACAGGAATGCAGGGACACTGCCGCCAGACTGGTCCAGCAGCGCCTGCAACAGGTGTTCGGGATATATCTGGTTATGGTCACGCCCCACCGCCAGGGATTGCGCATCGGCAATCGCGGCCTGCAGCGGGTTTGTCATTTTGTCTATGCGCATGGACGGGTCTCCTCCCTCGGCACAGTAAAAGCAATTTGACAGTGGGGTGACGCACGACGGCGCCAACTCTGAGTCTAGGGGATCCCACGGTGAATCCGGTGGTCTCCCGGGTCAGGAAATAAAATGGGGGCGTGCGAGAGGTTTTCAATACCCGCACACTGGAGGGGGTTATTATTGCGGGGCGGTTTTCGAGAGCCGGCGGCTCAGGTCAGCCAGATCAGCGACGCCATGCGGCCGGTAACGCCATCGCGTCGATACGAATAAAAGTCCCCGGACTCGGTAAAGGTGCAGCGGTTGCCACCGTAAATAGCACTGACCCCGAGGCTTTCCAGCTCTGCCCTGGCCAGGCCATAGATATCTGCGAGAAAGTGCAGGGGCTTGGCTGCGTGCGGGCGGAAACACTGGGCCATGCGCTCCGTATGGGCACTGTCCATGGCGTGCTCGAAACACAATTCCAGCACATCGACGCCGGTCTCGAAGGCTTCCGGTCCGATGGCAGGCCCCAGCCAGGCCAGCAGCTCGGCCGGGTCGCACCCCAGCGCCCGCACACTGTTGCGAATCACGCCAGTCGCCAGCCCACGCCAGCCGGCATGCACCGCCGCCACCACTGTGCCGGCGCGATCGCAAAGCAGCAGCGGCAGGCAATCGGCAGTCAGTACCGCACAGATGGTGCCCGCCTCGCGGGAGAAGGCCGCGTCGGCGGTCCGTACCAGGCCATCCCGGTGTGCCTCCACAATCCGGTCACTGTGGATCTGCTCCAGCCACTGGGGCTCTGCCGGCAGCTGCAGCTCCTGTGCCAGCTGGCGCCGGTTGGCCCCAACGGCGTCGCCGTCATCCCCCACATGGGCTCCCAGGTTGAAGGCGGCGTAGGCACCCGAACTGTGCCCTTCCCGGCGCAGCGATGTGGCGGCGCGCACATTGGCGGGAGCGGGCCAGTCGGGGACCAGGTAGTGATCGGCAGTCATTCCAGTTCCTTCAGCAATTGTTTGAATTCCCGGCAGCGACGATGCGCTCAGCCGGGAGTGCCCGTGGCGTCGGCACGCAGTAATTCCAGCAGGTGCAGCATATCCGCGGGCATGGGGGTCGACCAGTGCATTTCCTCCCCGCTCCCGGGGTGGACCAGTGCCAGCTCCGCCGCGTGCAGGGCCTGGCGGGGAAACTGTCGCAACTCCTGCAGCAACGCCTCCCCGGCCTCAGGCGGCACCCGGGAACGCCCACCGTAAAGCGGGTCGCCAACCAGCGGGTGACGGATATGCGCCATATGCACACGGATCTGGTGTGTCCGCCCGGTTTCCAGCTGGCACCGCACCAGGGTATGGGCACGGAAACGCTCCTGTACCCGGTAATGGGTGATCGCCTCCTTGCCACCGTGTGCCAGTACTGCCATCTTCAACCGGTTCTGGCGATGGCGGCCGATGGGAGCGTCGACCGTTCCGCCACCGGTGATTTTCCCCTGGGCGATGGCGTCATACTGCCGGCTGACGGTGCGCTGCTTGAGCTGCTCCACCAGCCCGGTCTGCGCAGGCAGGGTCTTGGCCACCACCATCAGGCCGCTGGTGTCCTTGTCCAGCCGGTGAACGATACCGGCGCGGGGGATCTTCTCCAGTTGCGGGCAATGGTGCAGCAGGCCGTTCAAGAGAGTGCCATCCGGGTTACCCGCGGCCGGGTGCACCACCAGCCCGGGCTGCTTGTCCAGCACCAGCAGGCTTTCATCCTCGTAGATGACCCTCAAGTCGAGTTTCTGCGCGCGCCACTCCCCTGCCGGCTCCAGCTCTGCCCGCAGGCTCAGCCGCTCACCGCCGAACAGTTTGTCGCGGGGACGCGCGGCGCGGCCGTCCACGGTCAGCTGGCCGCCCTTGATCCACGCCTGCAACCTGGCGCGGGAATAATCGGGAATTAATTCGGCCGCCGCCTGGTCTAAGCGCAAGCCGGCCATCTGTGCCGGCACTTCCAGTTCGAGTTCCACTTGGTCAGTCATTGATCAGGCTCAAATACTTTGGACGACTGCGCGACTGTGGTTAAATGACCGCCCGCCGCCCAGCGAAAGGCGGCCAGTGTACCGCACAGCCGGTCCCCGAGAGGAGTCGCTGCGGAACCAATGCAAGAAGGTAGAGAGTAATAATGATAGAGCGAGGGGCTATGCAGGCCTGGAAAACCCTGTGGTTGGTTGTACTGTCCGCGATACTTGTCGCCTGCGCCAGCACCGATGAAGAGGAAGAGGGCCTGCCCTCCGGCAGCCGTACAGAACAGGCGTTCTATGAAGCCGCCCAGCGCCAGCTTCGATCCAGCCAGTGGGACCTGGCGATCAAGAACCTGCGGGCGCTGGAGGATAACTTCCCGTTCGGCAGCTACGCGGAGCAGGCGCAGCTGGAACTGATCTACGCCTATTACCGCAACTATGAGAACGATGCCGCCATCGCGGCAGCGGACCGCTTTATCCGCCTGCATCCGCAGCACCGCAATGTGGATTACGCCTACTACATGAAAGGGCTGGCGTCGTTCACCGAAGGCACCGGCCTGTTCGAGCGCTTCCTGCCCACGGACATGACCCGCCGCGACCCCGGCTCGGCGCGGGAGTCATTCGCCTATTTTGCCCAGCTGATGGCGCGCTACCCGGATAGCCGCTACGCTCCGGACGCCCAGAAGCGCATGATTCACCTGCGCAACCTGCTGGCCCGCTACGAGATCCACGTGGCCAACTACTACTTCAAGCGCGGTGCCTACCTGGCAGCGGCCAACCGCGGCCGCTACGTGGTCGAGAACTTCCAGCAGACCCCCGCTGTGCCGGATGCACTAGCCACCATGGTGCAGGGTTATCACCTGATGGGTATGCAAAGCCTGGAGAATGACGCCCTGAACGTATTGCGCACCAATTACCCGCATCACCCGGCCCTGAAGGATGACGGCAGTTTCAACTACAGCTACTACAAGGGTGCCAGCGGCCGCAGCCTGGTACACCGCCTGACCCTGGGACTGTTCGAGAAGTCGGACCCCCGCGGGTTCGATAGCCGCGAACTCTACAACGCCGAGTTCCGCGACGAAGACGCCCCGCTGCCGCCGGAGCTCCTGTAAAGCTGCTGGCCCGGACCGCGACCAAAAAAAGGCGCCTCACGGCGCCTTTTTTGTACCCGGCCAGTCCGGCCCCGCTTATTCGCCGGCCTTCCAGCCATTGGTGATCGGGTAGCGCCGGTCGCGCCCGAAACCTCGCTCGGAAATGCGTACCCCCACCGCGGCCTGGCGACGCTTGTACTCGTTGCGATCCACTAACCGCACCACACGCTCCACCATTTCCCCGTCAAAGCCCCGGGCGATGATATCGGCGGCACTGAAGTCGCGCTCGATATACAGGTTCAGCACCTCGTCGAGAATCTCGTAGGGCGGCAGGCTGTCGGAGTCCACCTGGTCCGGCGCCAGCTCCGCCGTGGGCGGTCGGGTGATCACGGTTTCGGGAATCACCTCCGAGATGGTGTTCCGGTAGCGGGCCAGCTCGTAGACCAGGATCTTGGGCACATCCTTCAGGGCGCTGTAGCCCCCGACCATATCACCGTACAAAGTGGCGTAGCCCACCGCCATCTCACTCTTGTTACCGGTGGTTAGCACCATGGCGCCCTTCTTGTTGGAGATCGCCATCAGGATGACCCCGCGGGAGCGCGCCTGCAGGTTTTCCTCGGTGGTATCCCGTTGCGTGTCGGCAAATTCCTCAGCCAGCGCCCCCATGAAGGCGTCGAAGATAGGTTCGATACTGATCACCCGGTAGTGAATCCCCAGGCGCTGGGCCTGGTCGGCCGCATCGTTCTTGCTCAGGTCCGATGTATAGCGGAACGGCATCATGACGGCCTCGACGCGCTCCTTGCCCAGGGCATCCACCGCCACCGCCAATGTCAAGGCGGAATCAATGCCGCCGGAGAGTCCCAGCACCACACCGTTAAAACCATTCTTGTTCACGTAATCGCGAACCCCAAGCACCAGCGCCCTGTACACCGCCGCCAGGTCAGACTCTGCAGGCACCATTTCGCCCTGCGCCAGCGCGACGCGGCCATCGCGGGACTGTACCTGTACGGACAGCAGGTGCTCAACAAACTCCGGCGCGCGCGCGCACAACTTGCCCTGTGCGTCGACCGCAAAGGAGCCGCCATCGAATACCAGCTCATCCTGGCCACCGATGGAATTGACATAGATGATCGGCATCTTGCCGAGACGGGCCTGGTTCCCCAGCAGCTCTAGGCGCTCCTGGGCCTTGCCGCGATGGAAGGGCGAGGCATTGATATTGAGCATCAGCTTCGCGCCGGCAGCCGCTGCCTGGGCCACCGGTTCCGGATGCCAGATATCCTCGCAAACAGTGATCGCCGTGGGGATACCCTTGATATCAACGACACAGGGCTGGTCGCCGGGCACGAAATAGCGCATCTCGTCGAAGACCTGGTAGTTGGGCAGCTTCTGCTTGGCATATTCCGCCACCAGCTCTCCATCAACAATCAGCCCTGCGATATTAAAGACCTTGCCTGCCACTACCCGGGGATAGCCCACCAACACCGCGCAGGGCAGCTCAGCGGCCTGAAGCTGGCCGAGCGCCGCGTCTATCCGCCGCCCCATGCTGGGCCGCAGCAGCAGGTCCTCCGGGGGGTAACCGCAGAGCGTAAGTTCGGGAAACAACACCAGTTCGGCACCGAGCTCCCGGTGGGCCCGCTGGGTCACATCGATCACCTGGGCGGTATTGCCCGGGATATCACCCACCAGGGAATTGATTTGTGCCAGCACTAGCTGCAAAGTAGACATCTTGTTACCTCGGATCGGGGAAGCGGCGATTATACCGCTTTACAGCGAGTGTACCTTGCCACAGGGACAACCGCAGCGGCATACCAGTATGGGAAGAATAAACGTGAGCAGCGCAGCCCCCTCCCCCAGCAGACCCGCCCTCCAATACATCGAACTCCTGCGTGTTTACGCTTTCTACCGCGTGGCAATCTCCGTGGTGCTGATGGGGATCTTTATCTCCGACATCAGTCACGGGGCACTGGGCAATACTGTACCGACTCTCTTCCTGAATACCGCCGTTGCTTACGTGGTGCTCAATACAGGCTGGCTTTTGCACCTCCGCAGCACGGGCTACCATTCCAGTGTCGGCCAGGTAGCCCTGATGCTCGGCTGCGATATCCCGGCGTTCCTCACTATGATCCACGCCAGTGGCGGCCTGACATCCGGGCTGGGCTACCTGCTCCTGATAAACTGCGCGGCCGGCTCCCTGCTGCTGGATCGGCGACTGGGCGCTTTTTTCGCGGGGCTGACCAGCAGTGGCGTGATTGCCCAGCAGGTTTACGGACTGGTGGCTGGCACTGCAGCTTCCCGGGACATTGTCGCCGCAGGCAGCCTGGGAATCCTGCTGTTCCTTGCGGTCAGCGGGCTGCAATACCTGTCGGGCATGATCAATATGGCCACCTGGCGCGCCGACCAGCAGAGCCGCCACGCGGCCCACCTGCAGCGCCTGGCACAGCAAATCATCGAGCGTATGCGCACAGGTGTGCTGGTACTGAACTCTGCGCAAAAAACGGAGCTGGCCAACCAGGCCGCCCTGCGCCTGACCGCCAACCGGATGCAACCCGGCACCGATCTGCACGAGGCCATGCTGTCCGCCTTGAGGGAATGGAAGCGGGATCCGGGACGCAATGGACAGCTGGTGAAACTCGATGGTGGCAGTGAGTTACGACTCAGCTTTGCCAACCTGCGACGTGAGCATGGTGACAACACCCTGGTTTTTGTCGATGACAATCGCAAGCTGAACCAGGAAGCGCAGAAGCTCAAACTCGCCTCACTCGGTCACCTCACCGCGTCTATCGCTCACGAAGTACGCAACCCCCTCGGCGCTATCAGCCATGCCGCACAGCTCCTCACGGAGTCCTCGACGCTTTCCGCGGATGACCGCCACCTGACAGAAATCATTTACCGGCACAGCGAGCGGGTCAACCAGATCGTCGAGAATGTGATGCAGCTCTCCAGGCGCCGGGCCCCGGAGCCGGAGTTGCATGAGCTGGGCTACTGGGTCGAGCGCTTTATCGCCGACTATCGTATCGGTATGCCAGCGGACGCCAGGATAACCCTGGAACTGCCAGACGGGCCGCTTTCCGCCCGCTTTGATAGTGCGCAACTTGCGCAGGTGGTTACCAACCTGTGCAACAATGCTCTCGTACATTCCCGCCAGGATACCCAAGTGCCGGAATTCGAGCTTCATGTCTACCGGCACCCGGGTCGGGACTGCGCAATCCTGGATGTGATTGATTCCGGCCCGGGCGTGCCCGAGCAATACCGCGAACAGATCTTTGAGCCGTTTTTCACCAACGGCCAGGGCGGCAGCGGGCTGGGTCTCTATATCGCCCGGGAACTGTGCGAGTCCAACCAGGCGAGCCTGCAATACTGTCACGATGCCAGCAGCCGCAGCTGCTTCAGGATTGAATTCGCCCATGCCAGGAAAGTATTCTGATCACAGCACCAAGTTGACTGGATCCCGCCCGGGTCTGGCATAATTCGGGTATAGACCGCTCATCCATACCAAAAATAAAGCGCACACTCTATGCAGCCTCTTGCACTGGTCGTCGATGACGAGCCGGACATCTGCGAGCTCCTGACCATGACCCTGGGGCGGATGGACGTCAACAGCCATACCGCCAACAGCCTGGGGGAAGCCCACCGGCTCCTCGGTCAGCACCGCTACGATTTTTGCCTTACTGACATGCGCCTGCCAGACGGGGACGGACTGCAACTGGTGCGCCATTTACAGGAACATACAACACAGCACGGAGACCTCCCGATCGCGGTAATTACAGCCCACGGCAGTATGGATACCGCCATCGACGCGCTGAAACTGGGCGCCTTCGACTTTGTCAGCAAGCCGGTCAACCTGGAGCGGTTACGCGCCCTGGTGCAACTGGCCCTGCGACTCGACCGCCGTGAAATTGTCGCCAATGACAGTATGCACAGCCGGCTGCTCGGGCAGGCACCGGTAATGAAGCAGCTGCGCCAGCGGATCGCCAAGGTTGCACGAAGTGATGCACCTGTTTATATCAGCGGAGAATCTGGCTCCGGCAAGGAGCTGGCCGCCCGCTCCATACACGAACAGGGAGCGCGAGCTGACAAGCCCTTTGTCCCCATTAATTGTGGCGCCATTCCCACCGAGCTGATGGAGAGTGAGTTTTTCGGCCATCGCAAGGGGAGCTTTACCGGGGCGCATAGGGACAAGGCGGGTCTTTTCCAGAGTGCGGCAGGCGGCACCCTGTTCCTCGACGAAGTTGCCGACCTGCCCCTTGAAATGCAGGTGAAGCTACTGCGGGCAATTCAGGAGAAGAGCGTGCGACCGGTCGGGTCCAGTGAAGAGGTCCCCATTGATGTCCGCATTCTCAGTGCCACGCACAGGGATCTCTCCGCAGAGGTGGCTGCCGGGCGTTTTCGCAGTGACCTTTTCTACCGAATAAATGTAATCGATATCCACGTACCCCCGCTGCGGGAACGCGCCGGGGATATTCCACTACTGGCGCAAACGATCATGCGCCGTATCGCCAGTGAAGCCGGTACCGATATGCCCAGACTGTCGGAAGGCGCTTTTCGGGCATTACAGGAGTACCCTTTTCCCGGCAACGTGCGCCAGCTGGAAAATATACTGGAACGGGCCCTTACTCTCTGTGAACAGCAGGTTATACAGGCCGAGGACCTGCTACTGGAACCCTGCCAGCGTGCGGCGCCACATGATTCCCCCTTCGACCATAAGGGTGCAGAAATAAATGCATTACCAGCTCGGAAAAAGCCTCTGGATGGAGTGCTTGATGCTGGCCACGAGCCAGGCTTCGACCTGGCACGCCATCAGTCCCTGGACCGGTATCTGCAGGAAATAGAGCGACATGTAATCGAATCGACCCTGGCTGAAACACGCTGGAACAGGACGTCCGCAGCCCAGAAACTGGGCATTAGCTTCCGATCCCTGCGCTACCGCCTGAAGAAGCTGGGGCTGGAGGACTGACTCACAGGACGGGAACTGAGCCAGCACCCCGCCCTTTATCCCAGCTCGGGACACCTACCAGCAGTAATCCGCACCGCTGCTGCCCGACACCGAGCGGTTACCGGTATTGGTCAGCGCAAAGTTGCCACACTTGGTGTCCGCAGTTTGTGCCCCCACAGCGGTAGCAGTCAGGGTGAAGTCAGTTGCATTGATAACACCACTGATACTGTAGAAACCCTCCTGGGAATCCATGGTATTGCCACCTGTCAGCTGATCCTCCACCGCGCAACTGTCATCGTTATAGGCGCTGTAAACTGTAAAGCAGCGTTGCAACCGCTGGGAGACATCTCCCAGCATGGCTTTGGCATCTGCCCGGCGACTCTTCTGTACTGACTCCTGGTAGGACGGATAGGCGATACTGGCAATAATTCCCAGTATCGCCACCACAATCAGCACCTCAATCAGGGTAAAGCCTTTCTGGTTCCTGTTTGGTACTTTCATACTTTCCTCGGGTTATCGTATCTGTCGCCAAGACATCCGACCCACGGAGCCCGCGGGCAGGTCGCCACTTTCCACACTCGGCTGGCCCTTGATATCACTGGCTGGCAGGTAGGCTTTTTCGCCCGCAGTAATCACACTGGAATAGCCGATGATTGCATAATCCAGGGATGTGCCAGCCTCACCGAAAATCGAGTGCCCTTCATAACGGTCCCCTACCCCACTCAATTCCATGCGCCAGCCACTACCGCCAAATGCACAGGGGTTGGAGGAAGTAATCAGCGTCGGGAAGATCAGCCGGTCAAACAACAGCAACGGTTTGCTGATCACCCTCTCGCCGGTCACGATCGCGCTACCGGTGGTCGGATCAGTATAAGCCAGGTCCATATACCAGCCATCGTAGCTATCTGCCCACCAGGAGGTATCACCATCGTTGTCTACTTCCCGGGTTGTCGCGGTCTGGGTGGAAATCACTTTTTCAAACAGGCTGTCGCGGTCGGGGATATTGTCTCCCAGGTCAGCAAGCGCATAGACGCTCTGGATTACGCTGCCGGCGCTGTTATCCGAGTCGGCCAGGTAGCTGCCCGTGCCGAAATAAACCATGGTGGCATTTTCCTTTTTCGGGTTCAGCCCCAGGGTCGGTGCACTGGTGATAGGTTGCGGTATAAGGGTGCCGGAACCATCATCATAAGCCGCTGTAAACAGCGGTAAGTCGGTACTGCCCTGGCTGATGGCAACGTCCCAGTTACTGTTATTGTTCGCGGTCAGGTCGAACTTCCACATATTACCCAGCAAGTCGCCCGCATACGCGTAATCCACGATACCGTCATTACCGGGCTTCAATGCAGGTGCAGCCAGGCCATTGGAGCCGCTTCCGTCCGTGGCTATGGCCTGAGATTCCGCAAACGGAGCCTCCAGGTCGATAACCAGCAGCTCTGCCGTCTCATTGGCAGAATTGTAGCCGTTGCCCAGGATCACCTTCCAGCCATCCCCCGTCGGGGCGATTACGGGCTTGCCGGTGGCGTTGCCCAGCTCAGGCATTTGTGCCGGGGTAATCTCAAACAGGACATCCCCCTCGTCAAAGTTCGCAGGGTCGGTCACATCCAGGGCAAAAAGCCCGCGCCCCCCGGCCCCCAGCGTGCCTACCAGGATGTTGCGCCACTGGCCATTGATATAGGCATCGCCGACGAACAGGGGACCATCCACACTGTATTTATGTGGGTTTTCCGGGGAACCATAGTTGGGCAGGGTCAGGTTCTTCAGTTTGTCGTAGACCCCGGACGGCACATAGGCAAACACCTCTTCCCCATTCAGTGCATCAAACGCATGCAGCATCCCGTCATTGGAGCCAACGTAAACCACCTCGCGGCGACTTTCTTTATAGGTGGCAACGTAGCTCAGATACTCCAGGCCACCGAGTTCTTCCGGCAGGCGCTGGAAGCCAAAGCCTTTTTGTGAGCCAAATACCGGTGAAGAATTGACGATGTCACCCAGCGGGGTGGTGCGCTCGCGCAGACCCGGGATATTTTCACCACGTAGCCAGTTCAGCGCATTCTGGCCTTCCGCGGCAGATGCGCCCAGGCTGGACTGCTGCGCGGCAGTGAGGTTATCCCACAGGAACTCGGTTCCGCCAGTGCCATTATGGGTAAAGATCTCCCGATCCGCCGGCGCGGCAAAATCCGCAGCTTCTGTCTTCCAGAGGTAATTACCGATACTCCCGTCGGCATTCAGCTTGATCGCCCGGATTTCACCGCTCCAGTCACCACTGTTGAACAGCGCCTGGTAGATTGCGGTATCCGTCCCCAGCCGGGTGGAGTTGGTGGCGACTGCTGAGGCTGAACCAATATCAGAAGCCACCTGTTCCAGCGCCGCTCCCAGGTTTTTCTCAAGCTCCGCAGGATCAATCGCAAAATAATAGGACTCGGGTACCGCAGCGGCGATCTCCGCATCGGTCAGGGCATCGTCACTGTAGCCACCCCACTTGGCGGCATAATAAAGCGGCGTCTGAAGCAGCTGAGCGCCAGAGCTGCCAACACTGAAAGTCTCCGTGCGCTTGTTTGCTTCGCTTGCATCACAGGCTCCCTGCCATCCGCTGCTCAGGCAGGTACAGGTAGTACCGTCATCACCACAGCTGCTAATGGTACTTGAGGAAACGTACTCAAAATCATTGATACCCGAAAAAGCATGAAAGCCATCCTGCGTGGTACCACCGATCACAAAACCGAAGCCCATCGGGTCAGGGGTTGACTGCGCGATTACAGTGGTGCTCACCTTGACCGTCGCCGTATCAATCTCGTAGTCGATGACGCCCCACATATCCTGGTCAAAATCCCCACCCTGCTCACTGTCCTCCCAGTTCACATAGAGCTTACCGGTCCCAGCGGCGATGTCCTGGGAGACGATTTTGAAATCGACAATGGCACAGTTGCCACCGGTGTCCGAATTTCGGCAGGCTGGCAATATAGAAATGAATTTCCCTGAATCACCGGGGACAGGCACCCTCACTTGTGGTACTGAAGGTGCCAGGGCAACGCCGAAAGTCCGCACTGTCTGGTCACCAGACAAATCACTGCGGATGCTGTTGCTCCTGGCATAGCGCGCAAGCCCCACAATATCGTAGGTGCCCTCAAGGCGTGGGGCGTCCGGACAGGTACCGGCCACCCCGGAGAGGCTGGCGACTGTCTTGGGAGTACACAGCTGGTTATTGGCAGCTCCGCTCTCGCCAACAAAATATTCATTACCATGAATACCCTCGGCCACACCCACCTGATTGGTCCAGGTATCGATGGAACCGATCGAGGCCAGGTCGTTTGCCGGTGTCGTCTCACCATCATAGGAACTGGTCGAGGCATTAAACTGGATAACATTCAAGGGCGCGCAATAATTATCACTGCCGAGGGGATCTTCCCAGGAAGGTGACGTAAGGCCTGAGATATAGGAAGAGTCATCGTCATTGTAGTCGCCAGTAGAGTCCTTGCCCGCCAGATAACGCAGGGACTCCAGGTAGATCTCCGACTGCGGGTTGCCCCAGTTGGAACAGCGGCCATCGGCAAACGAACTCAGGCCATATGGACAGTTATCGCCACCTGAGGTGGACCGGTTGTAGTAGCCCTGGCCATAATCATAACCATACAACCGCAGCCCATCGAGAGTATCAATAATTGAGCCGGTGCCGGTCGACTCAAAAGTGCCGTCGGTGGCGACATTAACTTCGTCGGAGATATCGCCGATATTCTTGCGTAACAGCCCACCGGACTTGTTCTTGGCATAAGAGCCGGTCATCAGGCCGAAGAGAATTTCCCCTTTCTCACCGTATTTCTGCAACAGGCCTGAAGGCTTGGCATTGCCATCCGGGTAGGAGCGGCAATTGTCTTCGAGCATACCCTCTTTACAGACTTCCACACGGACATTGTACTCGCCGAGTTTATCACCGCCATCACCGTCAGAAGGACTCGTATCATAGGCATTAATGCCGCTGGCATTTTTGTCGTTGCCGTTACTCGCAACGCCCCAACGACATTGCCAACGCTCGTTGCTGGCCCAGAGGGAGTAGTTGCCCTTGGCTACTCTCAGCAGCGGCGCACTGGTTACATCCTGGGACCAGCCTGTGCCAGCTGTGGTATTGCAGAAGGTAACACCATCCTTGACCCGGTCTGCCGATATAGAGCCCCGGTCTGCTGCATAGGGAGTCAACTCGGCAATATCACTACCTTCATAATGCTTGGCGAAAGAATGCGCATCATGGGGCAGGAAAGCACGCTCCAGCACTGTCTGATCGGCGGTATCAGTGGAACGGGTGCCGCCATAGAGGATTTTACGAACGGTATCGACACGCGTCATGGTGGCCCAGTTCAGGAAATTACCACTCCACTGGCCGGTTGCACTGCCCGCATTACAGTATTTGGTGTCGGTTCTTACTTCCGGCGAGAAAATACCGCCCGTATAGGAATAGCAGGTATTGCTATCAAAATACCCGTAGTAATCATGCTCGTGTACGTAAGTCGTATCAGCCAGCCCATCCCCGGTGATATCACTGTAGTCATCGTATGCCTTGAAGAACAACTGGTGGTCATTCGACATATTCAGCATGACGATAGGCCGTACCGGCTGGGACAGAAACAGTGGAGTCTGGGCCAGTTCCAGGGAATAAGCGCTATGCGCGACCCCAATGCTCAAGACACCCGTCGCCAGTGCGAAAGCCTGTTTCCTGAGTGCAGCGATTATTTTCATGATTTTATCCCCTCACTGCCTATCGCTTGAATGTGGACTGAATGATAACGACAGCGTTTGCCGTACCGCCGACTCCACGGCTGGTAACCCGGTAATAGACAATTTCTTCCTGGTTAAGCGTGCTCTGGAAATCAATAGCCCCGCCGTCGGTACCGGTGGCGGCTGTTGCGGTGATTTCCTCAATCACATAACGCGGTGGCGCGGCGACACGATCCAGCTCCAGGTCAGTCTCGACGGCATCTACATCCCAGTCATGGGTATTCCAGTAACCAGAGTTACGGGAGCCATCGAGCTCCACGTAGTAGCCTGCTACGGTGCCATCAAAACTTGGCAGCACCGCCTGGTTCAGTACCTCTTCGGCCTCCCGCAGGCCGGCCTCGGCCGCCTGGAAAGCGAGATTGCGATCCCGCATGTTACCGGCCATCAACTCCTGCATTTCACTGCCACGCATGGCGGCCATGGCCACCACTGTCATCAGCAGCAACATCACCAGCCCGACAATCAACACCGCCCCGCGCTGGGAGGAGAGCTTACGGGCCCGTGGCAGGGCCCCGCGATTGTGTCTCTTCATTTCATCACTCCTGTTACGGCAGGCGACTGCGGATTCCAATGGTGTTGACAAACACCTGGCGCAGTCGGCGATCGGTCGGTGTTACATCCGAGCCTGCATATGTGTAGGGCTGCGGATCCGGCACGACATTGTCATCAGTACTACGCACCAGGAGTTCAACCCGGACACTGAGGGCCTCGCCCCAGGCACTGGCAGCCTCGAGCACACTGCCATCCACGTAGGTATCGGGCACATCGTCCCCATCCGTATCGCGACCATAGGTCAACTGCATATCCTGTACGCCCTCAAGCAATGCCTGCGGAGTCTGGTTGCCGATCTTCCGGAACAGCGCCGGCTCCCCCCCTGCACCCTGATTTGCCAGGTAATACACCGTGGTATTGACTTTGATGATTTCTGAGTCGGGACCAAACGATTCGGAGGGATCGCCGGAAGCGCCTCCCCAGGAACTGAGTGCATTGCCTGGCGTATAGGTACCACCGGAGGAGTTCCCCGAGTGCACAACGTTAATGGATACACCGCCCGTATCCTGCAGGTTGGTGGCCTGGAAAACCCGGGCTTTCTGGCAATCAGCCACCACCAGGATATCGCCGATACACAGGCCGCTCAGACTTGCCTGCCCCGTACCGCAGCCATTGGGATCCGTACCGGTATCCTCCGCGAAGAGCTGCGAGCTATCATTATTCTGCTCGACACCGACGCCGAGCCCGTTAGCGCTTCGAACCACCAGCATATCGGTTCCGGCCAGTGCCGCCGGATAACCTGTCATCGCGCTCGAGTAGTTATCGACCCCCTCAATACCGACATTGAACCTGTATGCCAGGTCATTCGAATTATTCAGCGTATTGGTAAAGCTCATGTTACGGCTCATGCAGCCCATATAACCCGCCATGCGGATATCCTGTGCCAGGAACTCCATCCCCAGCCGCCCGGTCTCCTGTACCCGTGACAGCGCCTGCTGGGTAGTGAAAGTGACACGACTGGACAGGAACAGCTGTACCACGCCAGTCATCAGGACAACACCGATTGCCAGGGCGACCATCAACTCAACCAGCGAAATCCCCTGTTGTCTGCGCATTGCGTCGCCCCCTAGATTTTTGTTGTGTACTGGAAAGTGGTTGAATCTTCGCTTTCCTCGCCAGTGCTGTTCTGCTCCGACCAGGTGATTTCGATCGTGCACAGCCTCTGTGCCGCATCACAGTCGATTCCGCCATCCCCATCGGGGAGCGAATCACTAACGGAGTCGTGCCACTCGATCAGGTCATCCTTTGCCAGGGTCCCACCGGCTCCGGGTGGATCAGAATCCAGGTCGAGGTTGTAATCCGACATTCTGGCTCGGTTCAGGCGTACGCGATCCAGCAGGTCGTAGGCGAGGATATTTGCCTGCGAACGAAGATAAGCGCTGTGGTTATACTGCAGGGAGGCGGCCTGCATCGCCGCCAAACCCAGAAGTGAAGTTGAGAGGATCAGCACAGTAACCATCACTTCGATCAGGCCCGCGCCACGCTGTTGTTTGAGCAATGTCATATCGGCCTCCCCCTTAAGAGCAGTCGCCATGGGCGACGTTCAACAGCCCGGCGATTCCCACGGTAATATTACGCGCGGCGTTACCCGTGCAACCGGATACACTGGCATTGACAGTGACCTCCCCGCTATCGGCACGACCGAGGATGCCCAACCGATTGAACCGGACAAAGCCGGTCGCGCCGCCATTCTGCTGGACATTTATCGCGGCGTTCGCGCTCGGTGCCTCCCACCTGCGCAGGACCTCCCCCACAGTCACGGCGTTGGCAGTATCCGAAGTCGCGTTGTCAACCACAACGATCCAGCCGTCGCTCCAGGAATTGCTGCAGGTCGCGCCGTCAGCACTGGCACAGAGTGACACGCGGGTACCACGGCGCACCGCCTCTGACCGCGCAACATTCAGCGCACTGGTCAGCTCCTCACCCAGTGCCACAGAGCGGTTATTACTGATCTGGTTGTTGAAACTGGGGGCGGCCATAGCAGCCACTATCGCGATAATCGCCACAGTAATCATCAACTCAAGGAGCGTGAAGCCCCGTTGGTGCTGTCTCATACCTGATCCGGCCTCTCCGGTATTATTTTTTACCGACTTGCATCGTGTTGCCCTATCCCGCTCAATTTCCCCAGATCTCTTGACCAATGTGCCGGGGATACAGTCACATTACTGATGATGCAGCAGGGGAGTCTATTTTGCCCAAAGCGTACCAATGGGCAGAGGATCACGGGAAGATTCGCCCGATGAACGGTGAGGAATGGCCGATCGGCGGCAGGGATGCTGGACATCCAGCACAGTGACCCGAGGCGCCACGCCGGAGCTCAAAGTATTTCCAGGGAGGAATGCCAATGCAGCAGCAGGGAATGACGCTGATGGAACTGATACTGACCGTCGCCATTATGGCGCTACTGGCAGCGATCGCCATCCCCAATTTTGCCCGCCAGGTCGAGCAGCATCGCACCAGAAGTACCACGGAGGAAATCATGGCGGCGATCCAGCTGGCGCGCACCAGTGCGGTGACACAAAACCAGCGGGCAACATTGCGCAACCGGGGAAGCTGGCAAGCCGGCTGGCAGGCGTTCACCGACTCCAACAATAATGGCCAGCTCGACGCCGGCGAGCGCGAGCTGTTCAGCAGCGGCCCGGTGAGCGGTGTCCGGGTGAACGCCAACCAGCCATTGAGAAACTACATCTCATTTATCGGTACCGGCGAAGCCCGATATGCTGGCTCAGCAGGTGGTGCTTTTCAGGCCGGGACCATGGAGATCTGCAGCGAATCACTGGATAGCGGTTTCAGCCTGGTGCTGGCCCGTAGCGGCCGGGTAAGGATTTCCCGGCTGACTGCAGCCGAATGCAGCGATTGAGCCGATCGCAAACTGCCTGCTCCGTAACGGAAATCAGTCCTGGCCGCGCAATTCTCGCGGCAGGGAAAAACTGATGTTTTCCTCGCGCCCGCTCATCTCCTGCGGCAACTCGGCCCCGAGTTCCTGCAGGCGATCGACGACCCCCTGCACCAATACTTCCGGGGCAGAAGCTCCCGCGGTCAGGCCGATACGCTGCTTGCCCTCAAGCCAGGCCGGATCGATATCGCCGGCACCGTCGATCAGCTTGGCCGTCGCGCCACAGCGCTCGGCCAGCTCTCGCAGGCGATTCGAATTGGAGCTGTTGGGGCTACCCACTACCAGCACCAGGTCACTCTCCAGCGCCAGCTGCTTGACCGCGTCCTGGCGGTTCTGGGTGGCATAGCAGATATCGTCCTTGCGCGGGCCGCGGATATTCGGGAAGCGTGCACGCAGGGCATCGATAACCCTGGCGGTATCGTCCATGGACAGTGTGGTCTGGGTGACGAAGCTCAGGTTGTTCTCATCCTGCACCTGCAGGCGGGATACATCTTCCTCGTTTTCCACCAGGTAGATAGCACCACCGCCGCTGGTGTCGTACTGGCCCATGGTGCCTTCCACCTCCGGATGGCCGGCATGGCCGATCAGGATGCACTCGCTGCCGTCGTTACTGAACTTGCTCACCTCCATGTGGACCTTGGTGACCAGCGGGCAGGTGGCATCGAAGACACGCAGGCCGCGCTCTTCCGCCTCGCGCTGCACCGCGCGGGAAACACCGTGGGCGCTGAAGATAACGATCACATCGTCGGGCACCTCGGACAGCTCATCGACGAAGACTGCCCCGCGATCACGCAGGGTATCCACCACGAACTTGTTGTGCACCACTTCATGGCGCACGTAAATGGGCGCCCCGAATACATCCAGGGCGCGGTTGACGATATCGATTGCCCGGTCCACACCGGCACAGAAGCCGCGCGGGTTGGCAAGGCGTATTTCAGTCATCAGTTCACCGAAGCCACTTCAATGATTTTCACATGGAACATCAGGGTCTGGCCGGCAAGGGGGTGATTGAAATCCACCTCCACTTCATCGTCACCCACCTCGCGGATGACACCGGGCAGCTCACCACTACCGTTGTCGAAAGAGACTACCAGCCCCGGCTCCAGTTCCATATCCGGCGAAAAGTGATCGCGCCGCACTTTCTGGATGTTGGCCGGGTTGCGCTGGCCAAAGCCGGCCTCCGGGGCAATCTCGATCTCAGCCTCGTCGCCGGCCTCGAGGCCGAACAACGCCCGCTCGAAACCCGGCAGCAGGCTGCCATCACCGACGGAAAAAGAGGCGGGCTCCCCCTTGAAGGTGGAGTCTACCTCGGTGCCGTCATCCAGCTTCAGGCTGAAGTGCATCGTTACCCGGCTGTGCTCGCCGATCACGTGGTCAGTCATGCTTTCTCTACTTCTGAATCTTTTTTGCCCGAGGCGTCATCGCTCTCGGAGAAAAACAACAGCTCGATTACCAGCATTGCGGCACCGACGCTGATGGCCATATCGGCCACATTGAAAACCGGGAAGCTCCAGGTGTTGTAGTAAACGGAAATAAAATCCCGCACATAACCCAGCACCATGCGATCCCACAGGTTGCCCAGGGCCCCACCCAGGATCAGGCCCAGGGCGCACGGCTCCCAGCGCTTTGCCGCCGGCAGGCGCCACAGCCAGATGGAAACCATAATGCTGAAGCCGACCGCCACAACACCAAAGAACCAGCGCTGCCACCCCCCGGCATCAGCCAGGAAGCTGAACGCCGCACCGTAGTTCTCCGCATAGGTGAACTGGAGCAGCCCCGGAATGATCTGGAACGGCGGCCCACTGCGAAACTCGCCCACGGCCCACACCTTGGTGGCGATATCGATCGCGATTACCAGCAGCGCCAGCCAGTACCAGCGCCAGGGATGCCCGAACAATCCGGGCCCGCGCGACTCAGGCATAGTGACGCTCCTCACCGGCGCCTTCCACGTTCTCCACGCAGCGGCCACAGATTTCCGGGTGTGCCGCGTTTGCACCCACGTCCTCGCGGTAATGCCAGCAGCGCGCGCACTTGGGATGGTCCACCTTGCGCACTTCCACTTTCAGTCCGTCCAGCTCGGTGGCATGCGCACCGGCGGCATCGCTCAGGCGCTGTACCGAAGTGGAGGAGCAGATGAGAACGAAACGCAGCTCATCCTGCAGTTCGAGCAGTTTCTCCCGCAGGTCATCGTCAGCATAGAGTGTCACTACTGCCTGCAGGGAGCCGCCGATATTGCCAGCCGCGCGCTGCTCCTCGAGCACCTTGTTCACCGCGGTTTTAACCGCGGCGATCGCCGCCCAGTAATCCGCTCCTTTGTCTGCGTCCGCATCCAGCCTTGGCAGGGCGTACCACTCCGCAACAAAGACGCTTTCGCCCTTCTCGCCCGGGATCGACTGCCACAACTCATCAGCGGTAAAGCTGAGGATCGGCGCAACCCAACGGGTGAAGGCCTGCACGATATGGTAGAGCGCAGTCTGGGCCGAGCGGCGCGGGACGCTGTCGGCCTTGGTGGTGTACTGGCGATCCTTGATGATATCCAGGTAGAAGCCACCCATTTCGACCACGCAGAAATTGTGCAGCTTCTGGTAAATCTGGTGGAACTGGTAATTGTCATAGGCCGCGACAATCTCGTCTTGCAGCCGCGCCGCCTTGTCCAGCGCCCAGCGATCCAGTGCCAGCAGCTGGCCCTCCGGCAGCAGGTCAGTGGCCGGGTCAAATCCTGCCAGGTTTGACAGGAAGAAACGGGCGGTATTGCGCAGGCGCCGGTAGGAATCCGCGGTACGCTTGAGGATCTCGTCGGACACCGCCATTTCGCCACTGAAATCGGTGGCGGCAACCCACAGGCGCAGTACGTCCGCGCCCAGTTTGTTGATGACATCCTGGGGCGCCACGGTATTGCCGATCGACTTGGACATCTTGCGGCCCTCGGCGTCGACGGTAAACCCGTGGGTAAGCACCTGCCGGTAGGGAGCACAGTCGTTGATGGCAATAGAGGTCTTCAGCGACGACTGGAACCAGCCGCGGTGCTGGTCAGAGCCTTCCAGGTACAGGTCCGCCGGGAAGCGCAGGTCATCGCGGCGCTCCAGTACGGCAAAATGCGTCACGCCGGAATCGAACCAGACATCCAGGGTATCGGTCACTTTCTGGTAGTGCTCCGCATCGCTGCCCAGCAGCTCCGCCGGGTCCAGGTCGAACCAGACATCCATACCCTCCGCGTCCACGCGTTCCGCCACCTTCTCCATCAGCGCCGGGGTATCCGGATGGATTTCGTGTGTCTCCTTGTGCACGAACAGGGCAATGGGTACGCCCCAGGTGCGCTGGCGGGAGATACACCAGTCCGGGCTGGCGTCCAGCATGGCATCGATACGGGCCTTGCCCCAGCCGGGAATCCACTGCACCTGGTCGGCGGCCTTCTGTGCATGATCCAGCAGGTCGTTCTGCTGCATGCTGATGAACCACTGCGGCGTGGCGCGATAGATCAGCGGTGTCTTGGTGCGCCAGCAGTGCGGATAGCTGTGCATCAGTTTGTCCTGGTGCAGGAGCACGCCTTTCTCTTTCAGGAGGTCAACGATCTGTTCGTCCACCTTGTAGACATGCTCACCGGCAAACAGGGGCACACTGTCGCGGTAGACACCGTTATCGTCGACGTAATTGAGGGTCTCGATACCGTAACGCTTGCCCACCAGGAAATCGTCCGGGCCATGGTCGGGGGCGGTGTGGACACAGCCGGTACCCGCATCGGTGGTGACATGGTCACCCAGCACGATGGGAAGCTCCTTGTCGTAGAAGGGATGGTGGACCTTCAGGTGCTCCAGTGCGGCACCGCGGATATGGCCCACAACCTCGCCCTCGAGGCCCGCGCGCCCCAGCACTGCATCTTTCAGGTCCTCGGCTACCAGCAGGCGGCGTTCCCCCACCTGCACCACGACGTATTCCAGCTCAGCATTGACCGATACCGCCTGGGAAGACGGCAGCGTCCAGGGGGTGGTGGTCCAGATCACCACTGACAGAGGCCCGTCACCGGCGTGGCCGCCGGCGGCATCGGCGATCGCCAGAGCGGTCTCTTCGGTTACCGGGTAGCAGACGTCGATGGAGAAGGAGGTCTTGTCCTGGTACTCCACTTCCGCCTCGGCCAGGGCCGAGCCGCCTACCACACTCCAGTAGACTGGCTTGAAACCGCGCGCCAGGTGACCATTTTTTACAATGCGGCCAAGGGCACGGATGATGTCACCCTCAAACTGGTAATCCATGGTGCGATAGGGATTGTCCCATTCGCCGAACACCCCCAGGCGGATGAAATCTTTCTTCTGCCCCTCCACCTGCTTCGCGGCGTAGTCGCGGCACTTCTGGCGGAAAGTGCGATGATCCACCTTGGCCCCTGCCTTGCCGACTTTTTTCTCGACCCGGTGCTCAATAGGCAGGCCGTGGCAGTCCCAGCCGGGCACATAGGGGGCGTCAAATCCACTCAGGGTCTTCGACTTGACGATGATGTCCTTGAGGATCTTGTTGACCGAATGACCGATATGGATGTCGCCGTTGGCGTAGGGCGGGCCGTCGTGCAGGATAAACTGCTCGCGTCCGGCACGGGCCGCACGGATTTTTTCGTACAGCTTGCCGTCCTGCCATTTCTTCAGGGTCTTGGGCTCCCGCTGCGGCAGGTTGCCGCGCATCGGGAAGTCCGTGGCGGGCAGATTGAGTGTCGCTTTGTAATCGGTCATTGGGTGTCTGCTTAAATCTAGACGGTTAAGAAATCTGCAGGGGCAAACCTTGTCGCCCCTCTCAGGTTACGTTCTGGGCAGCTGTGTTACGCCCGGACAGGGCGAGCTTGCCCCTAGGGGTGCTGCCTGAACCAGGCCTTGGCGTCCTCAATATCCTGGGCGATCCGATCGCGGAGGATCTCCAGCGAGTCGAACTTCTCTTCGTCCCGCAGTTTATGGCAGAACTCCACTGCCAGTTCACGCCCGTAGAGGTCCCCGTCAAAATCGAACAGGTTGACTTCCAGCAGTGCCTGGGCGCCCTCGCCTTCCACTGTGGGACGAAAGCCCACATTGGCCACACCATTCAGCTGCCGGCCCCCCGGGGCCAGCTCACTGCCATCAGTGGCTGTCACCCGCACGGTATATACGCCCACCAGCGGCGAGCGGTAGCGGTGCAGGCGCACATTCGCCGTGGGCGCGCCCAGCTGGCGCCCCAGCGCCCGGCCCGGCGCCACCCGCCCGGTGATCCGGTAGGGCTTGCCGAGCAGGGTTTCCGCCAGGGCAAAATCACCATCCTGCAGGGCCGCCCGAATCCGGGTGCTGCTGACCCGCTCGCCCTCGATCTCCAGGGTCGCGGTGTCCTCCACGGTAAACCCGTGCGCCGCGCCCGCCTGCTGCAGGAAGCGATAGTCGCCGCTGCGGTCACAGCCGAAGCGGAAATCATCCCCCACTACCAGGTGGTCGATTCCCAGCCCGTCGAGCAGCACCCGCTGCACAAAGGCCTCGGCCCCCAGGCTGCGCAACCGCTCGTTGAACTGCAGGCACAGGACCCGGTCCACGCCGGCGTCGAACAGGGCCAGCACCTTCTCCTTGAAACGCATCAGTCGCGCCGGGGCCTTCTCGCCGGAGAAGAACTCATGCGGCTGCGGCTCGAAGACAATCGCCACCGAGGGCAGGTTTCGCTCGCGCGCGCGCTGGCGCAGCTGCGCGATGATCGCCTGGTGGCCCCGGTGTACCCCGTCGAATGAACCGATGGTGGCCACGCAGCCCCGGTGGCGGGGGCGCAGGTTATGCAACCCGCGAATCAGTTCGCGCTCGGCGGCCAATGCTGCTTTCTCCATGGTCACAAAATCGAACGCCGCAGTATACCGGATTCCCGTGACCCGGTCAGTGGGCCCGCCCCCCCTGGGCGGGCCCGGGTTCAGTCGCTGACGGCGCGGAAATGCCGCGGCCGCAGGCCGGCAAACAACAACACCAGGCCGTAGGTACCAGCCCCGGCGGACACCAGGGCCGCCATGCGCCAGCCCCGCTGCCACCAGCTCCAGTCACCCCAGTGGGGCCAGAGGAACAGCGCCGCCACCAGTAGCGCTGCCATGGCCAGGTTGGCCAGCAACAGGCGCACCAGGTAGCCACCCCAGCCGGGCTCGGGACGATAGATGTCATCGCGACGCAGGCCGCGGTAGAGCAGCCAGGCGTTGATCGCCGCTTGCGCCGCGGTAGCCAGCGCCAGGCCCATATGCCCGAGCTGGAAGTAGTGGTGCAGCGGAACCACAAACGCGAGGCTGAGCAGCATCTTGGCGGAGATGGCAATCAGCCCGAAGCGCACCGGGGTATAGGTATCCTGGCGGGCAAAGTAACCCGGCGCCAGCACCTTGATCAGCATGAACGACACCAGCCCCAGGGCGTAGGCACGCAGCGACCAGGCCGCCATTTCCATATCGCGCGGCTCCATCCGCCCGTACTGGAACAGGGTGGTCAGCAGTGGCTCCGCCAGGATCACCAGCGCCACGGCGGCGGGGAACGAGATAAGGGTAACGCTGCGCAGGGCCCAGTCGAGGGTGTGGCGAAAAAGTCGCGGATCGCCGCCGGCGTGATGCCGCGACAGGCTGGGCAGGATAACGGTGCCCACGGCCACCCCGAACACCCCCAGTGGCAGCTCGGTCAGGCGGTCGGAGAAATACAGCCAGGAAACACTGCCCGACGGCAGGAAGGACGCGAGCACCGTATCCAGCACCAGGCTGATCTGGGTCACCGACACGCCGAACAGGGCCGGCGCCATCAGGCGCAGGATCTTACGCACCCCGGGGTAACTCCAGTCCCAGCGGGGCCGCGGCAGCAGGCCCCGGTGCATCAGGAAGGGCAGCTGGAACAGCAACTGCACCACTCCCGCTGCCAGCACCCCCCAGGCCAGCGCCATGATCGGCGGGTCGAACCAGCCGCTGGCCACCGTGGCCGCGGCGATCAACATCACGTTCAACAGCACTGGCGTCAGCGCCGGCACCGCAAACCGGTCGAAACTGTTGAGGATCGAGCCCGCGAAGCCGGTCAGGGAAATCAGCATCAGGTAGGGGAAGGTGATCCGCAGCATATCCGCGGCCAGGGAGAACTTTTCCCGTTCACTGCCATCCCACCACCAGCCGAAGGCAAAAATGCCGGTGATCAGGGGGGCGCAGAGCACCCCGAACAGGGTCACCAGCAACAGCGCCCCGCCCAGCGCACCGGCCACCCGGTCATTCAGCTCCCGGGCGGCGGCCATGCCGCCATTCTGGCGGTACTCTGCCAGCACCGGCACGAATGCCTGGGCAAAAGCACCCTCGGCAAACAGGCGGCGAAAAAAGTTGGGTATCTTGAAAGCGACGAAAAACGCATCGGCGGCATCGCCGGCGCCGGCAAAACGTGCCAGCACCATGTCCCGCGCGAGCCCCATGACACGCGACAGCATAGTCGCGCCGCCCACCACACTGCTGCCCCGCAGCAGGCGGGCGGCACCGGACTTGGGAGGCTGGCTGTCGGCAGTCGGCTGGGACAAAACTGGGCTCCTGCTGGGCTGGGTGAAGTCGCTGGGGGTCGTGGCCGGCAAGTCTACCGCAATTCGCGCTGCGCAGATGCGCGCCGAATTGAGGATCTGTTCCTACCCGTCCCGTGACGGCAAACTATACTCGAAGTGAGATTGTGGCGCGCTGCAGGGGAGTGTCGGCGCGAGGAGGTGATGGATGACATTGAATGCCTTGATTATTGCTCTTGCGCTGGCAGTTTTGCTGTATGTCGCAGTAGTGCTGGGGCCCCGCCCTCCCCGTGTGCGTGTTCGCATAGAGGCGCCGCGGGACCGTCGCTACCGCCGCCTGCATCGCTGAACCCGGCACACTGCCATAATTCGCCACGATTGCGCCGGTAATGGCCACATGAGTGCCATGGCGGCGCCGCCTTGCGGTTGTTCAATAAGTCTCGACCGGGCCGGAAACAGTTCCAGGGCCCACCTAGAGACAAGACTGCAACCACCGCAAGGAGAAAGGACAATGAAAAAGGCAATCATGGCTGTAACCCTGGGCTCACTGATCGCGACCGGCACCCAGGCGCAGGACCACGGACAGCAGACCGAGGGATCCCGACTGACCCCGGCCAAACAGGCTACGGCCTTTACCGGCGCTGCCATCGCCGGTGCCGCGGTCGGCGGGCCGGTAGGCTTTATTGCCGGTGCGCTGGGTGGCGCCTGGCTGGGCGAGCAGATCAAACAAGCAGAAGAGGCGGATATGCTGGCAACACAACTGAACGCGAGCCGCGTCAAGCTGGGCGACCTGGCACAGGAACTGGACGCGGCGCGACTGTCGGCAAATGACGCCAACAAACTCGCGGCGGACTCACTGCAGTTCCAGCTGCTGTTCACCACCGGCGAGGACCGGCTGGAAGATGCCCAGCTGGCCCAGGTGGCGGCCCTCGCCGACTTCCTGCGTCGCCATCCCGATTTACAGGTGCGCCTGGAAGGCCGCGCCGACCCCCGCGGCACCGATGGCTACAACAATGTATTGTCCGACCAGCGCGCCCTGAGTGTACAGCGCGCTCTGGAAGGCCAGGGCATCGACCCCGCCCGCATCAGCCGCCGCGCTATGGGCTCCACCTATTCCCGGGCGCCCCGGGGCGATGCCGACGCCTACGCCATGGAGCGCCGCGTCGATATCTTCTTTGACCTGCCGGACTCAGTGGCCGGCAACTTCTGACCAGCCCCCGCAGGCGGCCCGGTTTAACTGCGTCGCCTGCGGAAAGCACACTCCGCACCGAAATCCATCACCTCTCCATACCTTCGCGGGCCCACGGCCCGCTTTTTTGGCATGGGCGCCGCTTTGCGGCATGATCAACGGCCACCGAGCGGAAACAGAACAGCTGGAAATCCCATGACCGCCACTATCGCCATTGTCGAAGACGAGCGCGCAATCGCCGAGAACTATCGCGATGCCCTGCGCCGCAGCGGCTATGCCGTCAACCTGTACGAGGCCCGTGCCGAGGCCCTGGAGGCATTCCGCCAGCGATTGCCCGACCTGGCCGTGATCGACGTCGGGCTGGGCGCAGAGGTGGAGGGTGGCTTCGAGCTGTGCCGGGAACTGCGGGCCATGGCCCCGACCCTGCCGATACTGTTCCTCACTGCCCGCGATTCGGAGCTGGATATCATCTCCGGCCTGCGCCTGGGTGCCGATGATTACCTGACCAAGGACATTTCCCTGCCCCATATGCAGGCCCGCATCAACGCGCTGCTGCGCCGGGTCAGTGTCCTGCGTGACCGCTCCGAGGATGGCGAGCGGCTCGAGCAGGGGAACCTGTCCCTCGACGTGTCGCGCCTGCAGTGCCAGTGGCAGGGGCAACCGGTCGAACTCACCGTGACCGAATTCTGGATCGTGCATGCCCTGGCCAAGCGCCCCGGGCACGTGAAATCCCGCGGGCAGCTGATGGAAGCGGCACGGGTGGTGCTCGACGACAACACCATCACATCGCACGTCAAGCGGATCCGGCGCAAGTTCCAGGCCCTGGATCCGGCCTTCGATGCCATTACCACCGCCTACGGCATGGGCTATCGCTGGCAGGCGTGAGCTGCGGCAGGCCCGATGAGTAGAGAACCAATGGAGCCGGGACAGTGAAACTGCGCCGCCAACTGCTGCTGGTCAGCCTGTTCGCCCTGGCCCTGCCCTGGGCCGGCTGCCAGTATCTGCGCCAGGTGGACAGCGCCCTGGCCCAGGGCCAGATGCAGGCCCTGGAAGCCACCGCCAGCGCCGTGGCGGCGCGCCTGGCCAGCGCACCGCAGCTGATCGCACCGGACCCCGAGCGCCCCGGGCGCCCGCCCGGGGCGCAGTTCTACCTGCACCCGCTGCCGCAGCCGCCGCTGCTGGACGGCTACGGTGACGAGTGGCGCTCCTGGCAGCTGCCGCCGCGCCAGCTGCACGCCGGCGACGGATCCCCCCTGGCCCGGGTGACCATGGGGCGTCACGATGCTTACATTTACCTGCTGCTCACAGTCGCCGACGACACGCCCGCCTACCAGGACCCGCGGACGGGCCTGCTCGCCAGCGGCGATGCGGTGGAGATATACACCGGCGGCCGGCACTACACCCTCCCGGTCGCCAGCCAGGGCAGCGCCACCGCCCTGTGGCGCAACCTGCGCCGCGGCACGCGTGAGCGCGAGCTGCGCCTGCGCGGCCGCTGGACCGCCTCTGCGGACGGCTACCAGCTGGAACTGGCCCTGCCCTATTCCCTCACCGACGGGGAATTTGCCCTGGCTATCAGTGACCGCGCTGCCAGCGACGGCGCCACCCCACAGAAGCGCGCCAGTACCCTGCCCGCAGACGGGCGGCCCGGCAGGCTGGTACAGCCACTGCCGGACCTGCAGGCCGAGCTCGAACACTTTGCCCGGCCACAGCTGCAGCTGGTGGTGGTGGACAGCGAGGGATACCGGCTCGCCGCGGTGGGCGAACGGGCCGGCGGCGGGGAACTCGAGCAGCAGCACTGGCTGCGCAACTGGCTCTACCGCCAGTTGCTGTCGCGCACCGCACTGCCGGCAATGCCGGGGGGAAGCCTCCCGGGGGAGCTGGCCCGCGGACGCGACAGGGCGGAACAGTGGTACCAGGGGCCCCGGGAAACCCGCATCGGCGCCGCCGGTGTGCCGGTGATCACCCGTGCCGACAATATCGTCGAGCGACCACTCCTGGGGCGAGTCATCGCCCTGCAGTCCGGCCACGCCCTGCAGTCCCTGACCCAGTCCGCCGCCTACCAGCTGTGGCTGGTGTCCTGCATCGCTGCCGGCAGCGCCCTGCTGTTACTACTCGGCTATGCCAGCTGGCTGTCCTGGCGCATCCGGCGCCTGCACCGGGCGGCCCGCAATGCCGTGGATGCCAGCGGCCGCCTGCGCGGCGACTTCCCGCGGGCGCGCATGAACGACGAGCTGGGCGCCCTGAACCGCGCCTTTGCCAGCCTGCTGCAGGAGCTCGACCAGTACCACCAGTACCTGCGCTCCCTGGCCAGCAAGCTCTCCCACGAGCTGCGCACACCGCTGGCGGTGGTGCGGGGCTCCCTGGACAACCTCAGCGCCGGCGAGCTGGACGAGGATAGCCGGCGCTACGCCGAGCGCGCGCTGGAAGGCAGCGGCCGGCTGTCGGGCATCCTCAACAGCCTGTCGGCGGCCAGCCACCTGGAGGCGAGCATCCGCCAGGCGGAGCGCGAACCCGCCGAGCGCAATCGGGAGGAGTTCGAGCTAGACGACCTGCTGCAGGTACTCACCGACAGCTATCGCGATGCCCATCCCGGGCACCGCTTCCGCCTCGCCTGCCCCGCGGGCGCCCAGCGCTGCTACGGCGCACCGGAGCTGCTGGCCCAGCTGCTCGACAAGCTGGTGGACAACGCCACCAGCTTTGCCCCGGAAGGCAGTGAAATCCTGCTGCAGCTGGAGCGGGATGCCGACGCCTACCGTATTTCGGTGAGTAACGACGGCCCCCTGCTGCCGCCGGGCTTCGCCCACAAGCTGTTCGATTCACTGGTCTCGGTCCGCGACGACGGCAGCCGCGCCGGGCACCTGGGGCTGGGGCTGCATATCGCGCGGCTGATTGCCGACTTTCACGGCGGACGGCTGGAGGCGGCTGACCGCGGGGACTGTAGCGGTGTCATCTTCACCCTGCACCTGCCCCGCCGGGATTCGTGAAGGCGGGAGTGCCATGGTGGTTGACAAACAACCAGCCGTGGCGATAATGTCGCGTCCCGATCGGGCCCCGGCCCGTTAGTTACAGATTTATTGAGATTTCCAACAGGAGCAACCGGTGGCCAATTCACCTCAAGCGAAGAAACGCGCGCGCCAGAACGACAAGCGCCGCAACCACAACGCCAGCCTGCGCTCCATGGTGCGCACCTACATCAAGAAGGTAGTTGCGGCCATCGATGCAGGTGATGCAGAAAAAGCCAAGACTGCTTACGCGGAAGCGGTGCCGGTCATCGACCGCATGGCGGACAAGGGCATTATTCACAAGAATAAGGCCGCCCGTCACAAGAGCCGCCTGAACGCCCAGATCAAGGCCCTGGCCGCCTGATCCCGCGTTTCGCGAGCATCAAAAAGCCCCGCCCTGGCGGGGCTTTTTTGTATCTACCCGTCGGCTCTCCGGCCGCACAAGGCCGCAAGCGCGCAGGCTAGAGCAGTATCAGGTTGTCCCGGTGAATCAGCTCGTCGTCGTCACGGTAACCGAGTAACTCTGCGAAGCGTTCCGATGGCTGGCCGACGATACGCGCCGCCTCGGCGCTGTCGTAATTCACCAGGCCGCGGGCAATCTCCTCACCCCCGGCATTGCGGCAGGCAACCAGTTCACCGCGATGGAAACGCCCCTCCACACCAGTCACCCCCACGGCCAGCAGGCTCTTGCCCTGCTCCCGCAGCGCCCGCGCAGCACCCTCGTCCAGGACCAGGCTGCCGCGCACCTGTAGCTGGCCGGCCAGCCAGCGCTTGCGGGCCGTCATCGGGTCCGCCTCGGGTAGCAGCAAGGTGCCCAGCTGCTCGCCGGCGCAGACCCGCCGGATCACATCCTCCATCGCCCCGCCGGCGATCACCGTGGCGGCACCGGAACGGGCCGCCAGCTGCGCCGCGCGCACCTTGGTGCTCATGCCGCCACGCCCCAGCCCACTGCGCGAGCCGCCGGCCATGGCCACCAGGGACGGGTCGGCCGCGGACGCCTCGCGGATCAGCTCCGCATCGGGATTGTCGCGTGGGTCCTGGGTAAACAGGCCATCGGCATCGGTGAGGATCAGCAGCGTATCGGCCTCCACCAGGTTCGCCACCAGCGCCGCCAGGGTGTCGTTGTCACCAAAGCGAATCTCGTCGGTAACCACCGTGTCGTTTTCATTGATGATAGGCACCGCCCCCAGGGACAGCAGGGTACGCAGGGTACTGCGCGCATTGAGGTAGCGGGTGCGGTTGGAGAGGTCGTCGTGGTCCAGCAGGATCTGTGCGGTGCGGCAGTCGAACTGGCCGAAGGCGTGTTCGTACACCTGCACCAGGTGGCTCTGTCCCACCGCGGCCGCGGCCTGCAACTGGTGGATCGATTCCGGGCGCCGACGCCAGCCGAGGCGATCCATCCCCGCGGCCACGGCCCCGGAGGATACCAGCAGCACCTCGATACCAGCGGCACGCAGGCCGGCGATCTGGGCGACCCAGTTGGCGATGGCGACACGATTGACCCCGCGACCGTTGTCGGTCAGCAGGGCACTGCCGATCTTGATTACCCAGCGCCGGCCGGCGGCGAGCTGTTGCCGAGCTTGCACGTAGATCCCTCCCCAGGAGCGGCCCCCTCGGGCCGGGACATGCCGGGCGAGCCAGGCTCCCGGCAGCATACATGGTGGCCGGTGCGACCGGCCCCTGTGGTTATTGGCGGTATTCTATCTCGACGTCGTGGTCATCGTCGTCCCAGTCGTCATCATCGTCGTCGTCCTTCTCGGCGTGGCGACCCGCACGCTGCGCCTCGCGCACTTCCTGGATACGCTCCCGCGCCTCGCGCTGCATCTGCCGCTGGGCTTCCAGCTCGGCCCCGGCCAGCTCCGGATCTGCCTCTTCCATGGCACGACGCTCATCCAGGTAGTCCATCAGGCGCCCCGCCAGGGCATCGGTACCCTCACCACGGATGGCCGCCACACGGAATACCGGACCCTGCCAGCCCAGCGCCTGCACGATATCGTCGCAGCGCTGGTCGAGCTCGTCGGCGGGCACCAGGTCGGTCTTGTTCAGGACCAGCCAGCGCTCCCGGGCAGCCAGGGTAGGGCTGAAGGATTCCAGCTCGCGCTCGATTGCCAGGGCATTTTCCACCGGGTCGCTGCCGTCGAACGGCGCCAGGTCCACCAGGTGCAGCAGGACCCGGCAACGGGTCAGATGCTTGAGGAAGCGGATACCCAGGCCGGCCCCTTCTGCCGCCCCCTCGATCAGGCCGGGGATATCGGCAATCACGAAGCTGCGATGCCTCTCCACCTTGACCACGCCCAGGTTGGGCACCAGGGTGGTAAACGGGTAGTTGGCCACCTTGGGCTTGGCGGCAGACACCGCGCGGATAAAGGTCGACTTGCCGGCATTGGGCAGGCCCAGCATGCCCACGTCCGCCAACACTTTCAGCTCCAGCTTGAGCTGGCGCTCCTCGCCAGGTGTCCCCTTGGTGGTCTGGCGCGGCGCCCGGTTGGTGCTGGACTTGAAACGGGTATTGCCCAGGCCGTGAAAACCGCCCTGGGCCACCAGCAGGCGCTCACCGGCTGCGGTCATGTCGCCGAGGGTCTCGCCGGTCTCGGTATCGATGATGGTTGTCCCTACCGGCACCTTGAGCACCAGGTCCTCGCCCTTGGCACCGGTACAGTTGCGGCCGCGCCCCTGCTCACCGCTGCCGGCGCTATAGCGTGGCTGGTAACGGTAATCCACCAGGGTATTGAGGGACTCGTCCGCCTCCAGGTAGACAGAGCCGCCGTCTCCACCGTCACCGCCGTCCGGACCGCCCTTCTCGACGAACTTCTCCCGGCGAAAGCTCAGGCAGCCGTTGCCACCGTTGCCTGCCTTGACGTAGATGGGCGCCTCATCGACAAATTTCATGATCTCTCCACCGCCGCAGCGGTTGCTGTTCTCTAACGCAGTTTAACCTGCGCAGTGGGGTCTCGCGGCCACGCCGCACAACGAAAAAGCCCCGCTCGGGGGCGGGGCTTTCGGATCGGGTCAGGCAACCGGATTAAGCAGTTTCGATGGAAACGTACTTGCGGTTGCTGGGGCCCTTCACCTCGAACTTCACAACGCCGTCCGCGGTCGCGAACAGGGTGTGGTCCTTGCCCATGCCAACGTTGACGCCAGCGTGGAACTTGGTGCCGCGCTGACGCACGATGATGTTGCCAGCCGCTACAGACTGACCGCCAAAGCGCTTCACGCCCAGGCGTTTACTTTCGGAATCGCGACCATTGCGCGTACTACCGCCAGCTTTCTTGTGTGCCATGAGTCGTTACTCCTCTGCTTATGCCTTGATGCCAGTGATTTTAACTTCGGTGTACCACTGACGGTGGCCCTGACGGGTCATGGAGTGCTTGCGACGGCGGAATTTGATGATCCGGACCTTCTCGCCACGGGCGTGGTTGATCACTTCAGCCGTTACTTTCGCGCCATTGACCAGCGGAGCGCCGATGTTCACGTTGTCACCGTCGACAACCATCAGCACCTTGTCAAAATCGATGGATTCGCCGGTGGCGACTTCCAGCTTCTCCAGGCGAAGGACTTCGCCCTCTTCTACGCGGTGCTGCTTACCACCGCTCTCAAAAACTGCGTACATATCTCTTTATGCTCCGAGATGGACGACACGAAGCAGCGGTCGGGATGCCGGAAACCGGACAGTCACAACGCCGCATTTCGGGAGCTTGCGCCGTATATTCAATACCGAATAAACCTTGGTCCCACTGCCGGCCACGGGAGCCAGCCAAAGCGGGGCGCAGATTCTAATCAATTCGCGACATTGATACAATAGCTGCCCTCTTGCCCGCTGGCGGCCTCCCGGCCTTACCGGCCGGCGCAACCATGTGCTGAACAGCCATTCCCATAAAGCAGTATAAGGAAGCCTTGCATGTTGCCTTTCCACCGGGTCGCCGCCGATGATTTCGCCGCCGTCAACCAGCGTATCCTCGACCAGCTGCACTCCGATGTCCCGCTGGTGGAGAATATCGGCCACTACCTGGTTGAAGCCGGGGGCAAGCGCCTGCGGCCGCTGCTGGTGCTGCTGTGTGCCCGGGCCGCGGGCTATCGCGACGACCGGCATATCGACCTGGCCACCATCATCGAGTTCATCCACACCGCCACCCTGTTGCACGACGACGTGGTGGACACCTCGGAGCGGCGCCGTGGCCGCCTGACCGCCAATGCCAGGTGGGGCAATGCGCCGGCGGTACTGGTAGGCGACTTCCTCTACTCCCGCGCCTTCCAGATGATGGTGGCCCTGGAAGACATGGACATCATGGCGATCCTGTCGGAGACCACCAACACCATCGCCGAGGGCGAGGTGCAGCAGCTGGTCAATGCCGGCGATCCCGCGGTCAGCGAGGAGAACTACCTGGCGGTGATCCACAAGAAAACCGGGGCCCTGTTCGAGGCCGCCTGCGAGACGGCGGCGGTGCTGGCCGGCTGCACCCCGGAGGAGCGAAAGGCCCTGAAACTGTACGGCCGCCACCTGGGCCTGGCCTTCCAGCTGGTGGACGACGCCCTGGATTACCGCGGCGATGCCGAAGAGCTGGGCAAGAATGTCGGTGACGACCTGGCCGAGGGCAAGCCGACCCTGCCCCTGATTTACACCATGGCCCGGGGCACCGAAGCCCAGGCGGCGCTGGTACGCGGGGCCATCGAACAACGCAGCGCGGACAAACTGGGAGAAATCGTCGCGGCCATCGAGGAGTGCGGCGCGCTGGATTACACCATGGAGCGTGCACGGGCGGCGGTGGATGACGCGCGGGACCAGCTGGCCATCCTTCCCGAAAGCGAGCAGAAAACCGCGCTGCAGCAGCTCGCGAGCTTTGCCGTGGAACGCACTGTCTGACACCTGGCCCGCTGGTGCGAACCCAGTGTTAGCCCGGCACCAGGCCGGTATCGGCGAGGGGCGGGCGGAGAAAGGCCCTTAATACACCCCAAACAGAAAGGGCGAACACAAGGTTCGCCCCTACCGCTACTGCCGGATGCCGATCAACCGCGGATCAGCTGCAGCAGCTCCGCGGTCTTTTCCTTCATCAATGCCTCGTCCCCACGGGATTCGACGTTCAGGCGCACCACCGGCTCGGTATTGGACATGCGCAGGTTGAAGCGCCAGTCGGCAAACGCCACGCTCAGGCCGTCCACGTGCTCCACACTCTCCGCGCCGGGCCCGTACTGCGCCTCGGCCTTTTCCAGCAGCGCCGCCGGGTCCTCGACCTTGGAGTTGATTTCACCGGAACAGGGGAAGGCCGCCATGCGCTCGCCCACCAGCTGTGACAGCGACTTGCCGCTGCGGCTCACCAGCTCGGCCACCAGCAGCCACGGGATCATGCCGCTGTCGCAGTAGGCGAAATCGCGGAAATAGTGGTGCGCGCTCATTTCGCCACCGTAGATGGCGTCCTCCTTGCGCATGCGCTCCTTGATAAACGCATGGCCGGTCTTGCTCTGCACCGGCTCGCCGCCGGCCGCAGCGACGATATCTTCGGTGTTCCAGGTCAGGCGCGGGTCATGCACGATCCTGGTCTTCTCGCCACCGGCAGCAGTCCGGCCGTCCTTGAGCAGGAAGGCCTCTGCCAGCAGGCCCACTACGTAATAACCCTCAATGAACTCACCGTTCTCATCGAAGAAGAAACAGCGGTCGAAATCGCCATCCCAGGCAATACCGAAATCAGCGCCACTCTCCTTCACCGCGCGGGAGGTGGACTCCCGGTTCTCGGGCAGGATCGGGTTGGGAATGCCATTGGGGAAAGTCCCATCGGGCTCGTGATGGACACGTACAAATTCAAGCGGCAGGTGCGGCGCCAGTGCATCCACTACAGCACCGGCACCGCCGTTGCCGGCATTGACCACCAGCTTGAGCGGCTTCAGCTCAGCGGTGTCGACATAGCCCAGCAGGTGATTGACGAAATCGGCACGGTGATCGTAAGGCTGCAGCTCGCCACGCTTGCCCACCGGCGGGAAGTCGTTCTCTTCCGCCAGGCGCTTGATATCCTTCAGGCCGGTATCGCCACTGATGGGACGGCTGCCCGAGCGCACAAACTTCATGCCGTTGTAATCCATCGGGTTGTGGCTGGCGGTGACACAGATACCGCCATCGAAATCCCCGTGGAAGGTCGCGAAATAGATTTCCTCAGTACCGCACTCACCAATATGGAAGACGTCCGCACCGGCATCGCGCAGCCCATTGGCGAGGGCGTCGGTCAGCTCGCCACTGGTCAGCCGGATATCGTGCCCGACCACCACGCGCCGGGCGTCAAGGAATTGCGCAAAGGCGCGGCCCACCCGGTAGGCAATATCCACATTCAGTTCGTCGGGCACGCGGCCCCGCAGGTCATAGGCCTTGAAACAGGTCAGTTCGGTCATGGGTAACAGTGTTTCCTGGTTACGCTGATTGGTTGTTTTGTTCTCAGTTCCCGCCCGCCTGGCCGGGCAGGTAGATATTCTGGTAGACGTGGTTGGTGGCCTCGACAAACCCGTCGACGGAGCCACAATCGAAACGGCGCCCCCTGAAGCGGTAGGCCAGCACACAACCGCGCTGGGCCTGGGCCAGTAGCGCGTCGGTAATCTGCACCTCGCCATTTTTACCCGGGGGTGTCTCGCGCAGGAGGTCGAAGATATCCGGGGTGAGGATATAGCGGCCAATAATGGCCATATTGCTTGGGGCATCCTCGGCGGCAGGTTTTTCCACCATATCGGTGACCTGGTACAGGCCGGGCTTGATCTCATTGCCGGCGATCACACCGAACTTGTGAATCTGGTCCTGCGGCACCTCTTCCACTGCCACGATGCTGCAGCGGAACTGCTGGTAGAGCTGCACCATCTGGCCCAGCACCCCCAGCTCCTCATTCAGGCACAGGTCATCGGCCAGCACCACACCGAAGGCGGCATCGCCGATCAGTCGCTCGCCCTGCAGGATAGCGTCGCCGAGGCCGCGCATCTCACCCTGGCGGGTGTAGGAGAAACTGGCCCGGTCAATGACGTTGCGCACCGAGTCCAGATAGCGCTCCTTGCCGGTACCGGCGATCTGGGACTCAAGCTCGAAATTGGTATCGAAGTGATCCTCTATGGCCCGCTTGCCCCTGCCGGTCACGAAACCGATCTCGGTCAGGCCCGCCTCAATCGCCTCCTCCACGCCGTATTGCACCAGCGGTTTATTGACCAGCGGCAGCATCTCCTTGGGCATTGCCTTGGTGGCGGGCAGGAAGCGGGTACCGTAACCGGCTACCGGAAAGAGACATTTCTTCAGCATCTGGACCCCAACATTTTCTGGCACTTCTTGTTCTCATGGCGGGCCCCGGGGCCCGCGCGGACTGGAAAGTTACCACAGAACTGTGAAGCAGATCACCCGCACACCGCCGCTGCCGCCAACTGGTACAGGTACGACTATTGAGCGGGGCATTTGCGGCGTTTGTACCCTGTGATTTAGTCAGCAAGGCCCGTGCCAGTCACAAAAAGGCCGCTGACTGACTGGACAACATTTCCCCAGACTTTAGAATGCCCGCTCTTGCAAAAACGCCCAGTCTTTGTGGCGTGAACACCCAATAAACGGGGACAAAATGAGTAATTTCGTTCAGAAAAGCAGCTATTCCCGTGAAGAATTGCTGGCCTGCTCGCGCGGTGAGATGTTTGGCCCGGGCAACGCCCAGCTGCCTGCACCCAACATGCTGATGCTTGACCGCATCACCCATATCTCCAAGGACGGCGGCGCCTACGGCAAGGGCGAGCTGATTGCCGAGCTCGACATCCACCCGGACCTGTGGTTTTTCGACTGCCACTTCCCCGGCGACCCGGTGATGCCAGGCTGCCTCGGCCTCGACGCCATGTGGCAGCTGCTCGGCTACTTCCTGGCCTGGAAAGGCAATCCCGGCCGCGGCCGTGCACTGGGCTGCGGCGAGGTGAAGTTCACCGGCCAGATCTTACCCACCGCCAAGAAGGTCACCTATCATATCCAGCTGAGCCGCCTGGTAGAGCGCAAGCTGGTAATGGGCATCGGTGACGGCTCGGTAGCGGTCGACGGCCGCGAGATCTACACCGCCAAAGACCTGCGTGTAGGCCTGTTCACCCGTACGGACAACTTTTAGTCCGGCCGGAACCAAACTCCGGGCACAATAACAACGTAAACTGCCGGAAAGCTTTACTGGAGACCACTTATGCGACGGGTAGCCATCACCGGACTCGGTATCACTTCCTGTATCGGCACGGACCTGGAGTCCGTGTCCGCCTCACTGAAAGCGGGCCGCAGCGGCATTCGTGCCAACGAGGAGTATCGCGAACTGGGGCTGCGCAGCCAGGTTGCGGGCCCGGTGGAGATCGATTTCAGGGACCATATCGACCGCAAGCACCTGCGCTTCATGGGCGACTCCGCGGCCTATGCCTATATCGCCATGCAGGAGGCCATCCGCACCTCGGGCCTGGAGGAGAGCGATATCTCCAACCCCCGCACCGGCCTGGTGATGGGCTCTGGCGGCACCTCCACCGCAGCCATTATCGATGCCGCGCAAACCCTGAAGGAGAAAGGCGTGCGCCGCGTCGGTGCCTTCCGGGTGCCGCAGGTAATGGGCAGCACCGTGTCGGCCTGCCTGGCCACGCCGTTCAAGATCAAGGGCGTGAATTACAGCATCTCGTCCGCCTGTGCCACCAGCGCACACTGTATCGGCAACGGTGCCGAGCTTATCCAGATGGGCAAGCAGGACATTGTCTTTGCCGGCGGCGGCGAGGAACTGGCCTGGAGCCTGACGCACCTGTTCGATGCCATGGGTGCCCTGTCGAGCAAGTACAACGACACCCCCGAGCGCGCCTCACGCCCCTATGACGCCGACCGCGACGGTTTTGTAATTGCCGGCGGCGGCGGTTGCCTGGTACTGGAGGAGATGGAGCACGCGAAGGCCCGCGGCGCCACCATTTATGCTGAGCTGACCGGCTATGGCGCCACCTCAGACGGTTACGACATGGTGGCCCCCAGCGGTGAAGGCGCAGTACGCTGCATGCAACAGGCCCTGGCCGGCATGGATGGCAATGGGCTGGAGGGCAGCGTGGATTACATCAACACCCACGGCACCTCGACCCCGGTGGGCGACGTGGCCGAGCTGCGCGCTATGCGCGAGGTGTTTGGCGAGCAGGCCCCGGCTTTCTCCTCCACCAAGTCCCTGACCGGTCACTCCCTGGGCGCTGCCGGTGTGCACGAGGCAATCTACTGCCTGCTGATGATGCAGGAAGGCTTTATCACCGCCTCCGCCAACGTGGAGAACCGTGATGAGCAGGCCGAGGGCATGGACCTGGTCACCGAGCTGCGCAAGACTGAACTGCGCCGCGTGCTGTCCAACAGCTTCGGTTTTGGTGGTACCAACGCCAGCCTGGTGTTCGACAAAGTGTGAGCGATGGGCGGGCGAGAGCCCGCCAGCGCAAATAAAAAGGGCGATCCGGATGGATCGCCCTTTTTTTGTGCCATGGATAACCGGCTACCCGCCGGCCCCCGCCGCGCCCCTTCATGATTTAAGCAAGGGGGTGGCCACGCCGTGTCTCAGCGACCGCTGCCGAGCCTTTCGAGCCACAGCTCTACCTGCCGGGTAAGTCCCTGCCTCCAGCTGCGCTGCTGGATACCAAATACGTCCCGCAGGCTGCTGCAGGCGAGCACCGCGCTGCGGTTACCCACCGGTTCCGCCAGGGGCTCCGGCTCGATCGCACTGCCCTCGTCGAGGAACGACTGGGCCCGCTCGACCGCCTCGCGGGCGAATTCCAGCGCCGTGCAACTGTCGGCAGCACCATAGTGGTAGACACCGGAGCGCGGCGCGCCGCTGGCCAGCTGCTGGGCGACCGCCACCACCACCCGCACCAGGTCCGCGATCGTCACCGGGCTGCCGCGACTCTCATCGTCCACGGCGATGGTGCGGTTCTCCAGCAGCGCTTGCAGCACACGCGCCAGCAGCGCATTTTCACTGCGATCGACCATCCAGCCGAAACGCAGCACCGTGAGGTTGTCGCTACCGGCCAGGGCCTGCTCGCAGGCCAGCCACTGGCGGCCGCTGGCGGACTCGGCATTGGGCTCATCGTCCTCGTCGTAGCGTTTGCGCGCACCCCCGGCGAAAACCCGGTAAGAGGAGATATGCACCAGGTGGCTGTAGTCATCGCGTCGGGCGAGTTCACGACAGACCTGCAGGGCCGTGTCCATGAACTCACTGCCGGCACAGCAGGCAGCGTTGATCACCAGGGCGCCGGGGCGCAACTGGTCGAGTTCACCCGGCCCCAGCATCTGCACGCGAAAGCCCACCCGCTGCAGGCGTTTCTGCAGCGGGGCATCGATGTAGTTGCCGGCACCGATAACGGCGACGGTATCCGGCTGGTAACCCGTGTGATAATCAGGCACGCAGAACCCGCGAATCAGAAGGGAATATCGTCATCGAAGCTGTTGTCGAAACCACCGGCCGGCGCCTGGTTCGGCTGCTGGGACGGCTGATTGGAAGGCGGCTGGTTCGAGGGTGCCATGGGCGAGGGAGCAGAGCGTCCCTGGTTACCCTGTGCATAGGGGTCGCCGCCCTGCTGGAAACCACCCTGGTTCTGCTGGCCGTAACCGCCCTGGTTACCCATGCCCTGGCCACCCATACCCTGGCCGTAGCCGCCCTGGTCACCGCCGCGGCTGTCGAGCATCTGCATTTCGCTGGCAACGATCTCGGTGGTGTAGCGGTCCTGGCCGCTGTTCTTGTCCTGCCACTTGCGCGTGCGCAGTGAGCCCTCAATGTAGACCTTGCTGCCCTTGCGCAGGTACTCGCCGGCGATCTCCGCCAGGCGATTGAAGAACACCACACGGTGCCACTCGGTGCGCTCCTGCTGCTGGCCGGTCTGTTTGTCCTTCCAGGTCTCGGAAGTCGCCAGGTTGACGTTGGTTACCGCACCGCCGCTCGGCATATAGCGGGTCTCCGGGTCTGCGCCCAGATTGCCGATCAGGATGACTTTGTTAATACCCTTGGCCATGGCCCTCTCCTCTTTCGCCCGCGGTACGCCCCGGGCGGCAATTATCAAATGGTCTGAATAGTCTCAGGCTGTCCCTATCACCCGCCGGCGCCAACGTGGCACCAGCGGCAGGTTGCCCCCTGCAACCAGTGTATTTTTATCCAGCAGCATACAACAGTCGCTGCCGGGGTGCCCAGCTCAGCCGGGCGCCAGCTGCCGGCGCCCCTCCAGGAACCACCACAGCAGCCCCCAGGCCAACAGCACCGCGCCACCCAGCGCGGCAACCGAGGGCGCCCCGCCGGCTCCGAACAGGTATCCGCCCAGGCTGCCGCCGGCAAATGCGCCCAGGAACTGGAAAGTCGCGTACAGGCCGCTGGCCGCGCCGCGGGACTCGGCCGGGGCGGTGCGGGTCAGCTGGGCCGGCAACAGTGCCTCCAGCAGGTTGAAGGCAATGAAGAACACCGCCAGCAGGGCCAGCAATCCCGCCGGGCCAACCGGCAGTACCAGGGCGGCGCTGCCGCCCCCAAGTCCCAGCAGGGCCAGCGCCATTGCCCGGGAGACACAGCCCCGGCGCTCCGCCAGGCGCATCAGGGGCAGCATCACCACGAAGGCGCCCAGCATCAGCGGCCCGTATATTTTCCAGTGCGCGGCGCCGGGCACACCCAGCTGTTCCACCAGTACCAGTGGCAGCGGCACAAACAGGGCGGTCAGCAGCAGATGGGAAAAGAACACCCCGCTGACCAGCTGCCAGGTATTGCCGCTGGCCAGCAGCTCCCGGAAGCCGGCACGGTTCACCGCCGGCCGCGCGGCGGCTGCCGGTGTCGGTACCAGGCGCCAGAGCATCAGCATGCCCAGCAGTGCCAGCACGGCGGTCACCCAGAAAATCGCCGCCAGCCCGCCGGCCCCCGCCAGTACCGGGCCCAGCATGACCGCGAGCATAAAGGAAATGCCAATCGCAGCGCCGATCGCCGCCATCGCCTTGCCGCGGTTCTCGTCCCGCGTCAGGTCTGCCATCAGCGCCATGGTGGCGGCGGCAATGGCACCGCAGCCCTGCAGCACCCGGCCGGCGATCAGGCCGTAAACAGAGTCGGTATTGGCTGCCACCACGCTACCCAGGGCAAACACCCCCAGCCCCAGGAAAATGACCGGCTTGCGACCCCAGCGATCCGACAGGATGCCCAGCGGTACCTGCAGCAGGGCCTGGCTGAGCCCGTAGGCCCCCAGGGCGATGCCCAGCAGGAACGGCGTGCTGTGGCTGTAGTCGGCACCGTACACGGACAGCACCGGCAGCACCATAAACAGGCCGAGCATGCGGAATATGTAAAGCGAGGCGAGCCCCATCAGGGCGCGTCGTTCAGTGGCATTCATGGGCAGAGGGATTCATCCGGGGGTCCGGGCGCACAGCTTCAATGGGCGCGCATTGTAACAGCGGCGCGGCCCCGGTTGGGAACCGGAACCGTGCCGTCGAGCCTGCCGTGTTGTCAGCTACGCCCGTATTTGTCTTCGAGGCGGACGATATCGTCTTCCCCCAGGTAGCTGCCGGACTGCACCTCGATAAGCTCCAGCGGGATGGAACCCGGGTTTTCCAGCCGGTGGGTCACGCCCAGGGGGATATAGGTGGATTCATTTTCTGTGACCAGCAGCTCTTCCTCCCCACGGGTGACACGGGCGGTGCCGCGTACCACGATCCAGTGCTCCGCACGGTGGTGGTGCATCTGCAGGGACAGCTGCCGCCCCGGCTTGACCACGATGCGCTTGACCTGGAACCGGGGACCGGCGTCGATGGAGTCGTAGTAACCCCAGGGCCGGTAGACCTTGCGGTGCGCGCGGGCCTCGCCACGGCCGGACTGCTCGAGCCGCCGCACCAGCTTCTTGACTTCCTGCACCCGGCCCTTGTCCGCGATCAACACCGCATCATCGGTGTCCACCACCACCAGGTCGCGCACCCCCAGCAGGCCCACCAGGCGGTTGTCCGCCCGCACCAGGCAGCCACTGGAGTCCTCTGCCAGTACGTCCCCGTGCAGCAGGTTATCGTCACCGTCCTTCTCGGCCAGCTCCCACAGTGCAGACCAGGAGCCCACATCACTCCAGCCGGCGTCCATGGGCACCACTGCCGCAGACTCGGTACGTTCCATCACTGCATAATCCACCGACTCGCTCTCGCAGGCGGCGAAAGCTGCCGCGTCGACCCGGGTGAAATCCAGGTCCCGCGCCGCACCGGCGAAAGCCGCGCGGCAGGCCTCGAGGATACCCGGCCGGTATTCGCGCAGCTCCTCCAGGTAGCGTGAGGCGCGGAACAGGAACATGCCGCTGTTCCAGCTGTAGTCGCCGCTGTCCAGGTAGCGCTCTGCGGTCGCGGCATCCGGTTTCTCGACAAACTCGGCCACCTTCCAGGCGCCCTCCCCCAGCTCCTCGCCGCGACGGATGTAACCGTAACCGGTCTCGGCACAGGTGGGCACGATGCCGAAAGTGACCAGGTGACCGCGCTCCGCCAGTTCCCGCGCTCCGGCGGCCGCGCGCTCGAAGGCGGGGATATCCGCCACTGCGTGATCGGCCGGCAGCACCAGCAACAGCGGGTCCTCGCCCTCCCCGGCATCCTCGAGTGCCGCCAGCGCCGCCAGAGCAATGGCCGGCGCGGTGTTGCGCGCGCAGGGCTCCAGCAGAATCGACTGCGCCGAGCGACCGACTTCCTGCAGCTGCTCGGCGGCGGCGAAGCGGTGCTCCTCATTGCAGACCAGGATTGGTGCGGCCACACCGGCCACACCGTCCAGGCGCATGGCGGTAGCCTGCAACATGGTGTCGCTGCCAGCCAGCGGCAGGAACTGTTTCGGGTAGGCTTCACGGGAGAGTGGCCACAGGCGCGAACCAGTGCCACCGCAGAGAATCACGGGAATCATGGATATCCGTTCCGGAGGTAAGGGTGATTAATTTGAGGCCAGATTTTGGCACAAGTGCCGGAGAGATTATACTTGCCTGTTTTCCGACCAAACCACAGGATGCTGCGTGGATACGATTTATGTCCGGGGTGCGCGCACCCACAACCTGAAGAATATCGACCTGGATATTCCCCGCGATAAACTTATCGTGATCACCGGACTGTCCGGTTCCGGCAAGTCATCACTGGCTTTCGACACCCTGTATGCCGAGGGCCAGCGCCGCTACGTGGAATCGCTGTCCACCTACGCACGCCAGTTCCTGTCGATGATGGAAAAACCGGACGTGGATACCGTGGAAGGCCTGTCACCGGCCATTTCCATTGAACAGAAGTCCACCTCCCACAACCCGCGCTCCACCGTGGGCACCATTACCGAGATTTACGATTACCTGCGCCTGCTGTTTGCACGGGTCGGCGAGCCGCGCTGCCCGGACCACGCAGAACCCCTGCAGGCCCAGACGGTGAGCCAGATGGTGGACCAGGTACTGGCGCTGCCAGAGGGCAGCAAGCTGATGCTGCTGGCACCGGTGGTGCGCGACCGCAAGGGTGAGCACCTGCATGTCTTCGAGCGGCTGCGCCGCGACGGTTTTGTGCGCGCACGGATCGACGGTGTGGTCTGCGACCTGGACGACACCCCCAAGCTCGACAAGCGTCGCAAGCACACCGTCGAGGTGGTGGTGGACCGGTTCAAGGTGCGCCCCGACCTGCAGCTGCGTTTGGCCGAATCCTTCGAGACCGCCCTCGCCCTGACCGAGGGCATCGCCTCCATCAGCTTTATGGACGGCGACCAGGAAGACCGCCTGTTTTCCGCCCGCCACGCCTGTCCGGTGTGTGATTACTCACTGAACGAGCTGGAACCTCGGCTGTTCTCGTTCAATAACCCGGCCGGCGCCTGCCCCAGCTGTGATGGCCTGGGTGTCAAGCAGTTCTTCGACGAGGACAAGGTGATCCTGGATGCGGAGAGCAGCATCTCCGAGGGCGCGATCCGCGGCTGGGACCGCCGCAATATCTACTACTATCACATGCTCGATTCTCTGGCCGAGCACTACGGCTTCGACCTGGACAAGCCGTGGAACAAACTCCGCAAGGCCCATCGCGAGGTGATCCTCCACGGCAGCGGCGACGAGGTGATCGACTTCAGCTACGTCAATGACCGTGGCGATGTCACCGTGCGCCGGCACACCTTCGAGGGCATCATCCCCAACTTCCAGCGCCGCTACCGCGACACCGAATCACAGTCGGTGCGCGACGAACTGGCAAAATACCTCAGCACCCAGAACTGCCCCGAGTGCGGCGGTACCCGCCTGCGCCGCGAGGCGCGCAACGTGTTCGTGGACAACCGTACCCTGGCGCAACTCACCGAGCTGCCCGTGGGCGATGCCTTTGACTACTTCGACCACCAGCTTACCTTCCAGGGCGCACAGAAAGAGATTGCCGACAAGATCCTCAAGGAGCTGCGGGATCGCTTCCGCTTTCTGGTGGATGTGGGCCTCAACTACCTGACCCTGAATCGCAGCGCCGAAACCCTGTCCGGCGGCGAGGCCCAGCGTATCCGCCTGGCCAGCCAGATCGGGGCAGGTCTTGTCGGCGTGATGTATATCCTCGACGAGCCCTCCATCGGCCTGCACCAGCGCGACAACGAACGCCTGCTGGCCACCCTCACCCACCTGCGCGACCTGGGCAACACGGTGATCGTGGTGGAGCACGATGAGGACGCCATCCGCAGCGCGGACTACATCGTCGATATCGGCCCCGGCGCCGGCGTGCACGGCGGCGAAGTGGTGGCCGCCGGACCGGCCGAGGCTATTACCGCCTGTGAGCGCTCACTTACCGGCCAGTACCTGTCCGGTGCCAAGGAAATTGCCGTCCCCGAGGAACGCTACCTGCCCGACCCGGAATACAAACTGCGTATCGAGGGCGCCAGCGGCAACAACCTCAAGGAGGTCGACCTGGAGATCCCGGTGGGCCTGCTCACCTGTGTCACCGGGGTATCCGGCTCCGGCAAGTCCACCCTGATCAATGCCACCCTCTACCCGCTGGCGGCGACGGCGCTGAACAAGGCCACCACCCTCAAGGCCGCGCCCCATGCCGCGGTGCACGGCCTGGAGCATTTCGACAAGTGCGTGGATATCGACCAGAGCCCGATCGGCCGCACGCCGCGCTCGAACCCCGCCACCTACACCGGGATCTTCACCCCGATCCGCGAGCTGTTCGCCGGCACCCAGGAGGCGCGCTCGCGCGGCTACAAGCCCGGCCGCTTCAGCTTCAACGTCAAGGGCGGCCGCTGTGAGGCCTGCCAGGGGGATGGGGTGATCAAGGTGGAGATGCACTTCCTGCCCGATATCTATGTGCCCTGCGACACCTGCAAGGGCAAGCGCTATAACCGCGAGACCCTCGAGGTGCACTACAAGGGCAAGAACATCAATGAAGTCCTCGAGATGACCGTGGAGGAGGCCCGGGAGTTCTTCGACCCGGTGCCGGCTATTGCCAAGAAATTGCAGACACTGATGGATGTGGGCCTGTCCTATATCAAGCTGGGCCAGGCGGCCACCACGCTTTCCGGCGGCGAGGCACAGCGGGTCAAGCTGTCCCGCGAGCTGTCCAAGCGGGACACCGGCCAGACCCTGTATATCCTCGACGAGCCCACCACCGGCCTGCACTTTGCCGATATCCAGTTGCTGCTGGACGTCCTGCACCGGCTGCGGGACCACGGCAATACCGTGGTAGTGATCGAGCACAACCTGGATGTCATCAAGACCGCCGACTGGATTGTCGACCTGGGCCCGGAGGGCGGCTCCGGCGGCGGCGAGATCATCGCCACCGGCAGCCCGGAGGAAGTGGCGGAGATGGAGGTATCCCACACCGGTCGCTTCCTGAAGCCGATGCTGCAATAACGGGGCTGTTGACGGTGATAGAAACGGCGCGACTGCGACTGCGAAAGTTCACGCTGGACGATGCACCCGGTTTCTATGCCCTCAGCGCAGACCCCGAGGTGGTCCGCTACACCGGCCAGGCCCCGTTCAGCTCTCTGGCCGAGGCCACCCGGGCCCTGGAAGACAAGCCATTGCGCGATTACCGCGAGCGGGGCTTCGGCCGGCTGGCCTGTATCGAGAAAAGCACGGGCAACCTGATCGGCTTCTGCGGCCTGAAGTTTGTACCGGAAATCGAAGAGGTGGATATAGGCTACCGCTTCCTACCCGCGTACTGGGGACGGGGGCTGGCTACCGAATCGGCGCAGGCTGTGATGGCCTGCGGTCGCGGGGAAATGGGCCTGCGACGGATTGTGGGGCTGGTGCAGCCGGCAAATACTGGCTCTGCCCGGGTGCTGCAAAAACTGGGCATGCGGTTCGAGCGGGAATTCGATTTGACCCCGGAGGAAACGGGACTGCACCTCTACGCCAGATAAATACAGAACATAAAAATAATGAAAATCACCAGGCACCTGAGTATCGGCCCCGCTACCATGGTAGCGGCCGCTTTCATCGGCCCCGGCACCGTGGTCACCGCCAGCCTCGCCGGCGCCAACTATGGCTACGCCCTGCTCTGGGCATTGCTGTTCGCGGTACTGGCCAGCATCGTGCTGCAGGAGATGGCGGCACGCCTGGGCGTGGTGACCGGCCGTGGCCTGGGGGAGAATATCCGTGAATCCTTTCGCCGGCCGCTGCCGCGCTTCGCCGCCATCGCCCTGGTGGCCAGCGCCATCCTGGTGGGCAATGCCGCCTACCAGGGCGGCAATATCGCCGGCGCCGGTATGGGCCTTCGCGCCCTCACCGGTGATGGGGACCCATCCCGCTGGGGCTTCAACCCCTGGGCAGTGTTGATCGCCCTGGTGGCGTTTGCGCTGCTGTGGAGCGGCAGCTACCGACTGGTGGAAAAAACCCTGGTCGCCCTGGTGGGCCTGATGAGCCTGGCCTTCCTTGCCACCTTCCTGATCAGCCGGCCCGATATCCCCGCGCTGTTCCAGGGACTGCTGGTACCGCGGATACCGGAGGGCGCAACCCTGACCGTCATCGCCCTGGTGGGGACCACGGTGGTGCCCTACAACCTGTTCCTGCACAGTGCCAGCGCCAGCCGCAGGTGGCGGCATCCACGCGACCTTCCCAGCGCGCGCAGCGACATCCTGTTTTCCATTCCCCTCGGTGGACTGATCTCCATGGCCATCGTCGCCACCGCTGCGGCCGCCTTCTTCAGGCACCAGCTGGCGTTGCAGGGCGCGGCCGATATCGCCACCTCAATGCGGCCGCTGTTCGGCGACCTGGCCACCGCAATGATGGGAGTCGGCCTGTTCGCCGCGGGCATATCCTCAGCGGTTACCGCCCCGCTGGCAGCGGCCTACGCCCTGGGCGGCGTCCTGGGCCTGCGCCCCGACCTCAGGTCCGCGGGCTTTCGCAGCCTGTGGATAGCGGTACTGGTTACCGGCGCGGGAGTGGCCACGCTGGAGCTGGAGCCGGTGCAGGTAATCTGGTTTGCCCAGGTCGCCAACGGCCTGTTGCTGCCGGTCGTTACCGGCTTCCTGCTGTGGGAGATGAATACCCCCAGGCTGGGCGAGTACCGCAACTCGCGCTGGCAGAACCTGGCCGGGCTGCTGGTATTGCTGGTAACGGTAATGCTCGGCGGCCGCAGCCTGATGTCGGCATTCGGGCTGCTCTGACAGCAACTCGTCCGCGGGCGCTCCCGCCCAGTCGGGGGAAGCGGCTTGCCTGTTTATCACTCCTGCCCCGGGCGATACCGACGTGTGACATGGGATTCCAGTGCCGCCCGCTCGAAGTGCACCGGTCGCAGCTTCTCCGCGGCAAACAGCGGCGCCTGGTCTGCGTAGTGCGGGGATGTATGGTCCAGGGTGGCTGAACCGAAGTTATGCACGGCGCGCGAGCGCACCCGCCCCTCATCGTCCCAGGCGACCACCATGATGTACCCGTCGCCGGCGCGATTCTCCAGCTCACCCGCGCCATTCAGTGGCCCACCGTAGACCGCGCGCAATGTGTCCGGCCCGCCGTTCAACGGCCAGCCCTGCCCACCGCGGACATGGCGATTGACCGCGCCATAGGGCACCTCGACATTGCCATGATGCTCGACCAGCTGATCCACCGCCCGGCGGAATGCCAGCCCGATCACAGTATCGGAAACCGCTTCGTTCCCGGCGTCCTGCACCGGCTGCAGCGTCAGCACGGCCAGGGCCGCCTGCCGGTTGTCGCGGGACGTGGAAAGGTCCCACCGGGCCAGCGCAGCCAGCGCCGAGTGATAGGGCTCACGCAATAAATCTGCGGGTTTTTCACTGGCCAGCCAGCGACGCAACGCTTTCACCTGGTAGGAGTCCGGGTGGTAGCGGTGGTCGAATTTGAGCCGCTCGAATTCTTCCGCGGAGATTTTCTGCTCGGCACCGTAAAGGGCCTCGATCTGCAGGGCCCGGTTGGTGACCCGGGTTTCGATGCCCATGCTGTCCGGATAGTCCTCGGCCCAGGCATCGTCGTCGCCGTCGGTGGCCTGGAACGGGGCATTGTTGGCGTTGTAGACCAGGCCGGAGACGGGATTAACCGTCCTGGGCACCGCGCTGAAATCCCGGTACCGCTGCCAGATAAGTTCGGAGCGATCGCCGGGCAGGATTTTCTGCCAGTCCCAGCCCCCGATGCGCTCGGGAAACATGGCGTTGTAGTAGTGGGCGATGTTGCCCGCCTTGTCGGCATAGATGTAATTGATGCTGGGCATGGCCTGCATCTGCAGGGCAGCCTCGAACTCCTCCCGGTCCTTAGCCCGGTTCAGGGCCAGCATAAAATCCAGTGTGCGGATTTCTCCCATGCCGGCCCAGCGCACCGCGTAAACTCCGTGTTCCGTTTCCAGCACCGGGCCGTGCTCGGCAATTTTTATCGGCCGCTGCACCGTCCAGTGGAAAGGCCCCCAGAGCCTGACGGTGATCTTCGCCGTGCGTTCCCTGTATTTGCGCCACTCACCATCCAGCCGGTACTCCGCGGGGTTATCGGGGTTGATGGTGAGGCGATAGATATCCACCAGGTCCGGCTTGTTGACGGTGTTGGACCAGCCGATATTTGCATTGTGCCCGTGAATAATCACCGGGGCCCCGGGAAAAGTCGCGCCGGCCATATTCCAGCCCTCGCCTGAATGCAGCCGGGCCTCGTACCAGGCCACCGGACCGGTCAGGGGCTGGTGGGAGTTCACCAGCAGCCGGGTGGCACCATCGGCAGAGCGGTGTGGTGCCACGGCAATGCCCTGGCTGCCGACAGGCAGGCGCTGCTGTGGCTGCCAGGTCAGGGAGGCCTCTCCGGTGCGCGCAACCTCGTGGGGTGCATCGGGGTCCAGCAGCATGCCCAGCGTCTCGTCGAAGCCGTAGAACATGGGGGTCTTGAAGGTAAAGCCGGCCACCAGGTCCTGCCCGGTCACCGGCAACAGATAACGGGAAACCCGCTCCGGGTTCCGGGCGGCATAGAGGTTGAGGCCTGCGGCATAGGCCTCGGCCACCGCACGTGTCTGCGCCGGCAAGGTGGCGTAACCGCGCTCGATGGCCGGCCAGATACCCATCCACTGGGCCAGGTAATCGGTCCTGGCGGCGGCCATGCCTTTCTCCGCCGCCAGAGTGCCGCGCGTGGCGAGGATCACATCCTGGATGGTGGCGAAGTCATCCTCGGCATGGGCATAAGCGAGCCCGAAGGCCACATCCGGGTCGGTGCTGCCGTAGATATGCGGCACTCCCCACTGGTCCCGCAGTATCTCCACATCATAACGCCCTGCAGCGGCAGTAAAGCCATGCCGTTCCAGCTGGGTTTCGATCCCCGGGGGCAGGCTCAGGAAAGCCACCAGAAGTGCCGCGGGAGCTGCCATCGCCACCAACCAGAGCAGGCGTTTTAACCGGACCATAGACTCACCAGGATTATTGTTATTGCTGCCAGTGTCCCCCACCCGTGACGCCGGGTAAAGCCTGCCGGAACTGGTGGCAATCAAACCCCGGCACTGTCTTGCTGTCTTTCTTTTCCACCTGAATTTGTGAAGCAGTTTTCAGCTTGCCGGGGAGACTGGTACGTCTATGGTGACCCGATAGTTCTGCCTGCAAATATTCTCGACCCTGGGCCGACAAGGCACTAGGCTCAGGGCGTTTTACCGAAGTAGCGAACCGGCTCAGCGCCCGTTTTACTCCGGTCGAGACGGACATTTCCCAGGCATTTTTGTCCCCGCAGTACGGCCCCGTACCAACTGGCGCAGCCAGAGAGAAAACGACTGATAATCACTGATCAATCAGGGGATAAAAATGATAAAAGTTCTCCGCAGTGCGGCGCTCGCCTGTGCCGCCATCAGCCTCACGCTCAGCGCCCAGGTGAGCGCAGAACCCGGGGATTACGGCTTCTGGGCCACCCTCGGCAACCTCATAGTGCCGCGCCAGGCCAATGGTCCGGTAACGCAGGAACAGACACAGGGAATGTACCCACTGTCCCGGGAAGTCGATGGCTTCGACGATGGGTTTGACCCGGCCGATTACGACAACTGGCAGAAAGTCGACGTGCCCGCAAGCACCGGGGCCATGTGCGGCAATGGCTCGCCCTACAAGTTTTTCGTGTACCGGGTGCCGGACACCAGCAATACCATTTTTTATTTTGAGGGCGGCGGCGCCTGCTGGGATTACGAGAGCTGCTCGGGCCAGGCGGGTATCCGCGGCGCGCGCAATCCCAATGGCATACCGGATGACTACGTCCAGAACATCAACCTGCTGGACTTCGAAAACTCATCCAACCTGGGCACCGCAGCCGCCTCGCCCCTGATCTATACCCATCATCCCTATGACCAGTTCAAGACCGGCGAGTGGAATATTGTCTACGTGCCTTACTGCACCGGGGATATTTATGTTGGGGACAAGACCCAGGTGTATGCGGATCCCAGCGGCCAGAACCCCGACCTGGTCTGGCATCACAACGGCTTGCGCAACGTGCAGGCGGTCACTTCCTGGGTCAAGAACAACCTGCAGAAACCCCGGCAGATGCTCGCCGCCGGCTGCAGCGCGGGCAGTATCGGTGCACTGCTGAATTACTCGAAATTGCGCGCGGATATGAGTGTGGATTACGGCTACCTGCTGGATGATTCCGGACCGCTATTCAATGCCCCGCGGGACAGCAATGATCCCGAGAGCTATCCGTCACTGCCCCTGCATCGGGAAGTGCTGGATTCCTGGACGACCTATTCGGATGATGGCGATGCGACCGCCGAAAACCCGATCAACCTGCTCACACAGATTACGCCCGGGTTCGATCCCAATGCCCTGGCAACCCTCTACGGCGGCCTCTCAAATAAGTTTCCCGGCGATCGACTGGGTATTACCCACTTCCTGGCGGACGGTAATTTTTCATCCTACTCCTATGAGCGTTTCTTCGGTGAGATTGGCAATGACCCAGATGCACAATCCAAACTGGCGAAGCTCCGTGCCAGGTGGCAGCAGGACACCTTCGACAACCTGATCCCGTTGCTCGACCAGACCGGTAACTGGGGCTATTACTTCCCCCGCTTCCGCAACTTCAATGAAAGCCACTGCACCACCGTGCTCGACCTACAGTATGGGGAAATCGCCGAGCTGGGACTGGATACCCGTGACTTCCTCAACAATATCGTCAACTACCAGGGCGGCAGTTATATCCGTGCGTATGAAACCGACGAGACCTCGGACTTCGAAAATAACAACAACTGGTTCTACGATCTGGTGGGTGGATTGCTCTGACCGGCACCACTCTTCCTGGTTGGCATAAAAAGGGCCGTCCCCCGGGGCGGCCCTTTTTCAATGCAGGTTCATGGCGGCCGGATTTACCAGGTACGAATTGATCGGTTTCGCAGCCCTGGCTATCGACGCTGGTTTCGCCTCAATTCCCGTAGGCCTTTTCCCGCGCCTGCTGTAACTCCCGGCGCAGGTACTGCTGCCGTGTAAGCCCATCCGGGAACACATCCATTTCCTGGACCCGCTGCAGGATCTGCGCTTCCATCGCCTTGTAGCGGGCAAACCCCGGCTCATCCCGGTAGGGATCGTATTCCTCACGGGCTTCTGCGCGCTGGCGGTACTGGGCCATCAACCCGGCGGCCGCCTGATCGAATTCCTCCTTACCGGTACTGTTGCGCTCCAGCCAGGCGAGCTTGAGGGTCAACGCCTCGAAAGCAATTACCCGGCCCTCTGACTCGATCCGCTCGATCAGCGCCCATGCCTCCTCATCACCCGGTGCAGTCGCAGAGCCCGCGAAATACGCCTTCAGCGCCCGCTTGTCCTCCTCACGCTCCAGGTAAGCCTCTACCCGGGGATGTGAAAGCAACTGGTCCCGCGTCGGCTCACCCTCGCCTGCCAATATCCTATCCCTGTCTCGGGCCACTGCGGCAGGTGCAGAGGGAATACCGCCGGGCCCCTCTACAACGGTACCGGACCCGCCCGTTCCCGAATACAACTGACTACCCGCCCACCAGAGCGCAACCGCCAACGCCGGCAGGGCCCAGAGCCACCTTTGTTGATGTTTCCCCATAGAGCCTGTCCTTGTCTGCATCCACGACCTACCCACCTCACTCAGCATAACGCCAGCCGGGGCGGGAACCGAGACCGCCCATGCATTCACGCGTTAAATCTGGCGACAGAAGAAAAGCACGGTGCGACACCGCCGAGACACCGGTACAAGGACAGGAAAGAAAGTGATCGGGGGAGATGGGGAAATTGCGGTACAACCCGGCTGGGCTACCCGGACTGTTCCTGGGGAAAGTCTGTCGCAGTATCAGCTGCCGGCAGCTTTCCCCGGCATCGGATCAGCGCCAGTTCAGGGGCTGGGCCTCGTCCTTGTCGCCACAGGGCGTTTTCTTCGGCGCCACATAGCCCACCTGGGACTCTCGTGGCAGGTTGCGCAGCTCCCAGGCTCGCACGGCTTCTGCACACAGCATCTTCTGCTCACTGGTCAGGGCCACCCCATTGGGCCATTTGCCCAGCTCGATGGCGCGCTTGAGGCTGCCGACGATCTGCGGGTTCAGGTTGTCCAGCAGTTGCTGCAAGTCCATGGGGAAACCTCCGGGTCATGGAAGGCGCACTGGGCACCGACCGGCCAATTATACGACAAACAGGCAAAAAAAAAGCCGGTCAGGGACCGGCTTTTTCGTTGACGACTGCGACTCAGGCCTCGGCGGCCTCAGCTGCGTCGTCGTCCGCCTGCGGGCGGTCAACCAGCTCGACGTAGGCCATGGGGGCCTTGTCGCCGGCGCGGAAGCCACACTTCAGGATACGGATATAGCCACCCGGGCGAGCGTCGTAACGCGGGCCCAGTTCGTCGAACAGCTTCTTGACGGCATCCTTGTCACGGATACGGGCAAATGCCAGGCGACGGTTGGCAACACTGTCCTTCTTGGCCAGGGTGATCAGCGGCTCGGCAACCCGGCGCAGCTCCTTGGCTTTCGGCAGTGTGGTTTTGATCAGTTCATGTTCTACCAGTGACGCAGTCATGTTCTTGAACATGGCCTTGCGATGGGAACTGGTACGGCTGAATTTACGGCCACTATAGCGATGACGCATAACTCAATTCCTTACGACAGTTGCTTTCTCAGCAGGTCGTTCTGGAGCGGTGCCGCACAGGGTCGTGTCACCGCTCGGGTTCTATCTATCGACGGCGCGACCGGAGCCGCGCTTACCAGATGCTTACAGGGGGCTCAGCTTGCTGTCACCCTTGAGGCTGGCCGGCGGCCAGTTCTCCAGGCGCATGCCCAGGGACAGACCACGGGAAGCCAGGACGTCCTTGATTTCAGTCAGGGACTTCTTGCCCAGGTTCGGAGTCTTCAGCAGTTCCACTTCGGTGCGCTGGATCAGGTCACCGATGTAGTAGATGTTCTCTGCTTTCAGACAGTTAGCCGAACGCACGGTCAGCTCCAGGTCATCCACCGGGCGCAGCAGTACCGGATCGACTTCCGGCTCGTCCTGCTTGGGCTGGGACTCATCCGGGCCTTCCAGGTCCACAAACACTGCCAGCTGCTGCTGGAGGATTGTGGCGGCGCGACGGATAGCCTCCTCCGGATCCAGGGTACCGTTGGTCTCCAGGTCCAGAACCAGCTTGTCCAGGTCAGTCCGTTGCTCTACACGCGCGGATTCCACTGCGTAGGAAACGCGGCGGACCGGGCTGTAGGAAGCGTCCAGCTGCAGACGGCCAATCGCACGGGTTTCCTCCTCGTCCTCGTGACGGGCGTCGGCGGGCTGGTAGCCACGACCGCGCGCCACCGTCAGACGGAGGCTGAGTTCCACGTCACCGGTAATATTGGCGATCACGTGCTCCGGGTTGACGATCTCGATGTCGTGATCCACCTGGATATCACCAGCGGTCACGGCACCCGGGCCCTTCTTGCTCAGGCTCAGCACTGCCTGGTCCTTGCCGTGCATGACCACGGCAACGTCCTTCAGGTTGAGCAGGATTTCAATTACGTCTTCCTGCACACCTTCAATGGCGCTGTACTCGTGCTCGACACCGTCGATCTCGACTTCGGTGACGGCGCAGCCTGGCATGGAGGACAGCAGGATGCGACGCAGGGCGTTACCCAGAGTGTGGCCGAAACCACGCTCCAGGGGCTCCAGAACCACTTTGGCGTGATTCTGGTTGTACTCAGTGACGTCAATACGACGCGGTGTCAAAAACTCGTTGACAGCAGTCTGCATAGCCATACCTGTTTACAGTTGTATCCCTTACTTGGAGTAGAGTTCCACGATAAGGTTTTCGTTGATCTCTGCCGGCAGGTCAACACGATCCGGAACACGCTTGAAAGTGCCTTCCAGTTTGGTCGCGTTGACATCTACCCACTCGACATCGCCACGCTGGGCGGCGAGGGAAACGGAATTCTGGATACGCATCTGCTTCTTGGCTTTCTCGCGAATAGAAACCACGTCACCAGCCTGTACCTGGTAAGACGGGATATTCACGGTGCTGCCGTTAACCAGAATCGCCTTGTGAGCTACCAGCTGGCGTGCTTCAGAACGGGTAGAACCGAAGCCCATGCGGTAAACCACATTGTCCAGGCGCTTCTCGAGCAGCTGCAGCAGGTTTTCACCGGTTGCACCCTTCAGGCGCGCCGCTTCCTTATAGTAGTTGCGGAACTGCTTTTCCAGTACGCCGTAGATGCGGCGAACCTTCTGCTTTTCACGCAGCTGTACGCCGTAGTCAGACAGGCGGCCGCGGCCGGCGCCGTGCTGGCCCGGCTTGGCCTCTGCACGACACTTGGAGTCGTGCGGGCGAACGCCGCTCTTCAGCTGCAGATCGGTACCTTCCCGACGGGAAAGTTTACATTTTGGTCCAATATAACGTGCCATTTTGTCAGCCCCCTCTTACACGCGACGCTTTTTGGGCGGACGACAACCATTATGCGGGATCGGCGTCACGTCGGTGATATTGGTGATCTTGAAGCCGCAGTTATTCAGGGCGCGAACAGCAGATTCGCGACCGGGGCCGGGGCCCTTAACTTCGACGTCGAGGTTTTTCAGGCCGTATTCCTGAGCGGCATTACCCGCGCGCTCAGCGGCCACCTGGGCTGCAAAAGGCGTGCTCTTGCGCGAGCCACGGAAACCGGAACCACCGGCAGTGGCCCAGCTGAGGGTATTACCCTGGCGATCAGTGATCGTCACGATCGTGTTGTTGAACGATGCGTGGACGTGGGCAACACCGTCGACAACGGTCTTTTTGACCTTTTTGCGAACAGTAGTTTTTGGCTTAGCCATACCTGTATCCTAAATCCTGTATCAACTCCCCGGCCAGCAAAGCGCCGCGGGGATTGTTAAACCGCGAGAGCCGCTTACTTGCGGATCGGCTTGCGCGGACCCTTGCGGGTACGGGCGTTGGTCTTGGTGCGCTGGCCACGCAGCGGCAGGCTGCGACGGTGGCGCAAACCGCGGAAGCAACCCAGGTCCATCAGACGTTTGATGTTCATGGATACTTCACGACGCAGGTCGCCTTCCACGGAAAGCTTTGCAACTTCGCCACGGATGGACTCGATCTGCTCTTCAGACAGTTCGCGGATTTTGGTGGATTCAGCGATACCAACCGCTGCCAAAATTGATTTAGCCGTGGTGCGACCGACCCCATAGATATGGGTCAGGGAGATCACGGCGTGCTTGTGGTCTGGTACATTGACACCAGCAATACGTGCCATAGAGGCATACTCCACGTATTGGGAGCCACGTGCTTTGTCTTCAAAGCGTGACTCAACTCTAGATTCGGCGCTGACAGCGACTAAAAAACCGGCGGCGCCACCAAAAAGGCGCGCAAGAATAGCTTCTCAGACACTAAATTGCAATAGTCCGCCTCTCCCCGGGTCTCCCGAGAAGAAACGGACGACAGTCAACGCCCCCTGTTGGCAGCAGCTGACCCGTGGGTCCCTGCTGCCCGGAACCGACCAGGAGGTCGAATCCGGCGCCGGTGACCGGGAGGGGAATCCCAGCCACCGGACTTGTCTCGATTAGCCCTGGCGCTGCTTGTGGCGCGGATCGGTGCTGCAGATTACCCGCAGAACGCCCTTGCGACGCACGATTTTGCAGTTACGGCAGATCTTTTTAACAGAAGCGCGTACTTTCATGACCTTACCTCAATTCAATCAAACTGCTGCCTGGTGTCGCGATCAGCGACGACCGTAGCCTTGCAGGTTGGACTTTTTCATCAGCCCCTCGTACTGGTGGGACAACAGGTGTGACTGCACCTGTGACATGAAGTCCATCACCACGACCACGACGATCAGCAGTGAAGTACCACCCAGATAAAAGGGTACGTTAAACCCGACCACCAGAAACTGCGGCAGCAGGGAGACCAATGCGATGTATACCGCACCCACCAGGGTCAGACGGGTCAGCACGCTGTCGATGTAGCGCGCGGTCTGCTCACCGGGACGGATGCCGGGCACATAGGCACCGGATTTCTTCAGGTTGTCTGCCACTTCGTTCGGGTTGAACATCAACGCCGTATAGAAGAAGCAGAAGAAGCCGATCAGCAGTGCGAACAGGATAATGTTCAGCGGCTGACCCGGCCCCAGTTGCAGCGCCATCCACTGCAGGATCTGGGCACCGAAGCCTTCACCACCCTCACCGAACCACTGCGCCAGAGTGGCGGGGAACAGCAGGATGCTGCTGGCAAAGATTACCGGGATCACACCGGCCATATTGACCTTCAGCGGCAGGTGGCTCGACTGCGCAGCCGGGGCTGCGGAGTAGCGACCGGCCTGGCGGCGCGCGTGGTTAATGGTAATGCGACGCTGGCCGCGCTCCATGAACACCACGAAGTACACTACGGCCACCGAGATAAAGCCCAGTAACAGCAGCAGCAGGAGATGCAACTCGCCCTGGCGCGCCTGCTCGAAAGCCTGGCCGACCGCACTGGGCAGGCCTGCCACAATACCGGCGAAGATCAGCATGGAAATACCGTTGCCGACACCGCGCTCGGTGATCTGCTCACCCAGCCACATCATGAACACCGCACCGGTTACCAGTGACACGACGGCCACGAAGTAGAAACCGAACGCGGGCTCAGCTGAGTAGGCCAGGTTCTGGCCAGCGAGACCAAAGGTCATGCCGATACCCTGGATCAGGGCCAGCACCACCGTCAGGTAACGGGTGTACTGGTTGATCTTGCGCCTGCCGGCGTCCCCCTCTTTCTTCAGAGCTTCCAGAGAGGGTGTCACCGCGGTCATCAACTGCATGATGATGGACGCGGAGATGTACGGCATGATGCCCAGCGCCAGAATACTCATGCGTTCCAGTGCGCCACCGGAGAACATGTTGAACAGGCCCAGGATTGTTCCCTGGTTCTGGTTAAACAGGTTCGCCAGCTTCTCCGGATCAATGCCGGGCACCGGAATATGGGTACCTAAGCGATACACCAGTATCGCGAGGAACAGAAAACGAAGGCGAGCCCAAAGCTCGCCCAATCCCTTGCTGTTGCCCAGGGAATTTACGCCGGATCCTGGTCGTGCCATTGGGGCCTCAATTAGTCTTCTACTTTACCGCCAGCAGCTTCGATGGCCGCTTTAGCGCCCTTGCTGACTGCCAGACCTTTGACGGTCACCGCCTTGGTCAGCTCGCCGGACAGGAACACTTTGGCGCGTTTTACGTGGCTGCCGATAATATCGGCATTCTTCAGCGCTGCCAAATCAATTACGTCCGCATCCACCTTGTTCAGCTCACCGACGCGCACTTCCGCTGCAAAGCGGGAGCTGTACGCGGTGAAACCGTACTTCGGCAGGCGCTTCTGCAGCGGCATCTGGCCGCCTTCGAAGCCCGGACGCACGGATCCGCCGGAACGGGATTTCTGGCCCTTGTGGCCGCGGCCACCGGTTTTACCCAGGCCGCTACCGATACCACGGCCGACGCGCTTGGCGTCGTGCTTGTGGCCTTCTGCGGGAGACAGGTCGTTCAAACGCATGTTATTCCCCCTCTACCTTAACCAGGTAGTTAACTTTGTTGATCATGCCGCGCACGGAGGGAGTGTCTTCCACTTCCACAGTGTGACCGATGCGGCGCAGGCCCAGACCCGCAACGCACGCCTGATGGTTTTTCAGGCGCTTGGCGATGCTTTTGATCTGGGTGACTTTAATGGTCTTCTTAGCCATGGTCTTAACCCACTAAATAACCTTGGTGTCCGAACCGCGATCAGTTCAGGATTTCTTCAACAGACTTGCCGCGCTTGGCCGCTACATCTTCCGGGCTGCTCATCTGAGCCAGCGCGTTGAAAGTAGCGCGTACCACGTTCACCGGATTGGTGGAGCCGTAGCACTTGGCCAGTACGTTGTGCACGCCAACCATATCCAGGACGGAGCGCATGGCACCGCCGGCAATAACACCGGTACCCTGGGAGGCGGGCTGCATGTACACCTTGGAACCGCCGTGGCGGCCGTTGGTGGCATACTGGATGGTGTCGCCATTCAGTTCAACCTGAATCATGTTGCGACGCGCAGCTTCCATAGCCTTCTGGATCGCTACCGGCACTTCGCGGGCCTTGCCGCGGCCGAAGCCGACACGGCCGTTACCATCGCCAACCACAGTCAGTGCTGTGAAGGCGAAAATACGACCACCTTTAACAGTCTTGGCAACACGATTGACCTGGACCAGCTTTTCCTGCAGGCCTTCGTCGTTGCTTTTGTCTTTCTCTCTAGCCATAACTCAACCCTTAGAATTTCAGACCGGCTTCGCGGGCAGCGTCAGCCAGAGCCTTTACGCGGCCGTGGTACTTGAAACCGCTGCGATCGAAGGCGACCTGCTCAACACCAGCGGCCTTGGCGCGCTCGGCGATCAGGGTGCCAACCGCAGTAGCGGCATCGACGTTCCCGGTTTTTCCTGAGCGCAGGTCTTTGTCCAGGGTAGAGGCAGAAGCCAGTACCTTGTCGCCATCGGCGGACAGGACCTGTGCGTAAATGTGGCGCGGCGTACGGTTCACGGTCAGGCGAACAGTGCCGAGCTCGCGGATCTTGGCGCGGGCACGGCGTGCACGACGCAAGCGAGATTGCTTCTTAACGTTCATTTCTATGCCCTACCTACTTCTTCTTGGCCTCTTTCCGGAACACACGCTCGTCGGCGTAGCGGACACCCTTACCTTTGTAGGGCTCCGGCGGACGGAATGCGCGGATCTCAGAAGCCACTTGGCCCAGCAGCTGCTTGTCGCTGCTCTTGAGTACGATTTCAGTCTGGGACGGAGTTTCGGCGGTAACGCCCTCCGGCAGCTGATAATCAATGGGGTGGGAGAAACCCAGAGTCAGGTTTACGGTCTTACCGGACGCCTTGGCGCGGTAACCTACACCGTTCAGCTGCAGCTTGCGCTCGAAGCCCTGGCTGACACCTACCACCATGTTATTGACCAGTGCGCGTGTAGTACCCGCGAGCGCCTTGGCCTTCTTGGAACCGTTACGGGCGACGAAAGTCAGCTGGCTATCAGCCTCAGCCACTTCCACATCACCGTGGATGACCATGTCCAGGTTGCCATTGCTGCCTTTGACAGCGATATCCTGGCCTTTCAGGTCAACAGTAACGCCTGCGGGGATTTTTACCGGATCATTTGCTACTCGAGACATATCAACCCCCGCTTAGAATACGGTGCAAAGCACTTCGCCACCGATACCAGCCTGGCGTGCAGCACGATCAGTCATAACACCCTTGGAGGTGGAGACGATCGCGATACCCAGGCCACCACGTACGGACGGCAGAGCTTTTTTGCCAAAGTAGGCGCGCAGGCCCGGACGGGACATGCGGTCCAGCTCGGCGATGACCGGCTTGCCCTGGAAGTATTTCAGGTCAATGGTCAGCTCCGGCTTGGTGCCTTCGCTTACGGCGTAATCGTTGATGTAACCCTCGTCCTTCAGGACTTTGGCCACATTAATTTTCAGTTTGGATGAAGGCATTGCGACCTCAGCCTTGCCACGCCCGAGGGCGTTGCGGATGCGGGTCAGCATATCTGCCAACGGATCTTGCATACTCATTTTATGAGACTCCTCAAATCTGCCGAATACCGGCTGGACTTCTTACCAGCTGGACTTGACCAGGCCGGGAACATCACCACGCATGGCCGCTTCGCGCAGTTTGTTACGGCACAGGCCGAACTTGCGGTAAACAGCGTGTGGGCGACCAGTAATACGGCAGCGACGTTGCTGACGTACCGGGCTTGCATCGCGCGGCAGTTGTTGCAGCTTGAGTTGAGCCTCCCACTTCTCCTCATCGGAAGCAGTGGTACTGGCGATGATCGCCTTCAGCTCTTGACGCTTTTCAGCGTACTTAGCTGCGGTTCGAGCGCGCTTATCTTCGCGCGCAATCATGGATTTCTTCGCCATGGAATCCTCTTAACCCTTGAACGGGAAGTTAAATGCTTTCAGCAGTGCACGACCTTGGTCGTCGTTGGCTGCTGTAGTAGTGATACAAATATCCAGACCGCGGAGCTTGTCTACCTTGTCGTAGTCAATTTCCGGGAAGATGATCTGCTCATTCACGCCCATAGAAAAGTTACCGCGGCCGTCAAACTGCTTCGGGCTGATGCCACGGAAGTCACGGATACGCGGAATCGCGATATCGACCAGGCGCTCCAGGAACTCATACATACGCTCACCGCGCAGAGTTACCTTACAGCCGATCGGCCAGCCATCACGAATCTTGAAGCCCGCAATTGACTTGCGCGCCTTGGTGATAATGGGCTTCTGACCGCTAATTGCAGTCATGTCCTCGACAGCGTGCTCGAGCACCTTCTTGTCACCAATAGCCTCACCAACACCCATGTTGATGGTGATTTTGGTGATGCGCGGCACTGCCATCACATTGTCGACACCCAGCTCTTCCTTCAGCTTGGGCGCGAGTTCTTTAACGTAGAGCTCTTTAAGCTTTGCCATGATAGTTACCCAACCTGCTTATGCGTCTACGGCTTCGCCGCTGGATTTGAAGACGCGAATCTTAGTGCCGTCTTCCAGTACTTTGAAGCCTACACGGTCAGCTTTTTGGGTAGACGGGTTGTAAATCGCCACGTTGGAACCCTGGATAGCGGCTTCCTTCTCAACGATCCCGCCAGCAACACCCAGCTGGGGGTTTGGCTTCTGGTGTTTCTTGATCATCTGTACACCGGACACGATCAGGCGACCGTCGTTCAGCACCTTGCGTACGGTGCCGCGCTTGCCTTTGTCGCGACCGGCGATAACGACCACTTCATCGTCACGCTTGATCTTGCGCATAACTCTTCTCCGCTCGAGGCTTAGATAACTTCGGGAGCCAGTGAGATGATCTTCATGAACTTCTCACCGCGCAGCTCGCGAGTTACCGGGCCAAAAATACGGGTGCCAACCGGTGCATTTTGCTGGTTCAGCAGTACCGCTGCGTTTTCGTCAAACTTAATCAGGGAGCCGTCGGGGCGACGCACACCTTTCTTGGTGCGCACTACCACTGCGTTCATTACCTGACCTTTCTTTACTTTACCGCGGGGAATGGCTTCCTTAACGGTCACCTTGATAATATCGCCCACGCCAGCATACCGACGATGGGAGCCGCCCAGCACCTTGATGCACATGACGCGGCGAGCCCCACTGTTGTCAGCTACTTCTAAGTAGGATTCCGCTTGAATCATCGTCTCTCTCCGAAACTCTTCAATGCGCTAGGGGTTAAACCTTCGCCGCACGCTCTACAATTTTCTGCAAAGCCCAGGATTTGCTCTTGGACAGCGGACGAGACTCCTCGATCACAACAACATCACCGATGTTGCAATCGTTGTTCTCGTCGTGAGCCTTGAGCTTGGTGGACTTGCTCACGTATTTACCGTAGATCGGGTGCTTAACACGGCGCTCGATCAAAACGGTGATGGTTTTGTCCATCTTGTCGCTTACGACTTTACCAGTCGCAGTACGCTTCAGTTTTGCTTCAGCCATGATTAGTTACCTGCCTTCTCGGTCAACACAGTCTTAATGCGAGCAATGTCGCGACGAGTCTGCTTCAGCAGATGAGTCTGAGTCAGCTGACCGGTGGACTGTTGCATGCGAAGCTTGAACTGGGCTTCAAGTTGATTCAGCAGCTCCTGGTTCAACTCCTCAACTGACTTTTCGCGTAGATCTGCAGTCTTCATTACATCACCGAACGCTTAACGAAAGTTGTCTTCACAGGCAGCTTGGCTGCGGCGAGCTCGAACGCTTCGCGAGCCAGATCCTCGGAAACACCCTCCATCTCATAGAGGACCTTACCCGGCTGGATCTGAGCTACCCAGTATTCTACGTTACCCTTACCTTTACCCATACGAACTTCGAGGGGCTTACTGGAAATGGGCTTGTCCGGAAACACACGAATCCAGATCTTACCGCCACGTTTTACGTGACGGGTCATTGCGCGACGAGCAGCTTCGATCTGGCGCGCAGTGATGCGACCACGACCGATGGCCTTAAGGCCGAACTCGCCAAAGCTCACTTTAGAGCCGCGCTGTGAAAGACCGCGGTTGCGACCCTTCTGTACCTTGCGGAATTTTGTACGCTTCGGTTGTAGCATCTGCGCACCCCTTACTTAGCAGCTTTCTTGCGGGTCTTCTTCGGCTGCTCATCGGGCATTTCGTCGCCGATAACCTCACCTTTGAAGATCCATACCTTGATACCGATGATGCCGTAAGTGGTCATCGCTTCAGCAGTGCCGTAGTCGATGTTGGCGCGCAGGGTGTGCAGGGGCACACGACCTTCGCGGTACCACTCGGTACGGGCGATTTCAGCACCGCCCAGACGGCCACCGACCTGAATCCGGATGCCTTCCGCACCCTGGCGCATTGCGTTCTGAACCGCACGCTTCATGGCGCGACGGAACATCACACGACGCTCCAGCTGCTGGGCAACGTTCTGGGCCACCAGGGTGGCGTCCAGGTCAGGCTTGCGCACTTCTTCGATGTCGATGTGCACGGGCACACCCATCTTCGCGCTTACCTCGTTGCGCAGACGCTCAACGTCTTCACCTTTTTTACCGATCACGATGCCCGGGCGAGCGGTGTGAATAGTCACACGCGCAGTGTTTGCCGGACGCTCAATCTCAATGCGGCTCACGGAGGCGTGGGCCAGCTTCTTGCGAATGAAATCGCGAACACTCAGATCCGTGTACAGCTTGTCTGCGTACTCGTCGCTGCCTGCATACCACACAGAGGTATGCTTTTTAACGATACCCAGACGAATGCCGGTAGGATTTACTTTTTGTCCCATGGTTTTCTCGCCTGCTCTCTTATTTCTCGGCCACTTTCACAGTGATGTGACAAGTACGCTTAAGAATACGATCGGCACGACCCTTGGCGCGCGGCTTAATGCGCTTCATGGTCATCCCTTCGTCCACGAAAATTGTGGACACCTTCAGCTCGTCAACGTCGGCACCGTCGTTGTGCTCGGCGTTGGCAATGGCCGATTCCAGAACTTTCTTGACGATCGCCGCGCCCTTCTTCTGGCTGAACGCCAGGATGTCCAGGGCTTCCTCGACACCTTTGCCGCGAATCTGATCAGCTACCAGACGCGCCTTTTGCGCCGACAGACGAGCGCCGCGTAGTTTTGCTGCTACTTCCATCGTTTTAACCTCGGCTTAGCGCTTCTTCGCTTTCTTGTCCGCAGCGTGACCGCGGTAAGTGCGGGTAGCGGCGAACTCGCCCAGCTTGTGGCCAACCATTTCTTCGTTGACCAGCACGGGCACGTGTTGACGACCGTTGTGCACGGCAATCGTCAGTCCAACCATTTCCGGCATAACCATGGAACGGCGGGACCAGGTTTTAATCGGTCGACGATCATTGGCTGCGATCGCCGCCTCCACCTTCTTGATCAAATGCAGATCAATAAAGGGACCTTTCTTTAATGAGCGTGGCACTGTCGATTCCTCTCTAGCTGCTCAGACGACGCGCGGCTTACTTGCCGCGACGACGTACAATCATTTTATCGGTGCGCTTGTTCTTGCGCGTTTTCTTACCCTTGGTAGGTACGCCCCACGGAGTTACCGGGTGACGGCCACCAGAGGTACGGCCTTCACCACCACCGTGCGGGTGATCTACCGGGTTCATCGCCACACCGCGAACGGTCGGGCGAACACCGCGCCAGCGCTTGGCACCAGCTTTACCCAGCTTGCGCAGGCTGTGCTCGGAGTTGCTCACTTCACCCAGGGTGGCGCGACACTCGGAAAGCACACGACGCATCTCACCGGAACGCAGGCGAATGGTCGCGTATTGACCTTCGCGAGCAACCAGCTGTACAGAGGCACCGGCAGAGCGAGCCAGCTGGGCGCCCTTGCCCGGCTTCAGCTCGATACCGTGGATCACGGCACCAACCGGGATGTTGCGCAGCGGTAGGGTGTTACCCACGCTGATCGGGGCCGCATCACCGGACTGTACGGTTGCACCGGCCTTGAGGCCTTTCGGTGCGATGATGTAGCGACGCTCGCCGTCTGCGTAGCAGACCAGGGCGATGTGTGCGCTGCGGTTCGGATCGTACTCCAGACGCTCAACCTTGGCCGGGATACCGTCCTTGTTGCGCTTGAAGTCGACGATACGGTAGCTCTGCTTGTGACCACCACCGACGTGACGGGTGGTGATACGGCCAGCGTTGTTACGGCCACCGCTCTTGCTCTTGCTCTCTACCAGAGGCGCGTAAGGCGCACCCTTGTGCAGGTCGGGGTTAACAACCTTGACCAGGTGGCGACGGCCGGCAGAGGTCGGTTTACTCTTTACAATCGGCATTGTAACTGTCCCCTTTACTCAGCAGCTTCAAAGTTGATGTCGCTGCCTTCGGCCAGACGTACATAGGCTTTTTTCCAATCGTTGCGCTGGCCCATGCCGAAACGCGTACGCTTGGTTTTACCTTTTACGTTCACGGTGCGAACCTGCTCAACAGAAACGTTGAACAGCTTTTCGACCGCAGCCTTGATCTCAGCTTTGGAGGCGTCGGTGGTAACCTTGAAAACAACCTGGTTGGCGGCGTCCGCCAGCACAGCAGCCTTTTCGGAAATTACCGGGCCCAGCAGTACTTTGTAGAGTCGCTCTTGGTTCATCCCAGCACCTCTTCAATTTTCTTGAGCGCAGATACGGTAACCACGACCTTGTCAAAGCGGATCAGGCTAACCGGATCGATGCCCTGCACGTCGCGTACATCGATCTTGTGCAGGTTGCGCGCAGCCAGGTAGAGGTTCTCGCTCACTTCTTCAGTGATGATCAGCGCGTCGGCCAGGTCGAACTGGGCCAGCTTGCTGACCAGCTGCTTGGTTTTCGGCGCTTCCACTTCGAAGGACTCAACCACCACCAGGCGCTCCTGGCGAGCCAGCTCGGACAGGATGCAACGCAGGGCAGCGCGGTACATTTTCTTGTTCAGCTTGACGCTGTGATCGCGCGGCTCAGCGGCAAAAGTAACACCACCGGAGCGCCACAGCGGGCTGCGGATGGTACCGGCACGCGCGCGGCCAGTACCTTTCTGACGCCAGGGCTTCTTACCACCACCGGAAACGTCAGCACGATTTTTCTGGGCCTTGGTTCCCTGACGGGCGCTGGCCATGTAGGCCACTACCGCCTGGTGCACCAGGTCCTGATTGAATTCACGTCCGAAAGTCACTTCAGAGACAGCTACAGTGCCTTTAGCGCCTTCGGGAGTAGCGATATTCAGTTCCATATCTATTTCCCCTCAGACTTAGGCTTTTACTGCCGGACGAACAATCACATCACCGCCGGGCGCGCCAGGTACGGCACCCTTAACCAGCAGCAGGTTACGTTCGGCGTCTACACGAACCACTTCCAGGTTCTGCACGGTTACGCGCTCGGCACCCATGTGGCCGGCCATCTTCTTGCCTTTCCACACACGACCAGGAGTCTGGCACTGACCGATAGAACCGGGTGCGCGGTGAGACAGGGAGTTACCGTGAGTTGCGTCCTGGGTGCGGAAGTTCCAGCGCTTAACGCCACCCTGGAAACCTTTACCCTTGGAAGTGCCGGTGACATCAATCATCTGGCCAGCCTCAAAGCCGGACACAGTGATCTCAGAACCGATTTCGAATGTTTCGTCAGAACCGTCAGTGCGCAGTTCGAACAGACGGGAGCCAGCCTCAGTGTTGGCTTTGGCGAAGTGGCCCGCTTGGGGCTTGGAGACACGGGAAGCCTTACGGTTGCCCACAGTTACCTGAACTGCAGCATAGCCGTCAGAATCCACGGTTTTCACCTGGGTGACGCGATTCGGGGCTACCTCAATTACGGTAACCGGGATGGACGCGCCATCTTCAGTGAAGATGCGAGTCATGCCGCTCTTGCGGCCGACAATACCTATAGTCATCGTTTTAACCTCTCAGTGCACGGGGCTTTAACCCACTGCGGCCGCCCAGTTTCAGAGCGTTACACTACCCAGACCGTTTTCGCCTGGGATTCGGTAGTTGATTTAAAAAGTGTTAGCCGAGACTGATCTGAACCTCAACACCGGCTGCCAGATCGAGCTTCATCAGCGCGTCGACAGTCTTCTCGGTGGGCTCAACAATGTCCAGCAAACGCTTGTGAGTACGAATCTCGTACTGGTCGCGCGCGTCCTTGTTGACGTGCGGGGAGATCAGCACGGTGTACTTCTCCTTGCGAGTCGGCAGCGGAATGGGACCGCGAACCTGCGCACCAGTGCGCTTGGCCGTCTCGACGATCTCCTGGGTAGACGTATCGATCAGCTTGTGATCGAACGCCTTCAGGCGAATTCGAATGCGTTGACCCTGCATGGAATCAAACTCCAACTTAAAAACCTAAAGAGCGTCCTTTTACGCAGCCCCGAGGGCGGGCGAAAAGGAGCGCGAATTCTACGGGCGCTGGGACTGGGTGTCAAGCACTCAACCTGTCTGGTTTTTCGACGCCGCCCTGGCGCGAAACTACACTTGGCTTACCGGGCCGAACAGGAGGGCTTTACCATGACCATGGCCTCTACAGTCAGTCAATATCTGGATGACCACTCGGTATCCTACCGCGTGATCACTCACTCACACAGCGCCACCAGCCGCGAGACCGCCCACACCGCCAATGTGCGCGAGGACCGGGTTGCCAAGGCGATCCTGCTCCGTGACTCACAGGGCCCCGTGATGGTGGTGATACCCGCCAGCAGTAGCGTGGACATGCGGGCAGTCCATGATGAGACCGGCCGCAACCAGCTGGAGATGGTGCCCGAGGAAGACCTGGCAGGCACCTTCCCCGACTGCGAACTGGGCGCACTGCCCCCACTTGGACCTGCCTACGGCATCACCACCCTGGTGGACAGCAGCCTGGGGCGCTGCGACACGGTCTACTTTGAGTCCGGCGACCACGAGGAGCTTGTGGCGATGGACGGACGCGATTTCGACCAGCTGTTCTCCGGCTGCCGCCACTGCGACCTGAGCAAGGACTGGCCGTAACCTCAGCGCGGTAGACCTGAGGGCTCCTGTCAGGGCGACAGGGGCCCTCCCCAACCGAGACCGGCTTCGCACCCGGCCCGACTCATGAGCCCGGCAGGCGCGCTTTAAGAGCGCCTGAACGCGCAGCGCTGCAACACCCCGGCCACCAAAACTTCACCCAAGCTTGCCCCGCCTGTCATTGACCACCCCTAATCTGGACGCGCATTCAATTGCGGGCGGACGGTGCCGGCGACAGCAGCATCCCACCCTCCCGCCATCCCTGTGTCCACGGTGACCGGAACCGGAAAACAGCAAGCAGTATCGCCTCCCGACCCGGTGTTCATAGCCATTGAAGCAGCCGCGGGCAGCCAATTCGCGCAACCAAGACCTCTGGAGGAATCATGGACAACAATAAAGACGCAGCCAACCTGGATCGGCGGCAGTTCTGCAAATCCGGCCTGGCGGCCGGGGCCGCGGGACTGGCCTTCTCTTCACTGGCCGCTCGCGCCGCAGCCGGGAGCGGTGCCGGATATGGACGGGGGCGCGACGCCTACTCGCCCGATTACGGCCCCCTGCAGCCCACCCGCGACCTGGCTACCGGCCTGCCCCTACTTGCGCTCCCCAGGGGCTTCGAGTACCTGTCGTTTGGCTGGACCGGCCAACTGATGGACGATGGCCGGGCCACACCGACCGATCACGACGGCATGGCGGTCTGCGCCCGCCGCGGCCACACCATCGCCCTGGTGCGCAATCACGAGCTCTCAGCAGGCGAGAGCACCCAGTGTCACGTCCCGGGAGGCATGTACAACCCGGCCGAATTTGGGGGCACCACCAACCTGGAGTTCGACCTGGCTCGCGGGCGCTTCGTGCGCTCCTACACCAGCCTCGGCGGCACTATCCGCAACTGCGCCGGCGGCCCAACCCCCTGGGGATCCTGGCTTTCCTGTGAAGAGACCTTCCACCCCTGGAACAGTCGCAATGATGGCTACAACCATGGCTATATCTTCGACGTGCCGGGGTTCGGCACCAGCAATGGTGGCCAGCCGGTCCGCGCCGCCGGACGCTTCAGCCACGAAGCGGTTGCTGTCGACCCGAATACCGGAGTTGTGTACGAGACCGAGGACGCCAACCCGTGCGGATTCTACAAATATGTGCAGCCAGGCGCCGGCCACCGCAACTGGCGCGGCGGTCGCGATCGCAGCGAAGCACTGCGGGACGGCGGCAAGCTGTATGCCCTGGTGGTGAAGGGCCAGCCATCCATGGACCTGCGGGGTGGCTTCCAGCCCGGCGATACCTTCGAGGTCGCCTGGGAAGCGGTGACCGACCCCGAGGGGATGCAGGGCCGCCCGTTCGATTCCGCCCCGAGTGCCGCCATCTTCTCCCGCGGCGAGGGCTGCTGGGAAGACCGCGGCCTGATCTACTTCGTCTCCACCGATGGGGGCACCGCCGAGCTGGGCCAGGTGTGGGTCTACGACCCGCGGGCGGAAACCCTGACCATGCTCTACGAATCCAGTGACGCCTCGGACGTGGACGGCCCGGACAATATCGCCATCAGCCCGCGCGGCGGCATCATCCTGTGCGAGGACGGCAGCTCGAACCCCAAGCGCATGGTGGGCCTGACCCACGAGGGCATTACCTTCCCGTTTGCGGAGAACCGCATTGTGCTGGGAGCCGGCGATATCGACCGCATCGACGCGGTGTACCCGGGAACCAGGGCAAACTTCTGGGATAGCACCGAGGGCGATTTCCGCGGCCGGGAATGGGCGGGGGCCACCTTTTACGGTGACTGGCTGTTCGCCAACGTTCAGTCACCGGGCGTCACTTTCGCCATCCGGGGTCCATGGAAAAAGGGAACGCTCTGACCCGGCCCCGACTGCAGCCGGACCACAGGCATAAAAAAAGCCGCAGCGTTTCCGCTGCGGCTTTTTATTCCAGATCAGGAGTAGTGATTACTCGATGATCTTGGATACCACGCCGGCACCCACGGTACGGCCACCTTCACGAATCGCGAAGCGCAGGCCTTCTTCCATGGCGATCGGTGCGATCAGCGTAACAGTCATCTGTACGTTGTCGCCCGGCA
>NZ_JBISER010000012.1:0-82543 GCF_044383805.1 Microbulbifer sp. JSM ZJ756 | reverse complement strand
GCTACACCACCACCCGTTACTTCGACGCCAACGGCCGCCAGGTGGCCGAGCTGAGCGCGGACAACGTGCTGACCGAGTGGAGCTACAACGCCTTTGGCGAGAAGGCCAGCGAGACCCTGTACATGACCCGCCTGGCATCCGCCGCGCACACTGACCCGAGCGTGCGCCCGACCGGGCTGGGTGATACCCGCACCACCGACATGTCCTACGACCGCATGGGGCGCCTCACCCGCACCGTGTACCCGCAGGTGACAGTGACCTCCGTGGACACCAGCACCGGCGAGCCGGTGGCCACCACAGGAGAGGTGCGCCCGGAGGCAACCACCGTCTACGACGACTTCGGCAACGCCATCGAAGTCACCGACAAGAACGGCAACACCACCTACGCCTGGTACGACGACAAAGACCGCCTGCTGGCGCAGGTGGACCCGGAAGGCTACCTGGTGGAGTGGGACTACGACGCCCAGGACAATGTGCTGGAGCAGCGCGTCTACACCCAGCCGCTGGACACCACCGGCATCACCTCCGCCACCCGCCCGGCCGCGCCGGCCGGCGAGGTGTACACCGTCAACAAGACCTACGACGCGGCCAACCGCGTGATCGAGGAACGCTCACCGCTGGTGGACGTACTCGACAACGACGGCGTACAGACCCGGGAGCGCGTGCTCACCCTGTACACCTACGACGGCAAGGGCAACCAGACCAGCCGCACCGTGGCGGCCGGCACCAGCCAGGAAGCCACCGAGTACAGCTACTACGATGCCGCCGACCGCAAGGTGGCGGTGATCAACAGCGACCGGGTACTGCACACCTACAGCTACGATGAAAACGGCAACCTGACCGAGCGCAAGCGTTACTACAACGCCGTGGCTGCGGGCGTGAACCTGGCGAGCCTGAGTGGCGACACCGCGTTCGCAACGCTGGTGGCAAGCCACACCAACGACCAGGCCACGACCATGGGCTACGACGCCGGCAACCGCCAGACGTCGGAGACCGACCTGATGGACGCGGCCAACGACGCCGACGACATCACCAAGACAATCCGCTACAACGCCCGCGGCGAGCAGACCTGGGCGCAGGACGGTGACGGGTTCGTCACCGAGATGGCCTACGACGCCGCCGGCCGCATCACCAAGAACATCTCCCCGGACGGTACCGGCTCCAGTATCCGTTACGACGCTGCGGGTAACCAGGTGGAGATGTACACCGGTGAAATCGAGAACAATGTCCAGCAGGTGGAAAACATTACCGCCGAGTTCGGCGACATGCTGGTGGTGCAGTGGGATATGCCCCAGGGCGTCGACCAGAAGAGCTGGGTAGTCTGGGGTTCCAGCAGCCAGGAACAGCCGGAGTCTTACAGCTCGCGCAGTGCGGAACTGGGCACCTGGTTCTCGGAGACCGGCGAGGTCTATATTCCCAGCGAGGAGTTCGGCGAGGGCGAGGCACTCTATTTCCGTGTGGTCACCGCCGACCGCGCCGGCAACCTGGCCTGGTCCGAGGAAAAAGTACTGCAGGTACCGCCACTGTTGGGCGATATCGAGGTAGAGCGCGTTGACAGTGACAGCGTCACGATCACTGTGCAGCCCGGCAGTACCGCCAGCAACCTGGTGCTGAATTACGGTGCCGCGGGCAGCACCACCAACCAGGTGGCCATGACTGAAAACGCCGATGGCAGTTTCAGCGTTACCCTGGACAATGTCACCAACCTTGCCGAGCTTTCTTACCGTATCGGTTGGGAAGACGCTAGTGGCAGCAGTTTCCAGAGTGGTGAAAAAACTTTTGTCGCCGACTCCCAGCATGTCGGGGTGAACACCGGGCTGTCACAGACTTCTGTCGTCAGCGGCGAGAATACCAACTACATCATCAACCTCGACAGCAGGGTGCCGGCGGAAGTCGCGAGCCAGTTCTCCACCGTGGTGGCGAGCTGGACCGGCCCCGATGGCACGACTGGTACAGCCGCGGTTGAGGGTGTCGACAACGGCGACGGCACCTGGAGCTATGCCCTGGATCTTGGTACCAGCAGCAGCCCGCTGGCTGCCGGCAGTTACCAGATCACGCTCGAGGGGGCCTACGCCGATGCCACCCTGTTCGGTGCCCAGGAGCTCCTGCTGGACCAGTTCACCGTCGAGGTTGGTGGCGCCGAGCCATTGTCTGGCTCACGCCAGGGACTGAGCTGGCAGGCTGCCGACGTCGGCTCCGAAGGCGCACGTTCCCAGCTGGTCCTGATCGACGGCCAGTGGGTGGAGAGCACCCGGGATGCCGACGGCCAGCTGGTGGTATCGGCTGAGTTGGCGGCCGGTACGCACAGCTATAACGCTTTCTATGGCGAGCAGGTGGGCACGGGCCACAGCCTGGATATCACCAGTACCGAAATCACTGAAGACGTGGAGGATCCCGATAACCCGGAGAATCCCCCTGTCACCAACGTACTGGGCTACGACCAGGACTTCAGCCTGACCCTGGACCCGGCGGAGGTGGCCAATATCAATGGCGACCTGACCCTGTCCTGGCGCGCGGCGGGCAGTGGCCTGGACTTCACAGACAGCACCGTGATGGCGTTCGACGGCACCAGCCACTCGGCCACCCTGGCACAGCTGCAGGAGGGTGCTTACGACGTCAAGCTCAGCTATACCGATGCCGATGGCAACGAGGTGATCGTGCAGTGGCTGCGGCTGGACAGTGACCAGGTCACCAGCGGCACCAGCCAGAACTACCAGGGCAGCAGTCTCACTGTGCTGGGCAGCGAGACCGGCGGCAACCTGGAGGTAACGGCGGCCGGCCACATCTCGTTTGCAACCGGCCTGTATTCCGGTCCCAGCAATGACGAGCGGAATTTTGTCAGCCTGGCAGTGGAGGACAGTGGCCTCGGGCAGGGCGGCCGTGCGGTCGATGGCAAGTCAGCGGGTTACTACACGCAGTATGTTTACAACGCGCTGGACCAGCTGGTTGCCAGCAACGAGGGCGATGGCGTCTGGCGGGAATACGGTGTCGATGCAAACGGCAACCGCGTCGTTACGGAGATTACCGGCGAAAGCGGCACCGCCACCGGACGTGACAGCTACGCGGTGTTCGACGGCCGCAACCGCATGGTGGCCGAGTACGGCGTGGCCACCGAAGTATTTGGCCAGGCTTCCTCACAGCGTGCATTCACCCAGTATGGCTACGATGTACAGGACAAACAGGTCTCTGTGACCGATGCCCGTGGCTATACCACCACACGTGAGTTCAATGCGCTGGGCATGATGACCTGGGAGGATGACAACCGCACCGGGCAATACAGCGGTGTGACACAGCATTTCTATGATCGCCTGGGCAACGAGACCCGGACCATCGACCAGCTGGGCAATGAGACCAGCATGCGTTACGACGACGCCGGTCGCCTGGTGGAGGAGATCAACGGCGAGGGCGAACTCAAGCGTTACACTTACGATGTCTTCGGGCGTCGCCTGTCCATGTCCCTCATCGATACGGTCGGTAACCTCGGGCAGCGCACCACCAGCTTTGAGTACGATCATCGCGATCGCCTGACCCGGCAAACCGATGCCGGTAACCGCAGCCTGGAGTTCGAGTACGACAATCGCGACAACCGTACCGGTAGCCGTGATATTGCCGGCGACTGGACATACCAGGAGTACGATGGCCTCAACCGGGTTGTGTCCACCTCTTATGAGGGCGTGAACGGCAACACCGTTACCGAGACCCGCCAGTACGATGCCTACGGCAACCTGGTTGCCGAAAAAGACGCCGCCGGCCGGGTAACCAGCCATGAGTATGGCGCCTTCAGTCGCAAGGTGGCGACGGTCGACCAGGGTGGTCGCAAGACCGCCTATGAGTATGACGACTTTGGCAACATGATCCGTGAGTTCCGGCCGGTCTCCAACAGTGCGATCAATACCGGCCTGTGGAACTTCGGTTTCGATCCGCTGGACGACAATTTCTATTACAACTTCTCACAGATATTCCGCACGCTGGAACTGGTCGGGGCGAGCAGCACCGGTACAGGTGGGCCGGACATCCGCAAGACCTACGACACATCGGGGAATCTCGAATCTGTCGAGGACATAAAAACCGGCATTTCCACTTTTTACCAGTACGACCTGATGGGCAACCGGATGTCCGAGGTCATTACCGGGGCCGGCGACCACAACCGCAATATCACCTATGGCTACGATGAGTCGGGGCAGATGGTCCGCTGGCATGACAGTGTCACCGGCCAGCACCTCAACTACCTGTGGGATGCTGCGGGCAACCAGAAACATGTCTTTACCGATGCGAGTTACACCGGTGAGGCGGTTGATCACTGGTATGAATATGACGGTGCCAATCGCGTTACTGAAATGCGTGACGGGATTGAGAACAAGGTAATCAGCCAGTTTGGCTATGACGGCCTGGGGCAGCGGGCCACCTGGAACAAGGGCGACGCCGTCGTCTCCTACCAGTACAACCAGAGCGGCTGGGTGACCCGGGCGGAGTGGACCGACCAGGACGGCGAGGATGCCGGTAACTGGTATAGCACCTGGCAATACGACGCCGATGGTAATGTAAGGCGTTACGAAACCTTCAAGGACGGCAGCCGCGAGACCTACAGCTATACAACATACAGCGCCAATGGAATCTCGACTTACAGCGACAGTGATGACCAGAAGACCTACAGCACCTATGACGACTCCGGTCGCCTGCTGAAAACCAAGCTCGTCACCGAGGACGCCACTTATACCTATACCTACTACTACCACGCCGATGGCCGTGAGCAGAAAATCGTGGGCAAGGGTGATGCCAATGGCACCAGCCGCTATACCTACAATGCCAACGACCAGCTGACGCGCCTGGACAAGGGGGAAGGCGACAACCAGGACCGCAGGGAATACCTGACCTTTGTTTACAACAACGACGGCCAGATCCTGTACCGCTACCACGACGAGGGTACCGATAACGACATCAGCGAGACCGAGTTCCAGTATGCCAACGGCCACGCCGTGGGCGAGAAGAAAACCTGGGCCAACGGTGATGTGGAAGAGCAGCTGGATACCGGTGACTACAACCTGATGCAGAACATCGGTGAGGATTACCCGTCCGGCTCCGTCACCACTGTCACTGCGGTTGAGGGTGACAGCCTGCAGTCCATCGCTGCCCGCGTTTACGGCAACCCCAGCCTGTGGTTTGTGCTGGCACAGGCCAACGGCCTGGATCCCAGCCAGCCGATCAAGGGCGGTGTCCGTATCACCGTGCCCAATAGCGTTGAGACCGGCCGTATCGATGCGGATACCCACAAGGTCTACAACGAAAACGACATTATCGGCTCCACGCTGCCGAACCTGAAAACCCCGCAGGACGACGACGATTGCGGCAACATCCTGATGATCATCATTGTGGTGGTCATTGCGGTAGTGGCCACCATCGTGACCGCCGGCCTGGCCGGTGCGCTGCTGGGAGCGGCCGGTACCTTCCTGGGTCTGAGCGGTACCGCGGCCTCGCTGGCCGCCTTCGCCGTGGCAGGCGCGGTGGTGGGTGCGGCGGCCGCCATTGTGCAGCAGGGGCTGTTTATCGCCCTTGGCTACCAGGAGAGCTTCAACTGGAAAGAAGTGGCTGCCGGCGCAGTGGCCGGTGCCTTCAGTGGTGCCGCCCAGGGGCTTGGCGCCGCCGTCAAGGCTGCGGATGTCAGCGCAAAAACCCTGAAGTACGCCAAAACCGCTGCTGCTGCCCTGAAGGTCGCGGGTGCGGCCTCCAAGCAGCTGATCACCAGCGGCAAGATCACCAGCTGGTCCAGCCTGGCTGCCGCCGCCCTGACACCCACAACCAGCCAGGATGGCAGCGTGGCGATCCAGGGCATTGGTGGCCTAAGCTCCAGCACGGTGCAGATGATTACGCCGTGGCTGGATGTGGCCGAAACCTATATCCGTGAGGGCGAGGTAACTACTGGTGACTGGGTCAACGCGGTTGGCAGCACGATCGGTGCAGCGGTAGGCAAGACGGATAAGTTCGAAATTGCCGGGAGTAACCTGGGCGCAGACCTGCTGATTGGCGGCGCTATGAGCCTCGTAGACCGGAATGCCGGTACATCGTACCTGCAGAATGCCATTGGCAACGAAATCGGCAAGTCGATCGGCAACGTGATTGCCAGCAAGAGCGGCCTGCAGCGCTGGGCCACTACACAGCAGAAGCGTGCCAGCAGCGGGCTTGCCGAATATTTCGAGGAGCAGGCCAGGAATACAGCCGCTGCCTCTGGCGCAGTGGCAGTAGGCCGCCCGATGATGGTGCCGGTACTCGAGGCTCCCAAGCTGGAGAACCCGCTCGAGACCCTGACTCCACTCGAGCCGCTGCCACTGGAGGAGCAGGCAGGGCCGGAGACCTATACCTTCCAGTCAGGTGACAACCCGAGCGCGGTTGCCCGGCAGGTGCTAGGCCCGGAGGCTTCCGAGCGTGATGTCCAGCTGTATGTCCAGCAGATGGTCAGCATCAACCCGGAGCTACAGGGTATCAATACCCGTGGTATCCAGGTGGGTACAGAAGTAATCCTGCCTTCGGGCTCCGAGGAGATTACCGCTGCTGCATTGAAGACCTATGGCGGTGATGTTGCTGTCACCGAGCTGGAGAAAATCGCCAATGGGGATCCACAAGCACTGGTCAACCGGGATGGCACACTGAACCTGGAGGCAATTGAGGCGGCGCAGGCGAATTTCCGGAATGCTGGCCTGGAGTTCAACCTGGACGTCAACAACACCCAAACAGAGGAAACCGTTGGCCAACTATCCCGTACAGAGATGGTCGCTGGCGGGCTCTACACCGTGGAGGGTGACCTGGTGCGCCGGGCCCAGGATCTCCAGATCGCCTTCAATGGCAATAACGCACGATTCCTGGATACCTGGGAGGGCGTAGAAAACGTCACTGAGACCTTTGAGCCGATCGCTGGCTCCGACGACGTTGACACTGACGATGCCGTTGAGGATATCGCTGTCCTTGCCAAAAGCGTCAAGGGAATCAATAACCGGCGTGTCTATGACGAAAACGGACGCTACCGGGATGTGGAAACCGGTCGGTTTGCCACTAACCCCTGGGATGACCGGGAAAGCATGGAGGACTACGCCCGCGAGAAGCGCTTTGAAAACGAAACCGATTTTTCCGTAGTCTTTGCCGAAGACAAGCTCTTTGACGAGGATCTTTCCGGACGTATTGATTTCGTCAGCGAGACCTGGGGCGACAGCGAGGACTTTGTAAGGATTGGTGTTGGCCTGGAAGGGTCTACTAATGCCGGGTATAAGTTCGAACTCAACAAGAGTGGTTTCCAGGGTGAGTTGTCAGCTCACGCGACTGCAGAGTTGTCATATCTGGATGCGAAGGGAGACTACGTTTTGCCGAGCGAATACGGCAACACCACATTTGCGGGAAGCGGGTCGATTGGATCTGTCGCCCAGGCGGACGGCCAGTTGAAAGCGGTATTCTCCCGCGGTAGCGGCATTGTTCCCAAGGTGGATGTAAATGCACAGGGTTCCCTGGAGGCAGTTGCCCTGAAGTTCCAGGGCCAGGGCGAAGTGAAATATGAATCCATGTGGGGCATTACCGTATCGGTAAAAACGGAAGGTGACTTCAATGTCGGGGCTATCGGGGTTTCCGGCGAAGCCGGTTTCAAGACTTATGAAACCAAGCCCGGCTTCTCTGCGACCCTTGGTGGCGGTGTCTCTGCGCTGATAGGCGGCAAGCTAAAAACCACTGTAGGAGTACAGTTTGACTATGATAAGCTAACCGAAACAATCGACAGCGCAATTCCCGCGATTGAATCGGCTATCGACACCGGTATTAACACAGTGTCAGACGGCATTGATGAGGTCTCTGAATACTTTGATTTCGATTGGTGGGATGATTAAGCCGGTCGTAACGGGTTGAGAGCGGTTAACACTATGAAATTTCTAGCTTTTTTGTTCGGGTTGTTATTTATGCAACATGTCTATGCTGACAATTGTCGGGAAGTCGTTGACTCGGTGCTGCACCGGGATGCCACGGATGGTGAAAAACTGAACATGTTGCTGGAGAAGGAAAAGCAGTGTTCAGGTGATGCATACTATGAGCTGATCAAAGCCCAGTTTTACGCCAAGAACCGCGATTTCAACAAGGCGATCGAACTGGTCGCCGCTGTTGAAGACACCGGTAAATACCGATATGAGTTTGTTGTTCTGGATGCGAAGGCGCATACGATGATCGGCAAGACTGATACCGCAATCGCAAAGGTCAGGGCGTATCTCCAGGAGGAGCCGGATAACTTCAGGGCGCACCTGTTCCTGGGCGAAATGCTGGTGACTGAAAGCGAGTTCGATGAAGCGGTACGGAGTTTTATCAGCTCCATCAAGTTGAAGCCGACTCCCAAGGCGTATGTTGAGCTGGCCAAGGCTCTGTATATCGTCGACAACTGTGGTGAGGCAATTGTCGCGATAGAGCAGGCTGCGTCGCTCGATAAGGCTACCTACGGTAATACGCAAGCCATGGTGGTTGCATCCCGGTGTTATGCCAAGCAGGGTAAGTTTTTAGTGGCTCGTAACCTGTTGGGTGTGCTGTCCGAGAACAATCCCGAGGCTGAGAATGACAAGCAGTTTCGCCAGGCTGTCGCAATGCTGCGAAGGGATATCAAGGCGGCACAGGAGTCCGGGGACAAGACAACTGACGCGGACAAGCTGAACGTAGAGGATATCTAAAGCCTCCCCGGTTTCCGGGAAGAGCTGACCAGGATGGGATAACCCCGCACTCGCTGCGGGGTTTTTTTATATCGTTGCATTGGTGCGGCTGGTTGAGCCATATCCTGCGGCAGCTATCAAAAGACAGGGCGAGGTGGATGATTCGATGTCCACTTTCGCACCCTGGGTTCACTATCAATTCATGTTGCTTTTTGGGGGGATTATGAGGATTAAAGGTGTAATTGTTTTACTGCTTGTTTTGCTTTGTTCCGGATGTGTCAATGATGGCTATTACTATTCACGCAACCCGGACTTCCGCTTTTACCAGGACGAAGCGGTCATGTTGCTCGGGGTTGTCGGCAGTTATGACCTCAATGTCGTCAAGGGCAAGAATGCCGACGGCAAGCGCTATTCCCTGGTCGTGCATCCCCGCAATCACTCGTCGGAAATAGTCGACGTCTATGCGCTTGCGTTTCCCGCAGGTGAAAGCCTGGCCATCGAATATATACAATTTGAAACCCTGCCCGGTTCCAATGCTGTGCAGGCCAGGTTCCCCTATCTCGATGTCAAGGATCCCAGGTTGATGCGCTTCGATAATGAGGGAGTGTTCTATTACGGGACCGTGGTTACCTCGGACAAGGGTGTCGGCCTCACCGATGAATACCGTGACCAGATGATTGCCCTGGCGAAGAGGAAGTATCCCTCGCTGTTCAGCGGTGCAGAGCCCCGCGAAATCATCTTTCCCTAGGCTCCAATAACCGCCTGCCAGGGCGGGCCGGCAGACCTGAGTGGTGGTCCCCTGACGGGACCGCCCGCTTCCCTTCCTCTCTACTCTTGCCAGTTCTCCTCTCAATTCAACAACCTCGCCAAAAGTGAGACGGGGGTCACATTTTTGACGCTTCGGGTTAAACATTCGTGCCACTTGCTGGATACCACGCGTGATAGGGAGATTTCCACTATTCGACGTGGAATAGGACTCGCAGGGATGTGTAGTTAACGAGAATCTGGATCTTTCGGGTTAGTGCTGGCCGGGCGCACCTGTGCCGTATGCATACCGCAGGATCGGGATAAACACTTTGGGATGCCTGTGAGCGCAGTATGAAATACGCGATTGTTTTGTCTTTGTTTATGGTCCTGGCCGGTTGTGGCGGGGGCGGGTCCGGCGGTGGTGGCGACAGCACCGATCCGGTGCCCAGTGGTTCTGACAGCGGTTCCGGTGACGGCGGGACCTCTGATGGTGGTGGCACCGGGGACAGTGGTTCCGGTAGCGGTGACACTGCTGGCGATGGCTCCGGGACCGGTGGTGATAGTTCTGGGGACACGACTACGGAGCCGGATCCCGTAAACGCACCAGCCGAGCTGGCCGTGACCGGGGTCAATGGCAACAGCATAACCCTCCAGTGGGTGGATATGTCCGATAACGAACAAGAGTTCGTTATTGAGCGAAAGCTGGATGGGGGCACTTTCAGCCGTGTCACAGCCGTCACAGCGGATGTGGAGCAGTACACGGATTCGGGTCTCGCCTACGAAACCACCTACGTTTACCGAATTTACGCCGCCAATAGCGATGTGGTGTCGGAGTATTCCAACCAGGCCACTGTCACCACGGGAGAGCAGTTTGCTGCGAACGCATGGATCAGGACATACCCGGGGGCTAGCGGGGCGATTACGCCGAAGGAGTTGCTGGCACTCGGTGGCGGCCAGTACCTGGTCGTAGGTGAGTCGAATTTCCAGACCCAGTACTTCAGGCTGGACCAGTATGGGCAGGTGGTCTGGGCGAAGGAGTTCACCCAGGCTGAAAATGGCGGGAAAGTGGAGTTTGGCGGTGTAGTAGCGGCCTCAGACGGTAATCCGGTATTCCTGCTCAATGTCCGTCGCTACACGGACATTTACCAGAAGAAGTTGATCAAGGTAAATGCCGCTGATGGTTCCAAATTGTGGGAGAAACACCTTGAGGACGATGCTTATACTAGTGAGCCGACCTTCAGCGAGCTGGAAGCGCTGGATGAGGATCGCGACGGGGTAACCGATGGCTTTGTGGCGGTGGCCCGCCAGAATGCCGTTGAGGATTTCTTTGATATCGTAAAAGTATCCAGCCAGGGGGAGCTGGTCTGGTCGAAGCGCTATACCGTGGACGTGCTCGGCGTCCCGGCCGATGTGCTGCAGGTTGCTGATGGCAGCATTTATGTGGCCTTTGATCGCGCTGAATCCAGCAAGCTGCCGCAGCTGTTCAAGCTGGATGCCTATGGCAACCTGCTCTACCAGCGGAAGTACCCGGTGCTGGATGCCAATTACCACTTCTCCGCCCGCCTGGCCGAGGTCACTGATCCGGATAACCCCGCAGAAGTGCTGTTGGTGGGCACCGCTGATTTTGATCCCGAGGCGGCCGTTGACCTGCGCCCGGTAGTGGTTGCCCTGGATAGCCTGGGCAATATCAGTAGCAGCTATCGTTACACACAGTCAGTCGCCTATGGCGATGTAAGGCGAGTGATACCCACGCCGGGAGGGGATATCTGGATGCTGGGCTCGGGTGCCGGCGGATACTGGGTATCGAAAATGGGACCGGATGGGCTGATCCAGCAGCATCTCAGTGTCGCCGTAAGCGCAGAGTTTTACGGGGAGAGTATTGCAGTGGCCGCGGACGGTGAGCCGGTGGTGTTGAGCAAGAATGGTTTTACCGAGCACAATTCCATGCCGGAACGCGGTGACCTGGCCGTCTGGCGTTTTGCGCCGGTGCAGAGTTTTGCCTTCAGGGACGGGTACAGCGGGACCATTACTGACGAACCGGCAGAACAGGAAAGCGCAACCCTGCAGATGCCCCAGGAAACGACCCTCGTGGGTGAGACTGGTCCTTACTCCAGCAAGGCCCTGGATCTCACGCCGGCGGTAGACTACGCGGTTGACGTGATCACAATCGCCAACGGCACCATGTAGCGATTTGTTGGCAGAGATCGGGTAACAGGTTATCCGGATACGAGTAACCGGCTGGGAAAGCTCCTGGCCGGTTGGCGATTACGGGATTACGACTGCCCCATCGACAGGGCCGGTCGCCCCCGGGGCTACCCCGGGGGCGACCGGCCCTTTTTTCATCTGTTTCCAGCCTGAGTCGGTTCACCGCTAGTGCCTCCGCACTGCGGTATTTGCCGCTTCCTTGCTCACCAGGTAATCCGGATGCAGGTACTTGGTGTAAGTCAGCAACGTATAGTCGTGCGGGTCCGCATGGGCCTGGAACCCCATGGCCCTTGCCAGTCGTTCACCGTGGTGGTTCTCCGCGGATTCAATCGAGTAGATCTCATCGAGACCGTGGCCACTGGCGATTTGGGTCAGTCGATCGAGCAGGGTGCTGCCCAGCCCCTGGTGTTGCCAGTCGTCCGCAACCACGACTGCACATTCGCAGGCATGGCCACTGGCGTCACAGGCATAATGGGCCACGCCCACCGCCCTGGGATCGGAATCGGCATCGGCGATAGCGATCAATGCTTCGTGGATATGGTGGTCGTTGTCAGTAAGCAGGGACAGCAGCTTGTCACTGACCTTGCAACTCCCCCCCAGGAAGCGGTCGCGGCGGAGTTCCGGTGACAGGCCTTCAAACAGTTGTTTTTCCAGGTCACCGTCAGTGCTGCATACGGCGCGGATTTGCACAACGCGACCGTCGTCGAGGGTGACAGTTTCCGGCTGGAAGTTTTCACAATAATAGGCAGACATGGCCATAACCTCCCGCTGCCCAGCACAGCATTATTAATGTGTTACATCGTAAATTTCGCTTATACGATACCTTCGCCGCTACCGGCCTTTTCCGTAGGCTAGGGTGGCACCAGCTGCCCGCAAATACCCGCTAGTCCTATGGGGGCAGCTGTAAATAGGCGTTGTCTATTACCTGCGCGAGCAGGGAGGCAGGGTGGGATGCGCCGGCAGCGGGGCAGATTGCAGCGCCCCAAAAAAAGAACTTACCGGTCAGTTCATGTGTGGTATAGTGCCCGCGCTGGTGACATGCCAGCAGCGTCATCTGTAGGCCGCTCGACCTCCCTGCGGCACCCCTCCTGGAACACTTTCCCAAAAGTCCCCCTGGAACTCACTACTGAATGCCGCACCGAACCGGTCGAACAATTCCCGGTCACATGACGGCAGAGCGAAACGATCCTCTTCGTGATCTCTGGTTTTCCCCGATGTAACCGCCTGGGGCGGGCATCTGTGCGGTCGCGCGCGACGCGACCTGAGGACTGATATGTTATTTGAAGAACTGGGCCTGGCCGATGAGCTGGCCCGCGCGGTAGCTGAACAGGGCTACGAAAAACCCACCCCGATCCAGTCGCAGGCCATTCCTGCGGTGATGCGTGGTGGCGACATTATGGCGGCGGCGCAGACCGGTACCGGCAAGACTGCCGGATTTACCCTGCCGCTGCTGCATCGCCTGATGCAGGGCGACAAGGCCCGCAACAAGCAGGTGCGCGCGCTGGTGCTGACACCGACCCGCGAGCTGGCTGCGCAGGTATTCGACAATGTGCAGCTGTACAGTAAATACCTGCCGATGAAACACGCCTGTGTGTTCGGCGGGGTGAAAATCAACCCGCAGATCTCCCGGCTGCGCGGCGGTGCGGATATCCTCGTAGCCACTCCCGGACGACTGCTGGACCTGCACGGCCAGGGCGCCATCCGCTTTGACGAGCTGGAGGCGCTGGTACTGGACGAGGCCGACCGCATGCTGGACATGGGCTTTATCCACGATATCAAGCGCGTGCTGCGACTGCTGCCGGAACGCCGCCAGAACCTGCTGTTCTCGGCCACCTTCTCTCCGGAGATCCGCCAGCTGGCCCGGGGTCTGGTGCACGACCCGGTGGAAATCGACGTGAGCCCGCGCAACAGCACAGTCGAGTCTGTTCGCCAGACGCTGCACCCGGTGGACAAGGCGCGCAAGCAGAAGCTGCTGAGCCACCTGATCCACGAGAACGGCTGGCACCAGGCGCTGGTATTCAGCCGCACCAAGCACGGTGCCAACCGCCTGGTGAAGCAGCTTGAGGGTGATGATATCCGCGCGGCTGCGATCCATGGCAATAAGAGCCAGAATGCCCGTACCAAGGCCCTGGCGGATTTCAAGAACGGCAAGGTGCAGATCCTGGTGGCGACGGATATCGCTGCCCGCGGTATCGATATCGACCAACTGCCGCAGGTGGTCAACTTCGACCTGCCCAATGTGCCTGAGGATTACGTCCACCGTATCGGCCGTACCGGCCGTGCCGGTGCGCGCGGCCAGGCCGTGTCGCTGGTGAGTGCGGACGAGATCAAGCAGCTGCGGGATATCGAGCGCCTGATCAAGAACCCGATCAAGCGCGAGGAGATCGAGGGCTTCGAGCCTGACCATGCGCTGCCGGAGTCCGGTCGCGCGCCGCGCGGCGGGAACCAGGGCAACAGGAAGCCCGGTAACGGCAAGCCCGGCAATGGCGGTGGTGGAAACCGGCGCGGCAACGGTGGACGTGGTAACGGTGGCAATCGTTCCGATGCCCCGCGCAGCGACAGCCAGCGCCCGCGCCGTCGTCGTCGCCCGTCCCGGTCGACAGAATCGGCCTGACGTTCGTGTTGAGGGCGAACCCGGTGTTCGCCCTCAGTCGATCAGGGCCCGGTAAAGGATCTTGAGGGCGTCGTCGGCAACTGACTGCTGGACGCCGATATGGAAACAGATTTGCGACGGGCTCTGGTCGATCATCTCGATGGGGATATGCGACTTGCCCAGCGCACTCAGCGCATCGACGATCGGGTAGGAGTTGCCCTGCAGGCCCAGCCCCACGGCCGTCAGTATCGACAGGTTGTAAACCACGTCCATAAAGTCCGGTTTCAGCTGCTGCTCGATACGCCGGCGCAGGTCGTTGATGGCCCCGGTCAAATCATCCTGGTTGACCACCACAGCGATATCATCCTTGTCCGTCGGAAAGTGATAAGTCTGGATACCGAACTCCCGCAGGATACCCAGCAGGTCGGCGGTAAATCCCACTTCCTCCCCAAGCATGTCCTTTTCCAGGTAGAGATAAGCCACACTGTCCAGGCGCGCAACACCAACCACTCCCTCTTCCGGCACCCGCTCGAACAGGATGACGGTGCCGGGATCGTCAGGGGCATTGGTATTGCGAATATGAATGGGGATCTTCAGTTCCTTGCAGGGCAGCATGGCGTTCAGGTGGAAAACGTTGAAGCCCTTGCTGGACAGTAACCTTATCTCCTTGAAGGTGAGCCTGGGAATGGCCCTGGCCTCTGGCACCAGGCGCGGGTCGGCCTCGAAAACACCGCTCACATCGGTCCAGTTTTCATAGCTGCCCGCGTAGACACCCTTGGCGATCTCGCCGCCGGTCAGGTCGGAGCCGCCGCGGGAAAACACTGCCACTTCCCCGCTTTTGGTGACGCCGTAAAATCCCGGCACTACCGTAATTTTTTCACTGGCCGCCAGTTTCCGGATATTGACGTAGGCTTCTTCCAGGAGCTTTGCGTTCAGGAACTGCTCGCTGACCAGCATGCCGAAATCCTCCGGCAGGCCGACCTCTGCGTCCATATCCGATTGCTGGAAATACCTGGCAATCACCCGCGCGTTGTAGTGCTCGCCCCGCGAAGCCAGGAATGCCACCCGCCGGTCGCCCCTGAGTTTGCAGTCCAGGTCCTGTTTCAGTGACTCGACCAGGTCGTTGTCGGTGATTTCCAGCTCGTGCATGATTTTGGTGAAGCGCTCGATGACGGCGAGTTTGCTGTCAGCCACCGGGATATTGATGCGCTGTTCGCGGAAATGTGTGCCGTCGGTGGCGATATTAATCAGGTGGTCGGTGAGCTTCTGTTCTCCCGGCTGGCTGCGACCGGGCGCCGACACCACCACGATGCGCCGGCGCTTGTCGCCGGCGACGATCTGGCGGACTTTCTCGATTTGCCCGGCGCTGGCCACCGAGCTGCCGCCGAATTTACTGACGATAATATCTGACATGCTCAACTGCCCTGGCCGCCGACGGTTTTCTGTCGCTGCTCGACAATGGCACCGAGTGCCTCATCCACGATACCCAGTCCCTCCCGCAGCAGCTCTTCCTCGATCAACAGTGACGGCAGGAATTTCAGTACCTGGTCGCGATCGCCGGCAGTCTCGATCAGCAGCTTGCGCTCGAAGGCCTCTCTTGAGGCTGCGCCGGCGACACCGGTCTGCGGCAGCTCCAGGCCCCACACCATACCGATACCGCGCACGCTGGCATCCAGCTGCGGATACTTTTCCACAATGCGCTGCAACTCTTCCTGCATCAGTTCGCCGTTGCGCTTCACCGCCGCGGACAGGTCGTCATTGTCCCAGTAGCCCAGGGCTTCGGTGGCGGCGACAAATGCCAGGTTGTTGCCGCGGAATGTGCCGGTGTGCTCACCCGGCTGCCACTGGTCCACGTCCGGACGCATCAGCAGCAGGGCCATGGGCAGGCCCGCACCAATGGACTTCGACAGGGTCACCATGTCGGGATAAATCCCGGCGCGCTCGAAACTGAAAAAAGTACCCGTGCGGCCGTTGCCTACCTGGATATCGTCAACGATCAGCAGGATATCGAATTCGCGGCACAGGGCCTCCAGTTTCTGCAGCCATTCCACACTGGCGATATTGATACCGCCCTCGCCCTGTACTGTCTCCAGGATAATCGCTGCCGGCAGGTCGACGCCGCTGCTACCGTCCTCGAGGAAGCGGCGCATGTAGTCGATGGTATCCACGCCGGGGCCGAGGAAGCCGTCGTAGGGCATAAACGCCGTATTGCTGCGGGAGCCGTAGGTTTCGTCCTTGTAATCGTAGTTACCGGTAACAGCCAGCGAGCCCAGGGTCAGGCCGTGATAGCCATTGGTGAAGGTGATGATGTTGGAACGCTTCTTCACCAGGCGCGCGAGCTTCATCGCGGTCTCTACCGCGTTGGTGCCGGTAGGGCCGGTGAACTGCACTTTGTAGTGCAGGTTGCGGGGTGCCAGGATGGTATCCCGCAGCTTGGTCAGGAATGCGCGCTTGGCCACCGTGGCCTTGTCCAGGCCATGCACGATGCCACCCCTTTCCAGGTAGTCGATCATCGCACGGGTGACCTTCGGGTTGTTGTGGCCGTAATTCAGGGTTCCGGCGCCGGCAAAAAAGTCCAGGTAGCGGGTGCCCTGTTCATCGAACATCTCCGAGCCGTGCGCGGTGTCGAAGATCGTGGGGAAGGAGCGCACATAGCCGCGCACCTCGGATTCCATTTCTTCAAAGATTCGCATGGGGTTGCTCCTTCTTGCTTTGTGCCGGCATTAAATCAGTGTGTGTCCGGCCTGTTTCAGGGCGCCGGGATCGAACGGGCCCAGCCGCAACAGGGGTTCCGATTCGTGCTCGCCCTCCGATCCGGGGAACAGGGAAGCGTCGAACAGCGGGCTTTCCTCCAGCCGGGTTTCAAACTGCCGGGCGATACTTTTAAACAGTGCGCGGGATGCTGTGTTGGAGGGGGATACAGTGGTCTCCAGGTAGCGCACCTCACCGGGCACCAGTGCGCCCAGCGCGAAGGTGACCATGCGCTTGGCGAGTCCCTGGCCCCGCGCCTCTGCCGCCACACCCACCTGCCACAGGAACCAGGTATCGGGACGTGCCGCCGCACGATAGCCGGTGGTAAAGCCGAGCAGGGATGTGCCCCGTTCCGCCACCACGCAGCAGTCGGGGAAGTCCCGGCACAGCAGCAGGTACAGGTAGCTGGAGTTGCGGTCCAGCGTCCCGGCGTCTACCACCAGTTGCCAGATAGCTGCGCCGTCGGCCACAGTTGGGTGGCGAAAATGGATACTGCTTTCTTCTTCACCGGGCGTCATACAGGTACCTCAATGGCGCCAATGGCCGTTCTGTCCTGGCGTGCAGCCGGGATCAATGACGCAACTAAAAGTCACGCGTCACTGGCTCAGGGTAGTTTGCAATATGCCCATCGACCAATCGGGGAGGGCGGGCCAGCGTCAGGGGGGGCGAGCAGGGGAAAGGGGGCAAGTGGTGGGAGACCGGTAGGGGTGACCGGAAGGGGGCTGGAGAGCCGGCCCGGGGCGCTGTGATCGCGGCACCGGACCGGTTGGCCACCCGATGGGGGAGTTAACCGTCGCTGTGCTGTTCCATATAGTCCAGCGCCAGCCGGGTCAGGGCCTCGGTGCCTACCTGCAGGGCCGCCTCATCCACGAAGAAACGCGGAGAATGGTTACTGGGGGCCTGGGCCGGGTCCTGGCCCGCGGGGGTTACACCCAGGAAGTAGTAGAAGCCCGGTACCTCGTTGGCGAAGAAGGAAAAATCCTCGGCGCCGGTGATCTTGGGAATCTCGATCACTTTCTTTTCCCCGGCAGCCTCGCGCAGGGTCGGCAGTGCCGCCTTGGTCAGGTCCGGGTTGTTGACGGTTACCGGATACCCCTCGTAGATGGTGACATCTGCCTCGGCCCCGGCGCTTCTGGCGATGTTCTCGGCGGTGATGGGCAGCCGCTCGAAAATCCGCTGGCGATTGTCCATGTCGAAATTGCGGATGGTGCCCACCAGCTCCACGTTATCCGGGATGATGTTGTTGCGCACCCCGCCGTCGATCTTGCCGAAAGACACCACCGCGGGTTCCTTGGTAATGTCGATCTGGCGGCTGACAATGGTCTGGGTGCCCATGACGATCTGTGCCGCCGTGGTGATGGGGTCGACGCCGCCCCAGGGACGGGAGCCGTGGGTCTGGCGGCCCTTGACCATAATGCGGAACTTGTCCGAGCTCGCCATCAGCGGGCCGGAGCGGTATCCGATCACGCCGGTGGGCAGGTTGGAGGTCACATGCTGGCCAAAGGCCACGTCCGGCTTGTACTTCTTGAACAGGCCTTCCTTGAGCATCAGCTCGGCACCACCTTCCTCTCCCTCGGGGGCGCCCTCCTCGGCGGGCTGGAACACGAACAGCACATTGCCCTGCAGCTCGTCGCGCATGCCCGCAAGCACTTCCGCAGCGCCCATAAGCATGGCCACATGGGTGTCGTGGCCGCAGGCGTGCATAACGCCGACTTCCTCACCGTTGAAGGTGGTGGTGGCTTTGGAGGCAAACGGCAGGTCGACCTGTTCGGTGACCGGCAGTGCGTCCATATCCGCCCGCAGTGCCACGGTGGGACCGGGTTTTCCACCCTTGAGCAGGCCCACCACGCCGGTGTGGGCAATACCGGTTTCCACTTCCAGGCCCAGTTGCTCCAGGTGCTTCTCGATGTAGCTGGCGGTCTCGACTTCGCGATTGCCCAGCTCCGGGTTCTGGTGGATGTGGCGGCGCCACTCGATCACCTTGTCTTCGGTTTTCTGCAGCAGTTGTTCCGGGTCCGCGGCGGCCGCGGCAGGATTGGTGGCGGCCAGTGCGGCGCCGACCGCCAGTGACAGAAGCGCTCTTTTCACGGTGGTGTCCCCTGATTATTGTTACGTGACCACAAATTCTAACCCGGGGGAAAACCGAGCACCCATGACCAATCCGATCATCCAGCGCCTGCGGGCGCAACTCGAGGAGGGGCGGGACTCGCCGCTGCTGCGCTTTGGCCTCGGCAGTGCGCTGTTCAATGCCGGGGACTATGCCGAGGCCGCCGACCACCTGCAGCGGTGCACCGAGCAGATGCCGGAGCACTCCGCGGCCTGGAAGCTACTGGGCCGCAGCCGCATGGCGCTAGAGGACAGGCCGGGCGCGAAACAGGCATTCGAGCGTGGACTGGAGGTGGCGCGAGAGCGCGGGGATGTGCAGGTGGAACGCGAAATCGGCGTATTCCTGAAAAAGCTGTCTAAAAATTGACCTTTCCGGGCTGTTCAATTAATGTTCAGCGCTTTGGCTGCTGTCATTCGCGGTTGCCAGCCGGGTAGCCGCCGACCCCGTGGTTCGTGCTGTCTGGCCCCATCCCTACGCCCTTGGCGGGGTGGATGCCGTGGCGGACCTGAAGGTCAAGAATACCCGGCTGTGCTGCAGGTGAATGCATGGCAGTATTGTGCGCGATACAGAACAAGACGAAGTTGTGCGTCGATGACTAATCCCAGCTCCCAGTTTCCCACCGGCGATCGCGCCATTGCGAGGTATCGCCGTGGCCGGCATTGAATTCAAGCGCGTAGCCAAGCAGTACCCGGGCAGCCAGCCAACGGTGCCGGGCCTGGACCTGTCCGTGCGGGACGGGGAGTTTATGGTACTGGTAGGGCCCTCCGGCTGCGGCAAGTCCACCACCCTGCGCATGATTGCCGGCCTGGAGTCGGTGAGCGGTGGCGAGCTGTGGATCGGCGATCGGCTGGTCAATGACGTGGCGCCCGGCGAGCGCGACGTGGCAATGGTGTTCCAGAATTACGCCCTCTACCCGCACATGACCGTGTTCGAGAACATGGCCTTCGGCCTGCGGGTGCGCCGGGAGCCGGAAGCGGTTATCCGCGAAAAAATCGAGCGCGCCGCCCAGACCCTGGGGCTCGCCGAGCTGCTGGGGCGCAAGCCCGGGCAGCTGTCCGGGGGGCAGTGCCAGCGTGTGGCCCTGGGGCGCGCCATGGTGCGCGACCCGCAGGTATTCCTGTTCGACGAGCCTCTGTCCAACCTCGACGCCGAGCTGCGGGTGCAGATGCGGGCCAATATCGCCCGGCTGCACCGGGAGTTTGCCACCACCTCGGTTTACGTTACCCACGACCAGGTCGAGGCCATGACCCTCGGCCAGCGCATCGCGATCCTCAACGCCGGGGAGCTGATGCAGGTGGGAACCCCGATGGAACTCTACAACGACCCGGACAATGTGTTCGTGGCCGGTTTCATGGGATCGCCGCCGATGAACATCATCCCGGTGCGCAACGGCGGCGAGCGGGTATCCAACCGGCTGCTGGACCTGTCGCTGGCGGGCCTTTCCGGGTTGGGCGGCGAGCTGCTGCTGGGGCTGCGCCCGGAAAAACTTGAATATGCCGCCGCCGCGCCGGACCACTGGCCGCGCCTGCGCGCCGCTATCGAGATGGTGGAGACCCTGGGTGCGGAAATGCTGGTGCACCTGGGGGTGGGCGAGGAGCGCCTGGTCGCGCGCCTGCCCGGCCTGCGCCCGCTGGCCGCGGGCGAGACCATTGAACTCGCCTTCGACCCGCAGGCGGTCTACCTGTTCGACGCCGGCAGCCGCCAGCGTATCCGGCTGGCGCAGCCGGCCGGGCACGCGGAGCCGGTGCTGTGACCGGCACCGCCAGCGGCCGGGACCTGACCGACGGGGAGTTGCAGTGCAAATTCCCTGTGCGTGGGCGCCTGCCCGCGGGTCACCTGTTGCTGTCGGTGCTTTTCCTCCTGCTTGGCTTTGCCACCCTGCCGGTTGCCGCCCAGCAGCCCGACGAGCTGCTGCTCTGGCACGGCTATCGCGGTGAGGAGCGCCAGGCACTGGAGCAGCTGCTGGAGCAGTACAACCGCAGCCAGCGGGAAACGCGGGTGCGGGCGCTGGCGGTGCCATTTGGCAGTTTTGCCGACAAACTCTCCGCTGCAGTCCCGCGCGGACAGGGGCCGGACCTGTTCATCTTTGGCCATGACCGCATCGGCGGCTGGGCCCGCGCCGGTAACACCGTTGCCCCGGTGGATGACCTGGTTTCCGCAGAAGTCCTGCGGCGCTTCCCCGCCAGCCTGGTGGAGGCGATGCGCTTCGAGGGCCGCCTCTACGGCCTGCCATTCAACTTCAAGAGCACCGCGCTGATCTACAACCGGGCGCTGGTGGACTCCCCTCCCGGGACCACGGACGAGCTGGTGGCCCTGGCCCGCAGCCACACCGACCGCCAGCGCGGCCGCTTCGGACTCGCCTACAACTACACCGAACCCTTCTTTCACGGCGCCCTGCTGAACAGTTTCGGCAGCGGGCCATTCGATCGCTCCGGTCGGCTGGCGCTGGACAGTGACGGCAATATTCGCTCGCTGGAGCAGCTGCTGGGCTGGGTGCGCGAAGAGCGCATCCTGCCGGAAGAGCCCAACAGCACCCTGGTGACCAACCTGTTCAACCAGGGGCGGGCGGCCATGGTAATCAGTGGCCCCTGGATGCTGGGGGAAATCAGCCCGGATATGGATTACGGGGTGGCCCCGCTGCCCTACAACAATGCCAGCGGTGCGCCGCTGGCGCCCTGGATGGCGGTGGAGGGCATTTTCCTGTCCCCGTGGAGCCAGGAGCGGCAGGCGGCCTATGGCCTGATGCGCTACCTGACCGGCGAGGAGGCCGGGTTGCGCATGGCGGTCGCCGGTGGCCAGTTGCCGGCCAACCTGGCCGTTTTCTCCCATCCTGAAGTGATGGCCGACGCCAGTGCCCAGGCATTCCGTCGCCAGCTGGATACCGCGGTCGCTATCCCCAACCTGCCGCAGATGACATTGCTGTGGAAGCCGCTGGAAAACGCCCTGAAAAAAGTGGTGAAGGGCGCGGCCCGGCCGGCGGAGGAAATGCAGCGATTGCAGGGCGAGGTACAGCGGGATGTGGCAGCCCTGGAGCTGGCGCAGCAAAGAAGTGACACACCCCGGTCGGTACCGGGCTGGGTCTGGCTGGCCATCGCACTGTGCCTGTCCGGGCTCGCTGTGCTGCTGTGGCGGCGGCGTCGGCGAATTGCGGCCAGCTGGCGCACCCATCGCACCGCCTACCTGTATATCCTGCCGGCCATGCTGGGCATGCTGCTGCTGGTGTTCTTCCCGCTGCTGTATGGCCTGCTGCTGTCTTTCACGGACACCACCCTGCTGAACGAAAACACCCCGTTTGCCTCCCGTTGGCTGGGACTGGATAACTACGCCAGTATCCTCGGCGACTGGAACCTCTGGTACGGCGAGGGCGACGGGCGCAGCATCAATTACGACAACTTCTACTGGACCCTGCTGGTGACCATTGCCTGGACCGCCAGCAATGTGATCCTGGCCGTGGGGCTGGCCCTGGTACTGGCGCTGGCGCTGGACCGGCCCATTTTCGGGCGTACCTGGTTCAGGGTGCTGTTGATCCTGCCGTGGGCGATTCCCAATTACATCACTGCGCTGGTGTGGAAGGGCATGTTCCACCCGCAATTTGGTGTCATCAACCAGGCGCTGCAGGTGGTGGGGCTGGCGCCGGTGGCCTGGTTCGACTCGGTGGGCACCAGCTTCTTTACCGGGCTGGTGACCAATGTCTGGCTGAGCATCCCGTTTATGATGGTGGTGATCCTGGGCGGCCTGCAGTCGATTCCCCGCGACCTTTATGAGGCGGCGCGGGTAGAGGGTGCCAGTCGCTGGATCCAGTTCCGCCGGATTACCCTGCCGCTGCTGAAACCGGTGCTGGTGCCGGCGGTGATCCTGTCGGTGGTGTGGACGTTCAACATGTTCAATGTGATTTACCTGGTCAGTGACGGGGCGCCGGCGGGCGCCAACGATATCCTGATTACCCGGGCGTTCCGTATCGGGTTCGAGAAATACCAGTACGCTTATGCGGCGGCCTATTCCATGGTGATCCTGGTGTTGCTGCTGTGCTATGCCATGTGGCAGATGCGGGTGTCGCGCACACTGGAGGCGGGCCGATGAGCAGTTCGCGGATCGCCACGGGAGTCCTGGCCGCGGCGGCCGGGCCGGGAGCCACTGCGCGTATTAAAGCCGTGCTGGGTGATATCTTCAGCTGGCGATTTGCCCTGCTGCTGTTTGCCGGCGCCGTGGTCGTCTACCCCCTGCTGTGGGTGGTGAGCCTGGCTTTTTCCGGGCAGCAGTCGCTGCAGCTGGTGGAGCTGCCGGATGATGCCGGCTTCTGGCAGCAGCTGGTGGCGCTGGTACCGCTGCCGCAGCAGTGGTCCCTGGAAAACTTTCGCGCGGTGCTTACTGAGCAGCCGTTTATGCGCTGGCTGCTGAACAGCCTGGTGGTCTCACTGTCCACCACGGTGGTGGGGGTGGCGCTGTCCTGTTCTGCCGCTTACGCGTTTTCCCGTTTCCGTTTCCCCGGTCGCGACCGGGGACTGGTGCTGTTCCTGATTTCCCAGATGTTTCCCGCGGTGCTGATGCTGATTCCGCTCTACGTGATCGTGGTGCAGTGGCTGGGGCTGGGGAACAGCTGGCTGGGGCTGATCCTGGTCTATGCCATTACGGCGCTGCCGTTCTGTGTCTGGATGCTGAAAGGGTACTTCGACACCTTGCCGTACGAGATCGAGGAATCGGCCCTGCTGGAAGGGGCGTCACGGTTCACGATTTTTTACCGGATCATCCTGCCGCTGGCGCGACCGGCGATTGCCGTGACCGGGCTCTTCTCATTTATGACGGCCTGGAACGAGTTCATCCTCGCGTCCATCTTCATGGATGATGAGGCGCTCTACACGGTCCCGGTGGGGCTGCGTTTTTTCGTCAGCGACTATGCGTCGGAATGGGGTTACTTCGCCGCCGGGGCCATCCTGGTGTCGTTGCCGGTGATTGCCCTGTTTATGGCGCTGCAGAGATTCCTGGTATCCGGGTTGTCCGCCGGCGCGGTCAAGGGTTAGGAAGACCGGGACCACTGACCACAGCAGGAATCGAATTCACCTCTTACAATTTCTGGATGCCCGGGTGGGAAGGTGACGCCCGGTTCACTAAAAAAGCTGGTGAAAAATCATCCAGAAAACTGGATTTATCGGGGCGGGGCCCGTAACTTACGCGCCCGCCGACCCCGGGGGAAGATAACAGGAAGACCAATGACAAGTATCGTCGCGGATATCGGTGGCACTAACGCCCGATTTGCCATTGCCAATCCAACCGACACCGGTTACTCGCTGGATGCGCTCAAAGTGGTGAACTGCCGCGAATTCGGCGGTTTTGACGCCGCACTGGAGCACTGGCTTGAGGGGCTGGAACAGCCGGTACCTGAGCGGGCGTGTATCGCCTGTGCCGGACCGGTGGAAAAAAATGACACCGGTGGGCGGGTCTACATGACCAACCTGGGGTGGCATATCGATGCCGCGGGGCTGCGGGCCCGACACGGGCTGGCCGAGGCGCAGCTGATGAATGACTTTGCCGCGCTGGCACTGTCCCTGCCCCTGCTGGGAGAGCATGAATACAAGGTATTGCGCGCCGCGCCCCGGATCGAGGACGCCACCATGGCGGTACTGGGGCCAGGTACCGGGCTGGGGGTCGCCGGCCTGATCCGCGAGGACGGGCGCCATTACGTGGTGGCGGGCGAGGGCGGGCATGCCAACCTGCCGGTGGCGAGCCAGCGGGAAATGGAGCTGCTGCAGATCCTGGTGCGGGAACAGCAGCCGGTGTTCAACGAGTGGATCCTGTCCGGCAGCGGGCTGGTTAACCTCTACCGCGCGGTCTGTGCGCTCAACGGCCGTGAGGCCGAAGAACTCACGCCGCCGGATGTCAGCGGTCGCGGGCTGGAGGGGACTGACCCCATGTGTCGCGAAACACTGATCGATTTTCTCAACTTCCTGGGCAGCACTGCCGGGGATGTAGCCGCCTATTTCGCTGCCCGCGGTGGCGTCTTCCTGGGCGGGGGGATCCTGCCGCGGATCGAGAGCCTGCTCCCCGAGAGCGAGTTCGAACAGCGCTTCCTGGCCAAGGGGCGCCTGCGGGAATGGATGCAGACGGTGCCGGTATACACACTGAATGCCGGTTTCCAGGCCCTGTTGGGGGCGGCGGCCCAGCTGGACCGCTGAGCAACGGGCCATTTGAAGCACTTTTAACCAGAAAACCAGACAAGTGATGGTGCGATCTGACGCCCCAAGAAGGGGCGCCGTGATCTCTCCCCCCTCCTCCCCCCTCGGGGGAGGAGGTCAAGGACGATGGGTAAACCTAGGATTAGGGTACTCACCATAACGATAAGTCCAGGGAGATGATGATGAGTTCTAACAACAAGCGGTTCCGGCCAGCCCTGCTGTCCGCAGCCATCGCAGCCTCTGTGGCCACTTCCATTGGCGCCTACGCACAGGAAGAGGGCGCGAGTTCGCTGGAAGAGGTAACCGTTACCGGTTTCCGCAAGAGTGTGATGGATTCCATCGACACCAAGCGCGATGCCAAGGCCGTTGTTGAGGCCATTTCTGCAGAAGATATCGGCAAACTGCCGGACTCCTCCATTGCCGAATCCATTGCCCGCCTGCCAGGCCTGGCCGCGCAGCGCCTCGATGGCCGCGCCAGCCGGGTGTCTATCCGTGGTTTCGGTGAAAACGAGAGTGCCACCACCTTCAATGGTCGTGAGCAGGTTTCCATCAGCGATAACCGCGGTGTGGAATTCGACCTGTACCCCTCCGAGATCATGAGCGGCGTGACCGTCTACAAGACGCCCACCGCCAGCCTCGAGGCCGAGGGTATCGCCGGTGTCATCGACATGCAGACCGTCAAGCCGCTGGAGCGTGGCGAGCGTGTCGTCAAGGTGAACACCCAGTACGAGATGACCAGCTTCGACAAGCTGAACCCCGATGGTGAGGACGACGGCCATCGCGCGACTTTCTCTTACATCGACCAGTTCGCCGATGACAAGATTGGTGTGGCTTTCGCCTACAACACCATGAGCTCCCCGAACCAGGAAGAGCGCTGGAATTCCTGGGGCTACCCGGAATTCACCGCGGATGATGGCAATACCTACTCCATCCTGGGCGGTGCCAAGCCGTTTGTACGTTCCTCTGTCCTGGATCGCGACAGCACCATGCTGGTGGTCGAGGCGCAGCCGAACGAAAAACTGAACATGACCTTCGATGCCCTGTATGTGGACTTCACTGACGAGAAGATCCTGCGCGGTATCGAGATTCCCTTTGCCTGGGGCCAGGGTTCCATCAGCCCGGAAAGCGCCACCGTGGACCCGTCCAGCGGTTTTATCACCGGTGCCACTACCGAGGGCCAGCGCGTTGTTGTGCGTAACGACCTGGAAACCCGCGCTGCGGACCTGAAGTCTTTCGGCTTCAACACCAAGTACGACCTCACCGATACCCTGCAGATCGAATTCGACGCTGCCCACTCCGCAGTCAAGCGTGATATCTGGAGCTTCGAGAGCTATTCCGGTACCGGACGTGGCGACAGCGAGGGTGTCGCGGACAACCTGTCCTACACCTTTGACGGTGGTAATACCGGCGCCAAGTTTGATCACGACCTGGATTACAGTGACTGGAACCTGATCCAGCTGGGCGGCCCGCTGACCTGGGGTTACAGTGCAGCGCTGAACAGTGAATACGGCCTGGTAGATGGCGACCCCTACGTCAACGCGGCGCAGGACGGCTTCCTGAATACCCCGGAAATCGACGACGAGCTGACCTCCCTCAAGCTGGCTGCCAGCCAGATGGTGGAAGTGGGTATCGTTAACGAAATCTCCTACGGCGTTTCCTACCGTGACCGCGAGAAGTCCAAGAAGTCGGAGGGTTTCTACATGACCCTGTCCAACTTCCCGGGCACCCTGGAAGTTCCGGAAGAGTACCGCCTGGGGACCGCTTCCCTGGATTTCATCGGCATGGGCGACATGATTGCCTATGACGCTGCTGGCCTGCTCAATGATGGTTATTACAACCTGCTGGCCGAATCCCTGACGGACATCAAGCACCTGACCGGCTCCTGGACTGTGGGTGAGGAAATTACCTCTGCCTTCGCCCAGGCCAACTTCGAGACCCAGGTCGCGGGCCTGCCGCTGACCGGTAACGCCGGCCTGCGTTATGTCTACACCGAGCAGAACTCCCAGGGTTTCGCGGCTGAAGCGATTGACGGCCTGGTAGTGGCTACCCCGACCGACATCAGCCACGATTACAGCCACTTCCTGCCGAGCCTGAACCTGGCCCTGGAACTGGACGAGCGCCAGACCCTGCGCTTCGGTGCAGCCCAGACCATCTCCCGTGCCCGCCTGGATGAGATGAACGCTTCTGTCTCGGTTAACTACAACCAGCAGCCGGACGACAACGGCAACTTCTGGAGCATCAGCGGTGGTAACCCGCAGCTGGAGCCGAAAGAAGCGCTGGGCGTGGACCTCTCCTACGAGAACTACTTCAGCGAAGAAGGTTACTTCTCTGTGGCGCTGTTCTGGAAAGACCTGGACCAGTGGACTTTCGACGGCAACTACCAGGTTGAGCTGGCTGGCGTCGCGGATCCGGCTACTGGTGAAGTGCCCGAGTTCTCCACTGCCACCGGCACCGGTAAAGTGAATGGCGGCGGCGGCACCCTGAGTGGCTACGAGCTGGCGGTTACCCTGCCGTTCAACATTTTCTCCGAGAGCCTGGACGGTTTCGGCCTGCTGGCCAGCCATACCGGCCTGGAGTCTGACATCCAGGACCCGAGCGGCAACGACTACCAGCTGCCGGGCCTGTCCGACAGCATCCAGACGCTCACTGCCTACTACGAGAACTACGGTTTCTCCGCCAGGGCCAGCATGCGCAAGCGTGATGACTTCAAGGGCGAGGTATACGGCCTGGGCTTCAGCACCCAGCAGGTTGACGTTGTCGGCGAGACCATTGTCGATGTCCAGCTGGGCTACGACTTTGCCGATGCCGGCATCAGCGGCCTGGAAGGGCTGTCTGTGTACCTGCAGGGTCAGAACCTGACCGATGAACCGTTCACCACCCTGAGTGGTGACAACTCTCTGCAGGTTCGTGACTACCAGAGCTATGGCAGCATCTACCTGCTGGGCTTCAGCTACGAGCTGTAATCCCCGCGGTTAGAGGTTGAGCCAACCAAAGCCCTTGTAATAGTTTTATTACAAGGGCTTTTTTGTTTCTGAAAATCACTACCCATCCCGATTTCAGGTGTACACAGTGAACGACAAAATAATAAGAGAGGTGGTCATACTGGGTGGCGGTACCGCCGGCTGGATGACCGCGGCGCTGCTGGTCAAGATGCTCGGCAAGTCCATCAATATCACCCTGGTGGAGTCCGAAAGGATCGGTACAGTCGGCGTCGGTGAGGCGACCATTCCGCCAATCCTCAATTACAACCAGGCCCTGGGGCTGGATGAGCAGGACTTCCTGCGGGAGACAAAGGGCACGATCAAACTGGGCATCCAGTTTGAGGACTGGTTTCGCCGCGGCGAGAGCTACATGCATGCCTTCGGCTCCATCGGCAAGAACTTCCCCTTCTGCGACTTCCACCATTTCTGGAAGAGAAGCCGCGAGCGGGGTGATGACTCCAGTCTCTGGGATTACTCCCTCAACTACCAGGCTGCAAAGCAAAACAAGTTTGGCCACCTGGCGCAGATCCCGGGAACCAGCCTCCCCGGGATTTCCTATGCCTATCATTTCGATGCGGGCCTGTATGCACAGTACCTGCGCCGTTACGCCGAGAGTAAAGGTGTAAAGCGAATTGAAGGCACGGTGAGTGAGGTCGACGTGAAGCCCGACAATGGGTTCATTGACAGCCTGGTCCTGGAAGGCGGCCAGCGAGTCGGGGGAGATCTCTACGTGGACTGCTCTGGCATGGCGGCGTTACTGATTGAGAAAAAGCTGGGTACCGGGTACGAAGACTGGTCCCACTGGCTGCCGTGCGATCGGGCGCTGGCCGTGCCGAGTGCTGCAGTGAAGCCCATTATTCCCTACACACGCTCCATTGCCCACGAGGCGGGCTGGCAGTGGCGTATACCGCTGCAGCACCGCACGGGCAATGGGATGGTGTATTCCAGCCGTCACTGGAGTGACGACCAGGCCCGTGATGCCCTGCTGGCCAGCCTGGATGCAGAGCCGCTGGATGAGCCGCGCGAGATCCGCTTCCGGACCGGCCGCCGCCGTAAGCAGTGGAACAAGAATGTGGTCAGTATCGGCCTGTCGAGCGGTTTCCTGGAACCGCTGGAGTCCACCAGTATCCACCTGGTGCAGTCGGCGGCAATTCGCCTGGTCAAAAGTTTTCCCCACGCAGGTGTATGCCCGGCGGAGGTGGCCGAGTTCAACCGGCAGTCGCGGGTGGAGTTGGAGCGTATCCGTGACTTTATCATCCTCCATTACAAGGCCAACCAGCGACGGGACAGCGACTTCTGGCGGGAGTGCGAGCGCATGGATATTCCCGCGACACTCGGTGACAAGATTGAGCTATTCCGCAAGACCGGCAAGATGTTTCGGGACTACGACGACCTGTTTACCGAGGTGGCCTGGCAACAGGTGATGATCGGCCAGGGCATCATTCCGGAGGACCACCACACCATCGCCGATTCGCTGTCGGAGGCCCAGCTGGCGGACCTGATGTCCAGCCTCAGGACACTGATCGGGGGGACTGTGCAGAAGCTGCCCGACCACGAGGCCTTCCTGCCGGGTAAGCCGGGTAAATAGTGCCGCAGTGACACCACACTGACGTGTAAATATAAAAAAGATGGAGACTGACAATGATCCGCTACCTGCTTCCGGGCCTTGCCGTTTTGTTGCTGGCAGCCTGCCAGGACAATGCCGAACCCGGTCCGGATTCTTCTGCAATCACCTATGAGCCTCGGTCCTATGTCAAGGTCGAGCACCCGGCATGGTCCCGCAATGCATCTATCTACCAGCTGAATACCCGCCAGTTTACCGAAGAGGGCACGTTCAGCGCTGCGCAGGAACAGTTGCCGCGTATCAAGGCCCTGGGTACCGATATTATCTGGTTGATGCCGATTCACCCGATCGGTGAGGAGAACCGCAAGGGGAAGCTTGGAAGCCCTTATTCGGTGAAGGATTACTACGGCGTTAACCCTGAATTCGGGTCACTGGATGACCTCAGGCAATTTATCGATGCGGCCCATGCACTGGATATGTATGTCATCCTGGACTGGGTAGCCAACCATACCGCCTGGGACAACGGGATGCGTTACCAGCACCCGGAGTGGTATGAGCGGGATCACAATGGCGATTTTCGGCCGACGCCCTGGTGGGACTGGAGCGATATCATCGACCTCGACTACAGCAAGCCCGGCCTGCGCAAGTATATGACGGACGCCATGGCCTATTGGGTCGAGGAGGTCGGCGTTGACGGCTTCCGCGCTGACGTGGCCGGTTTTGTGCCGCTGGATTTCTGGAACACGGTGCGCAGGCGCTTGGACCGGGTCAAACCGGTGTTCATGCTGGCGGAGTGGGAGTCCCGGGACCTGCACGAGCATGCGTTTGATATGACCTATGCCTGGAGCTGGTGGGATACCATGCATGCCATTACCCATGGCAAGGCCGATCTGGGCCGCCTGTTCACGTACTACTCCTGGAATGAAAGCGCCTTTCCGGAAGATTCCTACCGCATGGTGTTTGTCTCCAACCACGACAAGAATTCCTGGGAGGCGACCCAGTACGAAGCCTTTGGTGAGGGCCTTGAGGCAACAATCGTGTTGTCCGTGGTGGGTGAGGGTATGCCGCTGGTCTACAACGGCCAGGAGGCCGGCAACCGCAAGCGCCTGGAGTTTTTTGAGAAGGACCCGATCGAGTGGAAGGCCGATCCCATCGGGGATCTTTACCAGCAGTTACTGCACCTGAAAAAAGAAAATACTGCACTCTGGAACGGTGCTGCCGGCGCAACCATGGTACGGGTGCCGAACTCCCAGCCCCAGCAGGTTTTCAGTTTTGTCCGGGAGAATGACCGGGACAAGGTATTTGCAGTGATGAACTTTTCCGGGGAGCCACGACAGGTGAGCTTTTCCGACACACTCTTTCCGGGTGCTTACACGGAACTGTTCTCACAGCAGGTGGTTGAGCTCGATAAAGGGTTTACCCTGGCCCTGCAGCCCTGGGAGTATCGCGTTTACGTGCGATGAAAAATGTGTGTATCTGCCCGGGGCCAGCCGGCGCTCCCCCGGGCAGTCACGGGAATTTACTGCGGAGGCTGGAACTGCTCCAGCTCGCTCTTGAGCGCCCGGAGTTTCTCCTGCACCCGCGCGGCATTGTCTGGCCCCATGCGGATCATCAGCTTGTGTACGCCGGGTAACCTTTCCATCTTGGGGTCGGCAAACTTGAAGTACACCGATGGGCGCACCAGCTGGATCGGCTGGTCGGCTTCAGGTGCATCGAGGGCCACATCGATGGCTTTCAATACCTGGCTGTGGAAGGTCTTGTCCGGCATCCCCAGCTCGCCGAATGCCTCGGCCAGGCGCGGGTACCAGAACTTGTACAGCGCCATCGCGGCATCGTTGTCCATGTTGGCCAGCAGGCGCACCGGGGTATCGTAGCGCCGGTAATTATCCTCGGAGAGTGTCATTCCGGTGGCGCCTTGCTCCTCAACCGCCAGCGAGCCCCTGGGCGATTTGTATGGGCGGTTCTTGGCCATCATCTGGCCGGAGGAGGCCGCGTTTACAGCGGCAACCCACTTGCGGATGACCTCGTCGGATACCAGCCAGCGTCCCAGGGCGCCATCCGGGGCCAGGCTCAGCAGGTCCTTGCGCACCTCCTCATCACTCTCGTTGAGCGGTGGCAGCTCCCGCTCTGGCTCGGGGGCGGGCTCGGGCTCGGAGGTGTCGGCGACCTCGGGTTCAGGTTCCGGCTCAAGTTCCAGGCCCGGCTCAGGCTCCGGTTCCGGCTCGCTCACGGTGGGGGGCGGCGCCTCGGGTTCAGGGGCGGATGTAAGGTAGAAATAGGCGCCAAGCGCCACCAGGACTACTACCGCAAGCCCGATGATCCAGCCGCGGCTCGAATTCTCTTCTGACATACTCTGGGTCCCCTGTCCTTGAATGGAATGTCTGTCCGGCGTTTTGCGAACACCCGATCTGTAATGTGCCTATAAGGGAGCATAAAACTTCAGACAGCGGGTGCAAGGCGCAGTTTCGTTCCAGGTGGGTGCCCGGGCGGAGTTCCGGCCAGCTCACTGTCTCTACTGCCTCTATATGGCTCTGGAAAAGGTATCCTCGACGCCGGGTCGTCACAATGGCGGTTCAGGATTCCCGCGCTGCGAACAGCCAGCGCACGGCGCGAGCGAACTCCTCCCGCCAGAATGCCTCATTATGCCCGGCGCCCTCTACCAGGCGGGCGCGCCAGCTTCCGGCCGGTCGCTGCTGCCCGAGCAGCCTTTCCATATCGCGGTAGCCCTGCACCATCTCATCACCCTCGGCGCCGCCAACCAGCAGGTACAGGCGTGTGTCATCCCCCCTGGCTGTGTCCCTGGCAAGGGCGTGGAATTGCGGCGCGATCCAGTAGGCGGGGGAGAAAACACCGGCACGGGAGAAGGTTTCGGGGTGCTGCAGCAGGGCATAGTGGGACATCAGGCCGCCCAGTGAGCTGCCCATGATGGCAGTGTGTAGCCGGTCGGGCAGGGTGCGGAAACGGGCATCCACCAGGGGTTTTAGCTGGTTCACTATGAACTCCAGGTAAGCCTGTCCCTCGGCGGGGCCGTATTCAGGGTGATCGAAGGGGACCAGTTCGTGGATGCGGCGCTCATTACCATGGTCAATGCCCACCACGATCAGTTCCAGCCCGGTTTCCGCAGCGAAGCGATTGAGGGTTTCGTCCACGCCCCATTCCCGTGCATAGGCGGTGGCGTTGTCGAACAGGTTCTGGCCGTCGTGCATATACAGAACCGGGTAGCGCCTGTCCCCATCGCTATACCCCGGTGGCAGGTAAAGACGGATGGTGCGCTGGCGACCGAGGCTGTCCATGGTCACTGGCGACAGTATCTGGACATTGCCTGCGACGGTGTGCGCTGGCATGTCACTTTCACCGGTTGCCGCAGCGGGAAGTGCTGCGAGGGTCGCGGCCGCAACGCCGGCCAGCAGCGTGGCAAGCCGGGAAAAAGCTCGGATGGGGGGCATGGTGCCTCCAGCGACGGGAATCATGTCGATTCTGCCACAGATTCCGGCCCGCCACCCACAGTGCAGCCCCCGGCCCCGGCTACGCCCCCGATGCGGGGGAGGTAAGCTCACGGCCGGGCGCTAGAGTAACGGGATAAATTACGACAACTGAGTTCGGACAAGCAGCATTGCTGACAGTGAGCGGAGAGATGATGAAGAAAAGAATTGCAGGTGTGCTGGCAGGCCTGGGCCTGCTGGCGGGCTGTGGCCCGGCGGTCGATACGGCGGTGGCCAAAGATGGCGTGGACCCTTTCTGGCGCAATGCAACCGTGTACTTCATGCTGCCCGACCGCTTTGCCAACGGCAATCCTGGCAACGACCTGGCCTACGGCCGCAGGGATGACGCTGCCCCCTTGCGCGGCTTCATGGGGGGCGACCTGCAGGGGGTAATCGACAAGCTCGAGGTCGGTTATTTCAATGACCTCGGGGTCAACGCCATCTGGATGTCCCCCCTGTACGAGCAGATACAGGGCGCTACCGATGAGGGTACCGGCCGCACTTATGCATATCACGGCTACTGGCCCAGGGACTGGACCGCTGTTGACCGCAATTTCGGTACCGAAGCCGAGTTGGCGCAACTGATTGAGACGGCACGAAGCAAGGGTATTCGTGTGTTGCTGGACGTGGTTATCAATCACACCGGGCCCGTCACCGAACAGGACCCGCTGGCTCCGCAATCCTGGGTCCGGCCCGCCCCGACCTGTGACTGGCAGGGCTTTTCCGGCACAGTGAGCTGCACACTGGTCGAGAACCTGCCGGATATCCTCACCGAGAGTGAAGAACCGGTGGAGCTGCCGCCGCAGCTGCTGGACAAGTGGCAGCGTGAAGGCCGGCTGGAGCAGGAGCTGGCGGAACTCGATGCCTTCTTCGACCGCACCGGATATCCCCGTGCGCCCAAGTACTACCTGGTGAAGTGGGCCACCGACTGGGTGCGCGACTACGGTGTGGACGGGTTCCGCGTGGACACCACCAAGCATGTGGAGCCGGAGGTCTGGGCTCTACTGAAAAAGGAAGCGCGCCAGGCACTGGCTGAGTGGCGGGCAGAAAACCCGCACAAGGCTCCCGGGGATCGTGACTTTTTCATGGTGGGGGAAGTTTACGGTTTCGGCGCCAACGATTTTGGTGTGACCCGTGGGCGCAATTACGATTTCGGCGACCGGCAGGTGGATTTTTACAATTATGGCTTCGACAGCCTGATCAATTTCGACTTCTCCCAGCGCGCCGGTGAAGACTGGGAGACCCTGTTCTCTACCTACGGGGAAAACCTGCACGGCGGTCCGCTCGACGGTGTTGGCGTGCTCAACTACCTGACTTCCCACGACGACATGAATTCCTTCGACCGCAAGCGCCAGCGCGCGCGGGAAGCCGCAACCAAACTGATGCTCGCACCGGGCGCGGTACAGATCTATTACGGTGATGAGCTGGCACGGCCGCTGCACGCTCCTGAAGCCAAGGGGGATGCCCAGTTGCGTAGCGCCATGAACTGGGAAGACCTGGAGCGACAGGATACCCGCGAACTGCTCGAACACTGGCAGAAACTTGGCCAGTTCCGCCGCGCTCACCTGGCGGTTGGTGCGGGCGAGCACCACAAGCTGGCGGACCAACCCTACACCTTCGCCCGCACCCTGGACGGGAAGCCGTCAGTGGTCGTTGCGCTGGACCTGGGCGCCGGTGAGAAACAGGTACCGGTGGGCGACGTCTTTGCCGAAGGCTCGGTATTGAAGGACTTCTATTCGGGCCAGGAGGCCAGGGTGAAGGATGGCGCCGTCACCATCGACAGCGCTTTCGATATGTTGCTGCTGGGACCCGCCAACAAGGGCTGAGTGGCCTGTTGGCATTTACGCGGGCCGGTGGCCCGCGTAAAGCCGCCACCATCCAGGCGGTGGCGGCCAGCCCGGTTCAGCTGCTTGCTTCCGCGGGTTCAGCTGCCGGCGTGGTCACTTCTTCGCTGTCCGTGGAAGTGAACTCGTTACACACCATCACATCCACATCCAGTCCACCGATTACCCGCTCGGCGGTATTGCCGCGCAGCAGGGTGCCGGTGGCCCCGTACTGGTTGAGGGTGCCCATCACCACGACATCCGCATCGATTTCCCCGGCGACGCTGGCCACCACATCGCTGGTATAGCCGCGCCGCACGTGAATACGGCTGGCGGGCACGCCGGTCTTGGACGCCAGCTTCGCCAGTGCGCCACGGTCCGGGTAGAGCATGGAATCCAGGTAGGCATTGACCAGGTGCAGTTCCGCATCATAGCAGCCGGCAATATAGCGGGCGCGCTCGGTGATCTGGCGATTCAGCTGGCGCTGTTTGGCGGTCTTGGCCTGGTAATTGACCGTGGCCAGGACCACCTTGCGCTGGTCTTTGGCACCGGGACGGATCAGTACTACCGGGCAGCGGGCGCCCTTGAGCACCTGCCACTTGGACTCGGCGAAGGTAAAGCGGCGGCTGGTCTTGGCGTGCGCGGGCAGGTAGACCATCTCGGCATTGCAGCGCTTGGACTCCTGGATGATGGCGCCCTGCCAGTCGCTGGACCAGCACACCTGTATTTCGCACTCCAGTCCGGCAGCAGCCACCGGTTCGCGAATTGCCTCGCGGAACCAGTGCTCGTCGCGGAACAGGTGGTCGTTGACCGCCCGGGTATCGACGGCCTCGCCGTCCACGGCGACAAAAACCGCCAGCCGGGGCTGCGGAGAACGCAGGCGGGCGGTAGCCAGTGCGCGTTCCAGCGCCACGTGTTGATCGTCATTGGGGTCGACGACGACGAATATGGTTTTCTGTTGCATTTTCTCTCCTTGATATCGCTGGTTTCTGCCGTGCCAAACCTCTGACCGGTAAGTCAAATTTTACCATGGGACGGGGTCCGGTTTGCAGGGGCGATTATCAGTGGTCTTCATGAAAACTGGTGTGTCGAATACTGCCGGCGATCGCCGTGGGCGTGTTTGAGCTAAATCAAGTGGCAGGTCGAGGAGGGGCGCGAGAGAAGCGGGATGACGAGAAAAGGGGAGAGCGGGCGGCATGGTAACGACGCCCGCTGATGGTCTGAGACCTATTGGCCGATACGGAAAATATGCGCGGCCATCGGCGGTAACCGGAGGTTTACCCGGCCGGCGCCATCCTGCACCTGCAGTTCTGCAGTGCTCGACGGGTCAAGCTGGCCGGCCAGCCCGTAAGTGCCGTCGGCGAGCTGCCACTGTTCAATCAGCGCTGCCGGCACCTGCAGGGCAATGTCGGTGGCCTCGCGGTTGAAACTGGTTACTACCAGCAGCTGCTCGTCGCCGGTCCAGCGGGCAAAGGCGTAGTGCTTGTCGCCATAGCCGTTATCGGTGTCGCGATTGGCAGCATGCAGGTCCATGAATTCACCCTGCAGCGCTTTGCTGTCGGTAGAGAAGTTCAGCAGGCGACGGTAGAAGTCCTGCAGGTCCTTTTCGTACTGCGCCAGGCGGCCGCCATCGAAGCTGCCTCCATCCACCCAGCGGCGCACACTCGGCACTGACCAGTAGTCGAAGATGGTGGTGCGGCTGGCCTTGCCAAAGCCGGCATCCTCACTGGCGGGCTCACCGAACTCCTGGCCGAAGTAGTGCAGGGTGGGCGCCGCGGAGACCGTGGCGGAGACCACCATGGCCGGTTTGCCCATGCGCGCATCGCCGGCAAACTCCGGGCTGGCAATGCGCTGTTCGTCATGGTTTTCCATAAAGCGCAGCATGTGGGGCGCAATGTCCCGCAGTTCGGCCTGGACTGCCGCAACCGTGTCGGTGCTGCCCTCACCCTCCATCACCGCGCGGATGGCATCGTAGGTGCCGACCTTGTCATAGAGGTAATCCATCTTGCCCTGGTGGATGTAGTCGCGGTAGCGCTCCGGGGTATAGATCTCGGCCAGCAGCAGGGTATCCGGGGCTTTCATCTTGATGGACGAGTTCAGGTAGCTCCAGAATTCCACCGGCACCATGCCGGCCATATCGTAGCGGAAGCCGTCGACACCGAAATCGAGCCAGTAGTGGGTGATATCCCGGAATTTTTCCCAGGAATCCGGCACGTCCTTGTCCGCCCAGAATTCCGCGTGGGCCCGATAATTCTTTTCCGCATAGCCCGCCGGTAATTCGGGGAAGTCCTTGCTGTCGTCAGGGCGCACACCGAAGTTGATCTTGACGGTTTCGTACCAGTCATTGATGTCCGGCTGTGCCGCGCGGGCACCGTTGCCGGTCCACTTGGCCGGGCTCTCTGCGAATTTGCCGTCCGCCAGGGGGTGCGGTTCGCCGTCCAGCGGCTGGTAGTCATCGGCTTGCGGGACTTTGAAGTCCTCGCCCACCACATAGTAAAAGTTGTTATCGCGGGTGTAGGTCACCGAGGTGTCGTCTTCGCGACCAAAGTCCTTCACCCCTTCCGGCTTGTCCAAAGATTCATAGGCGCGCGCCACATGGTTGGGCACGATATCGATAATCACTTTGAGGCCGGCGTCATGGCTGCGCTGGATCAGCTGGCGGAATTCCTCCAGTCGCCGGGCCGGATCCTGTGCCAGGTCCGGGTTCACGCTGTAGTAGTCCTTGATCGCATAGGGCGAGCCGGCACGGCCCTTGACCACGTCCGGGTCGTCGTTGCTGATGCCGTACTCGGTGTAGTCACCTACCAGGGCATGGTGCAGGGAGCCGGTATACCAGATATGGGTGGCGCCCAGGTCACTGATTTTGTCCAGGGCCTTGGGGGTGAAGTCATTGAACTTGCCGACACCGTTCTCCTCGATGGTGCCCCAGGGCCTGTTGGTTTCGGTGGTATTGCCGAACAGGCGCGGCAGGGTCTGGTAGATCACCGCTTTTTGTGGGTGGCTGTTTACCGCTGTGGCATCCGTTGCTGGTGCATCCGGTTTTTCCCCGGCGCAGCCGGCGGTTGCGGTGAGGAGCGCGGTGGCGATCAGTTTATTGAATGTTTTCATCAAATCCCGTATTCCCGGTTTGGTGTCTGTTAAGTACGGCCTGTCGATGCCTGGGGGCGTGGCCGCGCGCCCGCGAGGCAAGCGCCTGCGGGCAGCGTTGCTAATTGTTCAGTGCTCGACGGTCAGTTGCAGGGGCTCCCGGCCCCAGTTGAACTTCACCCGCAGCTGGTTGGTGCGCCGGTCCAGCCAGGCCCCTTCGCCGGCCTGCTCCAGCGCGCGTTCACTGCCCAGCACGGGGATCGCCGTGCCGGCGGCCAGAACCTGTGACGGCTGCAAATCCCAGTTGTGGATGTTCAGCTCCACGCTGCGTTGCTGCGGCTCGCCCCGGTAACCGCCGCCGTCCCGGCGGAACCCGAAGCGAATGCCGTCGGCACTGCGCTCGGCCTGGAAATGCAGCCTGGCATAGCGATCGCGCGCAAAGGCGTCGACGGTTTTGCCATCATCCTCGTAGATGTAGCCGCTGGACTCCAGGGATGTCGGGTGGGCGTAGTAGTCCAGTGTCAGGCTTTCACTGGAATAGTCCCGGGTGGTGTCCATGTCGTCTACGGTGGGGATAAAGGCACCGGCGCGCACCAATACCGGTATGGTCTCCAGCTCCACGTCGATGGTCGCCTTCTCGCCACTGTACTGGTCGTCAGTCCAGTAATCGAACCAGACACCACCGGGCGGCAGGCGCAGCTCCACCTCGTCGACACCGGCTTCGGTCACCGGGGCCACCAGGAAGTCATTGCCCCACAGGTAGGCATCCTTGTAATCCATCAGCGCCGGGTCACTTTCGTCGGTGAAGAACAGAGGCCGCATCAGGGGTATGCCGGTCTGGCTGTTCTCGAATGCCAGGGTGTAGTTATACGGCAGCAGGCGGTAACGCAGCTTGATATATTCGCGGGTGATGTTGCGGGTGGTACGGTCGTGGAATACCGGTTCCGGGGCGATATTTTCCTGTGCATGGGGCCGGTAAACCGGCTGGAACACACCGTATTGCAGCCAGCGGATATACAGTTCGCGATCAAATTCCTCGCCGCCGGCAAAGCCGCCCAGGTCCGAGTGGGTATAACCGAAGCCCAGCAGGCCCATCGACAGCGCCAGTTCCACCTGCGGTTTCAGGCCGCCCCATTCGCGGGCAACGTCGCCGGTCCAGGGAATCATGCCGTAGCGCTGTGAGCCGGGGAAGCCGGCGCGCATCATGATAAAGGGGCGGCGTTCCGGGTATGCGGCAGTCTGCTTTTCAAACAGCGTCTGCGCCCAGCGATGGCCGTAGGCGTTGTGCACCTCGTCTGCCATGCCGATGGCATGGACGGTATCGGACGGGTGCACTTCCGGTTCGCCCAGGTCACCCCACCAGCCACTGACCCCCTGTTGCAGCAGTCCGTCGTAGATATTCCAGAACCAGTCGCGCCCGTTCTCGTCGAACACGTCGATCAGCCCGGTGTTGCCGAAATAGAAATCAAAACGCTTGGGTTCACCGGCCAGGTTCTTCGCCAGCGCATCAGCGGCCACCGCCTCATCCCAGCGCCCAGAGCTGGTGAGCACGAACGGTTCGGTCACCAGGATGGTCTCGATACCGCGCTCGCTGAAGTCGGCCATCATTTTTTCCGGCTGCGGGAAAGCTTTCCGGTCCCAGGCCAGGTTGCCCATATGCCCCTGGATGTCGGGACCGAACCAGAACAGGTCCAGTACCACGGCATCCAGCGGGAAATCCTCCTCGGCGAATTTATCCACAGTCGCGCGGACTTCCGCCTCGGTGTGATAGCCGAAGCGGGAGGCAAAGTTGCCCAGGGCCCAGCGCGGCGGCAGCGGTTGGCGACCGGTGACATCGACATAGTTTTCGACCAGTTCCGGATAGCTGCCACCGCTGGCGACAATATAGGAGGTGCGGCCGCCGACGGCCTCGAACTGCAGTACATCCTCCTCACTGGCACCCAGGTCCAGGGTGCCGGTGGCGGAGTTGTCGAACATCAGGATGTACTTGTTGCTGGACATCACTGCCGGCAGGCTGAAATACATCTGCTCGGACTCGGTGGTGTAGCCATAGTGGGCGCGGTTGTAGAGCGGCAGGCGCTTGCCGCGCCGGTCCATGCCCAGCACACGCTCACCGCCACCCAGCAGTTTCTCGCCGTCTTCCAGCGCGAAGCGGAAACCGCGTATGGTCTCGGTGGCAAAGAACCCGGTTTCCTCGCTCAGCAGCTTCTCGCCATCGCGGTGGTAGCTGATAGCGAAGGGTGACTTGTGGATTACCGCGTGCAGGTCCCCGAGGTCGTAGGTCAGCTGGTCTTCGCTTTCCTCGATACGGGCTTCCACCGCCGCGCGTTGCGCGTCGGCGAGGGCAAAGGAGGGTAATTGCTTAACGCCCTCGCGCCGATAATGCACGGCTATCGCATCGTCATTGATCGGCGTCAGGGTGACTTCACCATCGCTGGTTTCAATGGTGAGTGCGTCCCCGTCCAGGTGGTGGTCCAGGTACTGGCGTGATTCCAGTGCAGCGGCGCTGTGGCTGGCAATGGCGCCGGCGAGGGCGCACAGTTGCAGGGTCTGTCTAAACTTCATCATCATCTCTGTCTGGGCCCGGGGCCGATAGGCCGCCGTATTGCCGATCGTTATTGTATTTCCATCACCAGGACGTCGCGGGGCGGGATTTCCAGGCCGTCCAGCGGGTACTGGCGGCCGCTGACGACGTCCACTGCACGCCTGCGATCGCCGAGTACCTCTGCGAAGCGCGCCCGGTTGAAGGGTACCGCGTCCTCCCCCTTGTTCATTGCCACCATCACGACATCATCGGCGTCGTGGCGGAAGTAAACGTAGGTACCGTCGACCGGGGCGAAGTGCGTGACATCGCCGCGGTGGATCACCGGCTGGGTGCGGCGCCAGCGGAACAGCGCGCGGACATAGTCCTGCGCCTGCCGCTGTTGCGCGGTGAGCCCCGCACCGGTAAAGCCATTGGCTTTATCGCCGTCCCAGCCGCCCGGGAAATCGCTGCGCACGATACCGTCGGCGCGGTGGCGGGGGCTGGTCATCAGCAGTTCGTCGCCATAGAAGAACTGCGGGATACCCCGCATGGTGGCAAGGTAGGCCACCGCCATGCGGAACAGGGCCGGCTCGTCATGCAGCTGGCTGAACAGCCGGCTGGTGTCATGGTTGCCACCAAATATCACCAGGCGCTGCGGGTTGGGGTACTGGAAATCGTTGGCGAGTCCCTCATAGAGCTGGATCAGGCCGCTGCTCCAGCTCTCTTCCGCGGTCAGTGCTTCCCGCAATGAATAATGCAGGGGGAAGTCCATCATGCTCTTCAGGCGCCCGCCGGTTGCCGGCTCGCTCTCGCTGCGCTGCCAGTGGGCCACCAGCGCGGCGTTGCGGGTCCACTCCTCGCCGACGATATTGAAGTGCGGGTATTCACGGCGGATGCGCTCTGCCCATTGCTCCAGGAAGCCCGGGTCAGAGTAGGCGTAAGTATCGGCACGGATACCGCTCAGGCCCGCGTACTCGATCCACCACAGGGTATTCTGGATCAGGTAGTTGGCCAGCAGTGGGTGGCGCTGGTTCATGTCGGGCATGGAATCCACAAACCATCCCTCCAGGAACAGGCGCCGGTCGGCGTCGCTCGCGTGGGGGTCGACCGGGGTGAAGCGGCTGTGGTTGGTAATCGCAAACTCACCCCTGCGAGTGCCGGCACCGTTCAGCCAGTCGCTGTCGGGCAGGTCGTCCATCCACCAGTGGCCATCGCCAATATGGTTCAGTACCACGTCCTGGATAACGCCAATGCCTTTCTTGCCGGCGGACGCGACAAATGCACGGAACTCCGCATTGCTGCCGAAGCGCGGGTCGATGCGGTAGTGGTCGGTGGCTGAGTAGCCGTGGTAGGAATAGCCGGGCTGGTCATTTTCCAGCAGCGGGTTGGGCCAGATCGCGGTGAAGCCCAGACCCTCGATGTAGTCCAGCGCCGCCCGCATGCCGGCGATATCCCCGCCGTGGCGCCCCCCGGGCGCGTCGCGGTCGAGGCCCTCCTGTACGCCCTCCGCCGTATCGTTGCCGGGGTCGCCATTGGCAAAGCGGTCCGGCGTGACCAGGTAGATGGCGTCACTGCTGTCGAAGCCACGCTCGCCGCGGGGAGGGGCGGTGCGGGTGCGCAGTTCGTAGTCGAACGAACTGTGGGGGATGCCGTCCTCCTGCAGCCGGATCGCAACCGTGCCCGGCTCGACATCGCTGGCCAGGCGCAGGTTGATAAAAAGGTAGTTGGGATTGTCGGTGGATTCGGTGCCGAGGACTGTCACCCCGGGATGATCCACGGTTGCGGTGAGATCGCCGATATCCTTGCCGTGGAGCATCAGCTGGAGACCGGGTTCCTGCATACCGGCCCACCAGAAGGGAGGCTCTACGCGATCGGGCGCCGCGGCCATGGTGTACTGGCCCGCCGCCAGGGCCAGTACCTGCACCAGTGTGAGTAAGCGCTTCATCACCGTTTCCTCCGGTCGCAAATGGAACTAGACGCCCCATTGTGCGGCACCTGGTGGCGGCAAAGATCCCCCTCCCCGGCAGGGGGAGAGCGCTGGAGCGTGTGCATTCTTGCGAAGGTGACAGCATCCCGTCGACTGCCGGGTCATTCCCCGGGTGTCCGCCATGATGCAGGCCGGCCGCCTACTCCCCCGGCGGGGGAGGATGGAGGGCCACCCCCGCCGTGCCATGATCCGGCAAAATCCTATAAAGGGAAGCTCCGGACCGGGGGCTCCCGCGCAGTCAGCGATGAGTCTTTGCCCCGCCGGCACTGCCCGGCCAGGGGAGCCCTGCACGGTTTCGTGCGCCGATGCCTCGCTGGCTAATGGCCCCGGCCCGTTGTGCGAACCGAGATTCTTCCCACAACGATAACGAAACTCGCAGAGATGAAGATGAAACAGCCCAAGTTACCCTTCTGGCAGGTCTGGAATGTCAGCCTCGGCTTCCTCGGTGTGCAGTTTGGCTTTGCCCTGCAGAATGCCAACGCCAGCCGGATCCTCTCCGACCTGGGCGCGGACCTGCACTCGCTGTCCCTGTTCTGGATCGTCGCGCCCCTGATGGGACTGATTGTGCAGCCGATCGTGGGCTCCGCCTCGGACCGTACCTGGAGCCGCTTCGGTCGCCGCAACCCCTATATCCTGTTCGGTGCCATCGCCGCGGCGGTGGGGATGGCCTTTATGCCCAATGCGGGGATCGTGGTGGCTTTCGTGGCACCGATCCTGTTCGGCGGGGTGATGCTGGCGCTGATGGATGCCGCCTTCAATGTCACCATGCAGCCGTTCCGCGCCCTGGTATCCGATATGGTGCCCTCCGAGCAGCGCACCCTGGGCTACTCGGTGCAGTCGCTGCTGATCAACATTGGCGCCGTGCTGGGATCCATGCTGCCGTTTATCCTCACCAACGTGATCGGCCTGGAGAACACTTCCAGGGCCGGTGAGGTGGCGCCCTCGGTGATCTGGGCCTTCTACATTGGTGCCTCGGTGCTGCTGGGCAGCGTGCTGTGGACCGTGTTCCGCACGAAGGAGTACGCCCCCAGAGAGTACAACGCCTACAAGGGGATCGACGAGAAAGCGCTGGCCCGCGAGCTGGCCGAGCGCAAGACCCTGCTGCAGCGCCTCGGTGGTTTCACCCGCCTGCTGTTCAATATGCCCCGCACCATGCGCCAGCTGGCAGTGGTGCAGTTCTTCTCCTGGTTCGCCCTGTTTATCATGTGGGTGTATACCACCCCGGCCATTACCCAGCATGTCTGGGGCGTGGACGCCAAGTGGTTCGACCACGATTACCTGGCCACCGTGGGCCAGATCCCCGACCATATTGCCGCCGCCAAGGGCGCCGCGGGTGACTGGGTGGGGATTATCTTCGCCGCCTATTCGCTGTTTGCCGCGATCTTTTCCATTGCCCTGACCCGCATCGCCGGTGCCCTGGGCCGCAAGCCCACCTACGCGCTGTCGCTGCTGCTGGGGGGCGTGGGCTATATCAGCTTCCTGCTGTTCAAGGGCGGTGCGCCGACCCAGGTAGACCTGCTGATCACCGAGGTTACGGTGCCCAGCGGCGCGCTGGGGCTGTTGCTGCCGATGGTGGGAGTGGGCATTGCCTGGGCCGCGATCCTGGCCATGCCGTACTCGATCCTGTCCGACTCCCTGCCGGCGAGCAAGACCGGCGTTTACATGGGGATCTTCAATTTCACCATCGCCGCACCGCAGATCCTGTCGGCGCTGGTGGCGGGCCCGATCCTGCACAGCGTGTTCGACAACCAGGCCATTTACATCATCGTGCTGGCCGGTGTGTTCATGATCCTGGGTGCCCTGTCGGTGTTCTTCGTGCGGGAGCCCGAAGTGGCCCCGACCGGGCTGGAACCCGAGCCGGCGGTTGCCTGACCGGCTCCCGTTGTTGCCAACCAAGAAGCCCCTCAATGAGGGGCTTTTGTGTTTTCTGGCCGTCGAGCCTTCGCTTGCCTGTTTTGACAAGCGGGCGCGCCGCTTCATAGACTCCCGGATCTACCCGTAATTGACTGAAACCTGCATGTCATTCCTACAATCCATCGATGCGGCACTCGCCGCGTTCGCCTCGTTTGTCTGGGGCACTCCGCTGCTGGTCCTGCTGGTGGGCGGCGGGCTCTATCTCCTGATCGTCTCCCGCGGCCGGCCCTATCGCCACCTGGGGCACAGTATCGACCTGCTGCGGGGCAAGTACGATAACCCCGATGACCCCGGCCAGGTGCCACACCGGCAGGCGCTGTCCACCGCCCTGTCCGGAACGCTGGGGCTGGGCAATATCGCCGGTGTGGCGATTGCCATCAGTACCGGTGGGCCGGGTGCGATCTTCTGGATGTGGGTGACCGCCCTGGTGGGGGTGGCGACCAAGTTCTACACCGCCAGCCTGTCGGTGATGTATCGCGGGCGGGATGCCGCCGGCGAGCTGCAGGGTGGCCCCATGTATGTGATCCGCGAGGGCCTGGGACGGCGCTGGATGCCGTTGGCGCTGCTGTTTGCGGTGGCCGGGCTGTGCGGCATGCTGCCGGTGTTCCAGTCCAACCAGACCGTGCAGTTGCTGCGGGAATCCTTCGCCGTGCCACTCGGGGTGGTGGGCGAGGACGGTTCGTTGTGGTTCGACTTCGCCATCGGCCTGGTGCTGGCCATCGCCGCCGCGGTGGTGATTGCCGGGCGCATCCAGCGCATCGGCAAGTTTGCCGTGCGCGTGGTGCCGGGCATGGTGCTGTTCTACCTGGCGCTGACGTTTATCGTCATTGGCTATTTCTGGCAGGACGTGCCGGCGGCGCTGTGGCTGATTGTGAGCGACGCCTTTTCCGGGCAGGCGGTGGCCGGTGGTGCACTGGGCGCGGTGATTGCCACCGGTATCAGTCGCGGGGCTTTCTCCAATGAAGCCGGTATCGGCACCGAGTCCCTCGCCCACGGTGCGGCCAAGACCACCGAGCCGATCCGCGAGGGTGTGGTGGCGATGGTGGGCCCGATTGTGGATACGCTGGTGGTGTGTACCTGCACGGCGCTGGTGATCCTGCTGACCGGGGTGTGGCAGCACGGGGAGGGGATCGAGGGCGTATCGCTGACCGCCGAGGCCTTTTCCCAGGTGTTTGGCCACTGGGGACCGGTGTTGCTGTTGTTGATGGTGTTGCCGCTGGCGTTCAGCACCATCGTTACCTTCTGGTATTACGGCGTGAAGTGTTTTGTGTTCCTGTTCGGGACCCGCTACCAGGCGCTGTATACCGCAGCCTATATCGCCCTGATTGTCATCGGCGCGGTGGCGTCCCTGAATGCGGTCAACAGCATCATCATCGGTATGTACGCGGTGATGGCGGTGCCCACCATGACCTCGACCCTGGTACTGGCAAAACGGGTCAACCGGGCCGCCCACGATTACTTCACCACCCACGACCTCGAGGCAAGCGGGGTAAGCAAGGGCTCACCTTCCTGAGGCACCGGGACGCGCTGGTACGCTGGCGCAGTCGCTGAATCGCGCGGCAGTACTCGCAAACGAAAGCCCCCTTCCCGGGCAGGGAAGGGGGCTTTTTTTATGCCCGCCAGGTGAGCGGGTCAGTGGACGATGCTGACCTTGGTGCCCGTTGGTGTATGGGCGAAGAAAATCTTCGCCATATGCCAGGGCAGGCGGATACAGCCGTGGGAGTCGGGCCAGCCCGGCACGCGGCCGGCGTGCATGGTGATGGCACCGTTAACGCGCATCATGAAGTCCATCGAGGCACCGCGGAAGACTGCACCCGGGGGGCGGCGATCGCGGCGCACATCCACATTGCTGCGCATTACATAACCCCGCGGGCTGACATAGTGGCCGTAGAGGTTGGAGCGGTGGTTCACCTTTTTCTCGGAAATACGGAAGGTGCCCGTGGGGGTGCGGTGGCCGGGCTTACCGGTGGATACCGGCGACATTCCCACCAGCCGGCCGCCCTTGTAGTAGTAAGCCATCTGGTCACTCAGGTCGATGCGGATATGTGCCGCTCCGTGCCCCGCGTCGGGCCGGAACCAGGCCGAGCCATTGTGCTGGGATGGATGGCGCTGGTAGGGGTACGCATAGTCGCGGGCCTGGGCCAGCGGCGCCAGTAAGCTGCCGCTGCCGATCAGCAGGGCTGCGGTGATGGAAAAGATCTTGGTTAGCGAACGACGGCTCTGCATTGCACACCTCTCTTGCAAACAGCTGCATCTGCGAGATGAACCCGCCGCGCGCACCTTCGCGAGGCAAAAGGAACCTACACGTCCGGCAGACGCGACAACAGGTTGTGTATTTCCCCAAAGCGGCGACCGGTGTTTCCTGGTCTCTGCCGCAGACTGGGCCCGGGCGGTAAAACCGCGAACGAGTGGTGTGGATAGTAGGGTTGGGGCTGGCGCGCTTTTACACGAATTAGGTATTACGCCCCGATGGGATAGATACAAGGGGCATAGATGGCAGTTAGGGCCGTTCTGGCTGGCGGCCCAGAAGTAAAACTTTGTTTTGTAAAAAGGAAAATTAATCGAACTTTTATTCAGTTTTGGGTCGCAATCTGTAAAATGGGGTTGGATTATTTCGATTCTGAATAAAAAATCCTCTTTCTATAGCAGGCTTTGCAGTAGCTGGAGGCGCCCCGGGGCGTGGCTGTTCAGGGAATCGGGATAGGCAAGCAAACCGGCCCCCAGAGGTACCCGGGCCGAAAATCCACCGGGCTCCAGGAAGACAACAATGAGAAGCCGTAAGACCCTTTCCCCTATCGCGGGACTGCTGCGCCGTATGCGCGCGGCACAGGAACTCTCCGACAAAACCGGCATTCCCGCCGACGAAAGTCTCGACATCATCAATGAAGGTGCACGCCACGGCGGCAAGAACGCCTCCGAAGAAGGCCGTCGCCAGTTCCTCAAGCAGCTGGGCCTGGGCGCCGCAGTGCTGGGCACCGCCGGTGCCGCGGGTACCGCCTCACGCCCGGCGCAGGCCATTGCCGGTGGTGCCACTGACCCGGGCCGTGTCGCCATTATCGGTGGCGGCGTTGCGGGCATCCGCTGTGCGCACCGTCTGTACCAGTACAACGGCGCCACCAGCAAGGTATTCGAGGGCAACACCCGCCTGGGCGGTCGTGTAAACACCAACCGCGATATCTTCGGCCGTCCCGTGGAGCGTGGTGGTGAGCTGATCTCCACCGAGCACAGCTATGCGCGCAACCTGGCCAACCAGCTGGGGCTGGACGTTGAGGACGTGAACGGCAATGCCGTGCCCGGTGGCAATGAGCTGTACTGGGTGAATGGCCAGCGCTATACCGAGCACCAGTTGAATGCCGAGTGGCGCGACGTGTACAAGGTTTTCAAGCAGGCCCAGCAGGATGCGCCCTGGCTGCCCACCTACGACTGGCACAATGCCATGCACAAGGAGCTGGACCATATCGACGTGAACACCTGGCTGGATCACGTGGGTATCGGGGCCAACTCCAATATGGGCCAGGTCTTCCAGGCGGACATCGTGGCGGAATACGGTATACAGCCGGAAGACACCACCGCCCTGAACCTGATCTACCTGCTGGCCTGGAACCCGATCAACACGGCACTGCCGCTGGCGGGCACCGATGAGCGCTTCCGTATCTCCGGTGGTAACGACCAGCTGGTAACGCGCATGGTAGAGGAGTTGCCGGAAGGTACCATCGAGACCGGCCGCAAGCTGATTGCCGTCAAGGGTGATATCAACGGCCCGTACAAGCTGACTTTTGCCGATGGTTACGAGTATGTATGTGATCGGCTGGTACTGGCGCTGCCGTTCTCGGTATTGCGCGATGTGGATATCGATGCGCGCATTTACGACTCCTTCCTGCCGCAGAAGCGCCGTGCGATCGAGGAAATGGGCTTCGGTACCAACGGCAAGCTGGCGGTGCATTGCGCGACCCGTCCGTGGACACAGCCGCAGGTGGTCGACGGCCAGCAGTTCACCCCGAATGGTGTTACCTATGTGGGCCGTCCGGAGCTGTTTGATACCTGGGATTCCACTTCGGTAACCGGCAGCCAGGATGGCATCCTGGTGGACTTCTTCGGTGGCAGCTACGGCAGGGAAATTGGTGGCGACAAGCCGTTCGCGCCGCCGTCGAAGAGGGACCTGGACCACTTCTTCGGCATCGTGGATAACGTATTCCCGGGCACCAGTGATGCCTTTACCGGCACCGCCATGCTGTCCAAGTGGGCCGCGAACCCCTGGTCGAAGGGTTCCTACTCCACCCAGACTTTCGGTGGTTACACCGGCTGGTGGGGGGCGCAGGGCCTGCAGGAAGGCAACATCCATTTCTGTGGCGAACACACCGCCCTGGAAATGTTTGGCTATATCGATGGTGCCATCAGCACCGGCGAGCGGGCCGCACAGGAAATCCACCAGGGCTGACAGCCGCTGGCTGGGTTTTGCCTGCGAGAGGCGTACCGGAAACGGTGCGCCTTTTTTATTACGTAATGGATGTTTTATGCCATATGGCTGCGGTGACCTGCGCTGGATCCCGCACGTCTGTGCGACCGGTCTACGCATGTTGGGAGGCTGACCCTACTATCTGCCGTGTATACAGCCTGTGCCCGGCGGGAGCACCTGTTGGTTTCCCTGGTGAGTGCGGTCTCCGTGCATTTCCCGCGCGGGCGCGAGCAGGTTCCGTGAGGAGTAGAGCCAATGAAACGAGTATCCCTGGGCCTGTTGGCCTGGCTTGTCCTGGTGCCGGCTGTATTAGCAGCGGACCGGAAGCCAACCGAAGAAGAGAAGGCGAAAATTGAGGCGGCGCTCGATTCGGTCAGCTGTGAGCTGGGCGTCATCGAGGTAAAGGATTACGGATACCGGGTAATCAGCGCCAGTTGCGAGGGGCGGGGAAGCTGGGTGGTCAAGCTCGACCAGTCTTTCCAGGTGATCAGCCGCAAGCGCGACGATTGAATCGTGCTCTTGGGGCCCGCCTGACACCCGGATGCACTGCCCGAGGGAATTGCGGGCAGAAAAAAGCCGGCTCGGGGCCGGCGAAGAGAGATGTCAAAAGTGCCATCCATTGCGGTACAAGTGACGAGAGAAATAGGGTGAGGTGAGGCGCCCCGCGGTGACGAATGGCGGTTCAGGGCCGCGGGGTGCCTCGTAAACTGACTGATTCGGGCTACCTGCCGTTCTCTAGTTAATTTTCCGGTAGAGCACGCGGGCACCCGCCACGGGCAGGGCGATGCTGCTGTCGGTGACCTTGCCGGCGAAGCCCGCCGGGGTGATATCGCGTGCGTTGCTAAATTCTGCGGGCAGCTCCAGGGAGCCGGCTTCGTGGCCGAAGTTGGCGACCACAAAAAACTCTTCTGTCCCGGTGCGGCGGTAGAACGCCAGCAGGTCGCCGCCGGTGTCGACGATTTCCTGCTCGGCAGTGGCCAGTCCCGGCCACTCGTGGTGCCACTTGAGCAGCGCGCGGAAGCGGTTCAGCATCGATGCGGAATCGTCCTCCTGCAGGCTTACCGCCTTGTGGTAATGCTCGTCCGGCACCGGCAGCCAGGGCTTGACCCGGGAAAAACCGGCATTGATCTCGCCGCCGTTGGACCAGGGCATGGGAGTGCGACAGCCGTCGCGGCCCTTGAATTCCGGCCACAGGTTGATGCCGTAGGGATCCACCAGGTCCTCGAAGGCGATATCCGCCTCCTCCAAGCCCAGTTCCTCACCCTGGTACAGGCACACGCTGCCGCGCAGGGCCAGCTGGGTCAGCAGGAACATCGGCACGCGTGCCGCAGCCTGTTCCGGGTCAAAGCCCCTGTTCCAGCGGGTCATGGGGCGCGGCACATCGTGGTTGCTGATGGACCAGCAGGGCCAGCCCTCCTCGATCACCCGCTGGTTCTTGCGCAGGGTCTCGCGCAGGAAACCGGCACTGCAATCCTCGGCCAGCAGGTCGAAGGAGTAGGCCATGTGCAGCCGGTTTTCGGTGGTGTAATCGGCCATGATCTTGTGGGTATTGTCGTCGCCCACTTCGCCCACGGTCACGGTTTCCGGGTACTGGTCCATCAGGGCGCGCACGCGCTGCAGGAATGCCAGGTTCTCCGGCTGGGACTTGTCGTGGATGTGCCACTGGTAATGGTAGGTATTCACCGGTGGCTGGCCCTTCTCGTCCAGCTCCAGCGGCCGCGCAGGATTGTCCTGCAGGGACTGGTTGTGGAATGCGTGGTTGATGGCGTCCAGGCGGAAACCATCGACGCCGCGGTCGAGCCAGAACTTCAGATCTGCCAGCAGTTGCTCCTGGACTTCCGGGTTGTGCAGGTTCAGGTCCGGCTGTTCCTTGAGGAAGTTGGTCAGGTAGTACTGGCGACGGCGGGTGCACCAGCGCCAGGCGCTGCCGCCGAAGTTGGACATCCAGTTGTTGGGGGCGCTGCCATCGGGCCGGGGGTCTGCCCAGACATACCAGTCCGCTTTCGGGTTGTCGCGACTGGAGCGGCTCTCCTGGAACCAGGGGTGCTGGTCGGAAGAGTGGCTGAGGATCTGGTCGATGATGATCTTCAGGTCGCGGGCATGGGCTGCCTCGATCAGGTTGTCGAAGTCCTGCAGGTTACCGAAGATCGGGTCCACATCGCGGTAGTCGGACACGTCGTAGCCGAAGTCCACCATCGGCGACTTGAAAAAGGGTGAGATCCAGATGGCATCCACGCCCAGGGACTGCACATAGTCGAGCTTGCTGGTGATACCCGCCAGGTCACCGATACCGTCGCCATTGGCGTCGCAGAAGCTGCGCGGATAGATCTGGTAGATAACGCTGTTGCGCCACCACTCGGTGTTGTTGCCACTCATAACTACGTCCCATCGGCAGTCGTTTCTCAGGATAGGGTCAGTATGGCGATGGCGGGCAACTGATGCCTCCTCCCCGAGTGGGGAGGAGGGCGAGAGAAAGTCAGGAATGACCCTGGTCGGAGGGCTGGTCCTGCACCGAGCGGAGCATCTGCTCGGCCAGGGCAATGGCCTCCTGGCGGTCCTTCACATCCAGTTTCTGGTACAGGCTGCGAATATGGGTCTTGATGGTGCTGGGCGCTACCTTGAAGTGCCGGGCGATACGCTCGTTCGACAGGCCGGAGTGGATGGCGTTGAGCACCTGCCACTCCCGCGGGGTAAGCGGCGAGTGTCGCAGGAAGTCGGGCACCGCATCGCTGTCGAGGATTTCACGGATGATGGTCTCGTCCAGCTCGATCCTGATTCCGCCATCCAGTTCCGGTTGCTGCTGGGCCAGGCGGATCAGTTCCTGGGCCTTGTCCTGCTCGGCTTCACCCAGGCCGCTGTCGATGGCGGCCTTGAGGATCACGATCAGCGGCTTGCCGACCTGCAGGAAGCTGGCCTTGAAATCCCGTTCCACGGCGATGCTGAGGGCCTCGCGGATGGCATGCACGGCGGCCTCGCGCTGTTCCCGCAGCCACAGCAGGTGCGCTTCCAGCACCAGGTTGCGCAGGCAGTCGGTCACCAGGCCGCACTCGCGCGCCACCTGTTGCAGCCGGCTCAACAGCCGGTTGGCGTCAGACCAGCGGTGTACCTCGATCAGGGCGCGCACATGGTTGCGGCCATGGCACTGCTCGAAATGGTTGCTGGGACGGTCCGCCACCGGCTGCGCCTGCTCCAGCCAGGCGGCGATGGCCTGCTGGTCGTTGAGGGCGCGCCAGGCGCGCAGCCGCGCCGCATCGGCATTGGCGACCCAGTCGCGGTGGTAGCGCTCGCCGGCCAGCAGGCGGTCGATGCGCGACAGCCATTCCAGCGACTCGTCCCGCTCGCCGCGGGCCTGGGCCACCTTGAGCAGCAGGCTGTACTCCTGCAGCAGCCAGCGTTCGCCGGCCTTGCGGTTGATCTGCATGCCGCGCCGGGCCGAGGCGGCAGCGTCTTCCAGGCGGCAGTCCTCCCACTCCAGCTGGCCGCCCAGCCGGCAGATAAATTCGGAGATGGGCAGGCCCACCAGGTGGTGTTCCTCCACCAGCCGCTGGGCCCGTTCCTGCAGGGCGGCAGCCTTCTTCAGCAGGCCCTGGGCGATGGCGATCTCGGTCTGCTGGCAGATGGCCCAGGCGGCACTGGGATGGTCATTCTCGGCCAGCGCCAGTGCTTCCACTTCACGCATATGGTCGATGGCATCATCCAGCGCGCCGAGGCAGAAGCCGGTTTCCCCCACCACCAGCAGCGCGGCGATACGCTCGCCCAGCTGGTCGGGGCGCAGCAACTCCAGCGCCTCCTCGGCATACTCCTTGGCTACCAGTGTCTGGCCGCGGGCCACGGCGGCCTGGGCGCGCACGGTGGCAAAGGCACCCTCGAAATCACGCCACTGCTCCGGGTCCTCGCGCTGCAACCAGCTCTCTGCGGCGGTCAGGACCTTCTCGCACTGGTCGTATTCAAAATTATCCCGCGCCAGCTTGGCGGCAATCAGGGTAAAGCGGGCGTTGCGCTGCAGCTTGTCGGCGCCGAGCCAGGTCAGGCAGTCATTGAGGACGCGGATCTGCCCCTCACGCAGGAACTGCTCGCCCTGGGTGTGCAGCAGCTGCTGCAGGCGCTCGGTATCCTCCGCCGCCAGTGCGTGGCGCAGGGCCTCCAGCGGCTGCCCCAGCTCCTGCCAGGTGTCACTGGCGATACGGTGCAGTTCCTGCAGCCGGGTTTTCTCGGTCAGCTGGCGCTGGAGGAAGCGCGCGAACACCGGGTGGTAGCGGAACCACTGGCGACTGGAGTCCTGCGCCTGCAGGAACAGGCCGCGGCGTGCCGTCTGCTCCAGTAGCTGCTGGCCGCCCTCGAGGCCACTCAGGCGCTCCGCCAGGGTGGCATTGACGCGGGTGAGGATGGAGGTGCAGGCGAGCAGCTCGCGCAGTTGTGGCTCCAGCCGTTCCAGCACTTCCTCGGCCAGGTAATCGAGGATATGGGAGTGGCCCTGCTCCAGCTCACCCAGGTATCGATCCACTTCCTCGGCGTTGCGCACGGACAGGGCGAACAGTTGCACCGCCGGGGGCCAGCCCTCGCTGAGCTGGTGCAGCTGCTCGACGCGGTCGTGGTCGAGGCTGAAAGGCAGGCGCTGCTGCAGCAGTTGTGCGGTTTCCGCGACATCCAGGGCCAGCTCGTCGCTGCCCAGCTCCAGCAGGCGGCCCTGGACCCGCAGGGTGGCGAGCCCCAGCGGCGGCTGGCTGCGGCTGGTAAGGACCACGCCGATACCCGCGGGTGCGTGGCGCAGCAGGAAGCGGGTGATGTCGTGCACCGCCTCGCTGTCGATCTGGTGGTAGTCGTCGAGCACGATACGCAGCTCGCTGGGCAGGCCGCGCAGCTCCGCCAGCAGCTGGCTCACTACCAGCGACGGGTCGGGGCGTTGCTGGGCGCTGACCAGGGCGTGGGTTTCAGGCACGCCATTACCGGTGGCGCGGTGGACGCTCTCCACCAGGTAGCGGCAGAACTGGCTCGGTTCGTTATCGCCACTGTCCAGCGAGAACCAGGCCACCGGGCTGTCCTGGTTGGCGGCCCAGGAGGACACCAGGGTGGTCTTGCCATAACCCGCCGGGGCGGTCACCAGCATGACCTGGTCGATATCGCCCCGGTCCAGCAGGGAGAGCAGGCGCGGGCGCGCCAGGGTGTTCTCCGGGCAGTCCGGCAGGCTGTATTTGGAGGCTAGTAGCATCGCTGAGAGTCGGCCCGTTGATTGGTTTTTGTACAGGCGTAATTATGCATGATGAGCATCCCATGGCTACCGCTGCGTGACATCCTCCCTCGCGGGGGAGGATGTCGGCATCGATCCCGGCGCAGGGTGTCCTCCCGGTGGTTTGGCCGGGCGCTTGCAAAACCGTGACCAGATGGTACTTTCGTGTTCAACCTGCGACCAGGTTCCGGTTTTTCAGCGGTGCCATTACACACAATGTGACAAAAACGAGCCGCGCAGATGTCCTGACGTGGCCAGAACAACAAACACAACAACAAAAAAGAACAACCAATCAGGGGCATTCATGACCGATATAGTCATTCTGGCAGCGCCGGGAATGGGGGCGGCAGACGATAGTTTCGCCGAACCGCTGTTCCGCGCCTTGCGCCAGGGGCTGGGGGACGACTGGGGGCGGCTGCACTGCGACACCATTCCCTGCCACGAACACCTGCACACCAACGTCGAGCGCGTCTTCGAGGGGATGAAGAAGCGCGATATGGATTTCCTGCGCGCGCGCCGCTTTATGCTGTACGGCATGGCCGAGAGCGCCGCGCAGTTCTCTTCTTCGCAGCAGCGCGACGGCAACTACGACAAGACCCAGCAGGCCATTTACCGCACCCTGGAAAAGGCCGCCGCCGCTGCCGGCGACACCGCGCCGGTGTTGCTGCTGAGCCATTCCGCCAGTTGTGCGACGCTGTCCAATTACCTGTGGGACGCCCAGCGCCCCACCATCGGCCATGGGGTCTGGCGCGACGGCGGGCCGCGTGGGGTGCACAAGGGCTCGGCCCGCGACCTGTTCCTGCGCCTGAAGACCCTCAGTCACTGGTACACGCTGGGGCCCACCATGCCGCTGTGGTCCGCCGCCCTGCCACGGGAGCAGATCCAGGCGGTGACCGCCGACACCCGCGGTTACAGCTTCCGCTGGAAGAATTTCTACCACCCCGATGACCTGTTCGGATGGCCACTGAAACCCCTCAGCCCCTCCTACAACCAGGCGGTGTACCGGGATTACGAAACCTGTTCGCTGGCAGAAACCGGTGCGGCGCAGTGGGGGCCACAGCTGGTGGCGCACCAGGGATACTGGGACAGTGAGCTGGTGCAGGAGCAGTTGCTGCAGGATCTGCGTGCCCTGTTGCAGCGTACCGGAGGGCGTCCGGTGGCGGGCCGGGGCCACACCGCCGCCACTGCCTAGGTGTCCGGAGCGGTGCCGCTGAATCGTGTGTTCGCCTCTGTATAATGGCGGCTGAATTCAACGTTGGTGGTTTACTCCTATGTCCCTGCAGTTTCATACCGTCCCGGTCACGCCCTTCCAGCAGAACTGCACGCTGCTGTGGTGCAATGACAGCAAGCGCGCCGCGGTGGTCGACCCCGGCGGCGATATCGAGCGTATCCTGGCGGCGGTGGAAGAGCGTGGCCTGGAACTGGAGAAGATCCTGCTCACCCACGGGCACCTGGACCACGTCGGTGGTACCGCCGCGCTGGCGGCGCAGCTGCAGCTGCCCATCGAGGGTCCGCAGCGCGAGGATGCTTTCTGGATCGAGCAGCTGGCGGTGCAGACCCAGATGTTCGGTTTCCCTCCGGTGGAGACCTTTACCCCGGATCGCTGGCTGGAGCAGGGCGACACCGTCACCGTGGGTGAGGAGACGCTGGAGGTGCACCACTGCCCCGGCCATACGCCGGGCCATGTGATCTTCTTCCATCCCGGCAGCCGGCTGGCCCTGGTAGGGGATGTGCTGTTTGCGGGCTCCATTGGCCGTACCGATTTTCCCCGCGGTGACCACGACACCCTTGTCCGGTCTATCCGCGAGAAGCTGTGGCCGCTGGGTGACGACGTGCGCTTTATTCCGGGCCACGGCCCCATGTCGACCCTTGGCCACGAGCGCGAGACCAACCCCTTTGTCGCGGACAAGCGCTTCGGCTGATGTGCCCGCGAAAGCGATTCAGGGCAATGCAGTAAGCCAATGACAGGACCGCGTGCCGCGTGGTCAATCGAGAGGCCAATCATGATAAGACTGAAGAGCCTGCTGATCCCTGCCGCCGCCCTGGTGCCGGTGCTGCTGTCCGGCTGCGCGGTGATTTCCGAGGAGCAGTGCCGCGCGGGCAGTTGGTATGAGCTGGGCGTCCAGGATGGCAGCCGCGGTGTCGGCCAGGCAAAGGTCTTCGAAATGGCGCAGGAGTGCCAGCATTACGGTGTGCGGGTGGACAGTGAGGCCTGGCTGCGCGGCCACGAGGAGGGGGTGGAGGAATACTGCACCGCGGCAAATGGTTTTTCCCAGGGGCGCCGTGGGCGCAATTACCAGGGCGTGTGCACCGGTCCCACCGCCGACCTGTTCCTGAAAGAGTATGAACGTGGGCTGGCGCTCTACCGGGTGGAACAGGAGTACCGCCAGCTGGTCAGCCGCCACGAATACCTGCGGGATGAGCTGTATTCGGTCCGCGCCGCGCTGCGCTCGGCGGAGTCCGAGGAGCAAGTCCAGGTGCTGCAAATGCGTCGCCGGTCCCTGCGCCGCGAGCTGCGAATGCTGGACCTGGAACTGCATCGGTTCGGCGCCCCTGGCGTCAATTTCTGGTACTGAGGAAGTTTGTATGGGTATCTGGCACCGGGAAGTCTCCCTGGCAGAGCTGAACGAGATGTGCAGCGGCTGTATGCCGGCGCACGTGGGCATTGAAGTCACCGAGCTGGGTGACGATTACCTGACCGCCACCATGCCGGTGGACCGGCGCACGCGCCAGCCGTTCGGTATCCTGCACGGGGGTGCCAGTGTGGCGCTGGCGGAAACACTGGGGTCCATTGCCGCCAACCTGGTAGTGGATGGGGAAAAGTTCTACTGCGTCGGCCAGGAGATCAACGCCAATCACTTGCGCCCGGTGGCGGAGGGTGTGGTTACCGGCACCACGCGCCCGGTACACATTGGCCGCAGCAGCCAGGTGTGGGAAATCCGCATTACCGACCCGGCGGGCAAGCTCAACTGTATCTCCCGTATCACCATGGCCGTTCTGCCCCACGGCGACCGATGATCGACGCCGGGCAGTACGTATTCGAGGAAGTGCCGTACCGGCTGGTGCGCTCGCCCCGGCGCAAGCGCCTGGGCCTGGTGCTGGCCGGGGCCGGCGTGGAAGTGCGGATACCGCAGCGCTGCGCGGCGCGCCACGGCCATCGCTTCCTGCAGGAAAATATCCACTGGGTGCGTGCCCAGTTGCTGCAGGCGCGCCAGCGCGCGGCGGAAATTCCCCGGCATCGTTTTGCCTTCGGTGAGGCATTCCCCTGGCTGGGAGGCCGACTGCCGCTGTTGCGCGCCGCGCGCCCGGCAGACGCCGGTATACGCGATGATGCCATCTACCTGTATACCCGCGCGCGCGAGCCCGACGCGCAACAATTGCAGGCCGCCCTGCAGCGGCTCTACCAGCGCGAGGCACTGGCGCAGTTCCAGCAGCGCTCGGCTGAAGTGGCGGCGCGGCTGGGATTGCGCTTCAGCTCGGTAAGGGTACGGCGCACACGCAGCAAATGGGGGCACTGTACCCTGCGTGGCGAATTGCAGTACAACTGGCTGGTGTGCCTTGCGCCGGTAATGGTGGTGGATTACCTGGTGGCGCACGAGGTGTGCCACCTGCGGCACCATAACCACAGCCCGGACTTCTGGGCGCTCGTGGCAAGTGTCTGCCCGGATTACCGCGAGCAGCGGCGCTGGTTGCGGGACAACGGCCACCGGCTGGTACTGTGAGTCCGTTTCGTGCCGGTCCCCTGCGCCATGTTGTCTTTGGTGCCTTGCGCGAATCTGGCGTAAACTGCCATCGAATTCCAAGGTACCGCTGCCATGCAAGTCGAACCCCTGAGCAATGATTTTGAAGACAACTGCGCGCGCTTCCTGCCGGAAGCCGCTGGGCAGGGCTGTGTCTGGGCCCTGGAGGGCGAGGAGGGTTTCGCACTGTGCGCGTCGGAAAAATATCCGGAAACGGATGTGATGCCCTTCTGGTCGCAGCGGGAATTCGCCGAGGTACATATTTCCGGCGACTGGGCCGGCTACCGGGTGGTGGCAGTCGACCTGGAAGAGTTTATGGATGACTGGCTGACCGGCATGCACGACGACGTGCTGCTGGTGGGCATCAACTGGAACGGCGAGCTGGAAGGAATTGAGCTGGAACCGCTCGACCTGCTGGAGCAGCTGGAACAGGAGCTGCAGTAACAGCCTTACAGGCCTGGTGGCGCCGGCATCAACCGGACCGGGTCTGCGGGTTGCCGGCCAGCGGAGAAGATAACGATAACAGGGGTCTCAGGATGGGACAGTTTCTCGGTCTGCGCACTGTAGTTTACGGCGTCTCGGAACTTGCGGAGGCGCGGGGCTGGTATACCCAGGTGCTGGAACTGGAACCCTACTTCGAAAGCGAGGGTTACGTGGGCTTCGACGTCGGTGGCTTCGAACTGGGCCTCAACCCCGATGCCCGCAGTGTCACCAGCCGCGCCGATGGCGTGATCGCCTACTGGGGGGTCACCGATATCGCTGCCGAGGTGGAGCGATTGAACACCCTCGGGGCCCGCCAGCACGGGGAGACCGTGGATGTGGGGGACGGCATCCGGATGGCCAGCTTCCTCGATCCATTCGGTAATATCTTCGGCCTGATCGAGAACCCCCATTTCCGCGAGCGGGCGCCGGCAGCCGCCGGTGCAGAGCAGGAACCATGGAGCCGCGACCAGTGAATAAACCCCCTGTCTCGAGTTATCGCCCATCGGATGCCGGCTTCGCCGCCGAAAGCCTGGTACAGATCGGCCGCGGCTACGTGGTACCCGACCGGGTTGCGCTGATCACCGGCTGTTCCAGTGGTATCGGGCGCGAGCTGGCCCTGGCCCTGCACCGCCGCGGCACCATCGTGATCGCCACCGCGCGACGCCCGGAGAGCCTGCAGGAGCTCGCGGACATGGGCATTGCCACCGAGGCACTGGACGTCAACTCCCAGGCCGACATCAATCGCGTGGTGCATGCGCTCAAGGCCGCTTACGGTCGCCTGGATATCCTCATCAACAATGCCGGTTACGGCCAGATGGGACCGCTGATCGAACTCGATACCCGTGCGCTGGAAAACCAGTTCCGCACCAATGTCTTTGCTCCCATGGCCCTGATCCGTGCCTGTGCGCCGTTGATGCGCTCGGCCCGTCGCGGCCTGATCTGCAACATCGGTTCGGTGTCCGGTGTCCTGCCGACGCCCTTTTCGGGCGCCTACTGCGCCTCCAAGGCGGCACTGCATACGCTGTCCGATGTGCTGCGACTGGAGCTCAAGCCCTTTGGCATCCGCGTGATGACGGTGCAGCCGGGTGCGATTGCGTCCGAATTTGGCCGCCATGCGGAGGTTTCCCTGCGCGGGTTACTGGCGCCGGACTCCTGGTACAAGCGACAGGAAGATGCAGTGCGCGCGCGCGCGCAGGAGTCCCAGCACAACGCCACCCTGGCAAGGGAAATGGCGCGGCAGCTGGTGAAGGAATTGCTGCGCAAGCGCCCCCGGCGCCTGGTGCGGATCGGCAACCGCAGTCGAATGCTGCCGTGGATGGCGCGCTGGCTGCCCCGGCGGCTGCGCGACCGGATACTGGCGCGGCGCTTCCAGCTGACCCGCACTTCCCCCAGCTCCTGAGAGGTACTGCAAGGTCAATTGCCGGCGGCGTCACTCACCGGGGCGGGATGCCAGCCACTCAGCCACTTCCGCATAAGTGCCGCGGAACAGCACAGTGCCGGCATGTTTCTGCATGGTGTGATCGTAGGCGCGGTCGTAGTACTCGCTCAGCAGCGACATCACCACCGGGATATAGCCGTCGCTGTTGCCGCTGCGGGCCAGCTCGGCATTGGCGGCAGCCAGCTGTTCGTCCAGCTGCTGGTGGCGCAGGCCGCCCAGGCGCTTGCGCAGGCGCGCCAGGCTGGTGCGTAATTCTTCCCCCAGGGCTGTGTGCGGTCCTTCATCGGCGTCGGCGAAGCGGGTCAGTGCGGTGCTGACATAGTCGCGCACGATCCGCCGGGCGCGGTCCTCCACCGGCTCGTCCACCAGCACCCGCGGCGCTACATGCATACCCTGGCGCAATATCACCGGCAGCGCGCAGCGCCCGATCAGGCGGCTTTCGTCCTCCAGGAAAACCGGTCCCTGTCCCTCGCCGAGCTTCAGGAGTTCGATACCCAGTTCATTCTCGAAGTCGATCTGCGAAGGCTGGGGAAGGCTGGTACGGCCGAATGATGATCCCCGGTGCCGGGCAATCCCCTCCAGGTCCACCGCGCGGTGGGCATATTGCAGCAGCTCGGTCTTGCCGGACCCGGTGTGGCCGCTCAACACCACAAAGGACAGGCGCGCGCACTGGCGCGCCAGCTCCTCGATCAGGAAAGTGCGCATCGCCTTGTAGCCGCCCTCGACCAGCGGGTAGTCAATGCCGGCCTCGCGCAGCAGCTGCTGGGCGGTGCGCGAGCGCAGCCCGCCGCGGAAGCAGTACAGGTAGCCATTGGGGTGGCGCTCGATAAACCCGCGCCAGGCGGCCAGGCGCTCGGCCCGGACCTCGTCGGTGGCCAGGGTCCAGCCCAGGTCGATCGCGGCCTGCTGGCCGGCCTGTTTGTACTCGGTACCCACCGCCTCCCGTTGGCGATCGTCCAGCAGGGGGTGGTTCTCACTGGTGGGGAAGGCGCCGCGGGCAAATTCCACCGGGGCGCGCACATCCATCAGCGGGATGTCATCCAGGAACAGCTGGCGGTAGTTGTCGGTGTTGTGGCGCAAATCATGACTCCTCTCAAGGCGGCGTGAGTGTAACCTGAAAAGAGGATTTCCACAGGACCAGGTTGCCACGGACGCCGGCTTCCCATGACGCTCGACCAGCTCACGCTCTTCATTATTCTCAGCATTACCATCGCCATGTTTATCTGGGCGAACTGGCGCCATGACATGGTGGCGCTGGGATCGCTCCTCGCCTGTGTGGTGACGGGGCTGGTGGCGCCGGAGGACGCTTTCGATGGTTTTGGCCACCCGGCGGTGGTGACCGTTGCCTGTGTGCTGATCCTCAGTCGCGGCCTGCAGAGCACTGGCGCCATGGATGTCCTGGCCCAACGGCTGATCCCCAGGAGCGGCAGCGTAACCGCAATCATCGCTGCGCTGACCGCGGTCGGGGCGCTGATGTCCGGCTTTATGAACAACGTCGGCGCCATGGCATTGTTGATGCCGGTGGCAGCGGATGTGGCCGAGCGTAACAAGCTGCCACCGGGCAAGGTACTGATGCCGTTATCGTTCGGCACCATCCTGGGGGGCATGACCACCCTGATCGGCACCCCGCCCAACCTGATCGTATCGGGCTTTCGCGACAGCGCCGGTGCCGGCAGTTACGGTATGTTTGATTTCACCCCGGTAGGCCTGGTGGTGGCACTGGTGGGCGTGGCGTTTGTATCGCTGATCGGCTGGCGCCTGGTTCCGTCCCGCACCCAGGCGGGGGCCGCCACCTTTGACACCGGTACCTACCTGACCGAGGCGCTGGTGGAGGAGAAAAGCGCCGCCGATGGGAAAACCCTGTGGGAAATCTCGCAGATGCTGGAAGAGGAGGATGCCCAGGTTGTGGGGGTGGTGCATAACGACACCCGGGTCTCCCCGGCCACGCCGGCGCAACGCATCCGTAGCGGGGATATCCTGATCATGGAGGCGGAACCGGAGGCGCTGACCACGTCGGTTTCGAAGCTGGGTTTGCGCCTGGCGGCAGACCCGGAAGAGGAGGATGCCCAGGACAAGAAGCAGGAACAGCGCCGGGAAAAGAAGGAAAAGAAGAGCCGTCACCGGGAGAGCGGCGATGAGGAAGAGAAAGATAAGGACAAAGAGCGCTCTACCGCCGACGATATCCAGCTGCGGGAACTGGTAGTAATGCCGGATTCGCCACTCACCGGCCGTACATCGCGTATGTTGCGGTTGCCGGCCCGCTATGAAATCAACCTGCTGGCGCTGTCCCGCCAGGGGCGTCGCTCGGTCCGGCGCCTGCGCTCGACCCCGCTGCGGCCCGGTGACGCGCTGCTGATGATGGGCACCGACGACAGCCTGAATACTTTCGCTGCGGAGCAGGGCTGTGTTCCCCTGGCCAAGCGGGATATCAGTATCCCCAACAAGGAAAAAGCCGTGGTCGCCCTGGTGGCCATGGCGCTCGCGGTGGCGGGGGCGGCCTTCGGCCTGCTGCCCGCGGCGATCTCGTTTTCGGCCTGCGTGCTGGCTTTTATGGCGTTGAAAGTGATGCCGTTGCGCAGCGTCTACGAGTCTGTGGACGGTGCGGTAATTGTGTTGCTGGGGGCACTGATTACCGTGGCGGAGGTAATGGAGCAGACCGGCGCCGCGGACCTGATCGCTCGAGTGCTGCTGGATAATATTGCCCAGGGTAACGCAGTGATTACCCTGGTGATCCTGCTGGTGGTAACCATGACCCTGTCGGACTTCATGAACAATGCCGCCACCGCCGCGGTGATGTGCTCGATCGCCATCAGTGCCGCGGCCCAGCTGCAGGTGAACCCCGACAGTTTCCTGATGGCGGTGGCGATCGGCGCATCCTGCGCCTTCCTGACCCCGGTGGGGCACCAGAACAATACGCTGATCCTGGGGCCCGGTGGCTTTAAGTTCAGCGATTACTGGCAGATGGGGCTGCCCATGGAAATCCTGGTGATACTGGTGAGCGTACCTATGCTGTTGTGGGTCTGGCCGCTCTGACCCTGCCAATGGTGCGGGTATTCAGGCGATGGAATCGTCTACCGGTTGCGCCAGCTCCGCCAGGAATTTGCCGCAGAAGCGCAATACATCGGTTACCGTGACGATGCCGGCGAGTTCGCCCTCGCGCATTACCAGCACCGAGCCGATGCCGGTATCGGCCATGGCCGTCAGGATCCGGTCCAGGGGGTCGTGGATATCGGCAATATAGGGGCGCCGGGCACAGAGGTCGTGTACATACAGCTGTTGCTCCTCCAGCCGGTGTCCCGGAGCGTTGGCGCGCTCTATATCGCCCCGCGAGATAATCGTTTCCAGGTCTCCATCCCGGGTTACCGGCAGGTGGTGGACCTCGTGCTCTTCCATCATTTCCAGTGCCGCCTCAACCGTGGCATTGATATCAATATGTAACGGAAAAGGCGTCATGACTGCAGCGAGTGTGGGTATCTGGTGAATATCATGCGGTTTTGACATATGGGCCCCCGGGTTTTTCCAGCCCAAGTAGCATAGGCCATGGGATCGGCAGGGCCAAACAGATGAACTGTGCGCCACCGCAGTATTAGAACAAAAAGTAAGGCTTACCTGATGTTTTTGGAATATTGATTCTTTATGGCTGTGGTTATCCCGTGAGGCAGGCAATACCAGTTGATATTTAGGGGGGAGGGCTTATTATTCTGCCCCCCGCCGCGCAACACCCCAGCGGCCGGAATGTATATAATTGATGCAACGAGTTATCCAACCTTTATTCGGAATTGTGCCTGGAATCTGTTTTTTGGTTCCGTACAGCCCCGGGGCTGGTAATAACACTCCGTTTAACCGTCGTTTTTCCCGTTCAGGTGCGCCAGTATCGATTGGCTGGAAACCTTTACGGGGTTATATGCCCATGCCCTGGGAAAGTAAAAATAACGGCGACGGTATGGTGGTAATACATAAATAAGTATTAAAAAATTTTATTTGTTTAATAGATTCCTGGTTTCCTGCCAGTGCGTGCATGATCCCAGTCAGCCCGCAGCGTTTTGGCAGCGCAGGAATTGTCCCAGCAAGCACTATCAATATTGCAAGAGTCGAGGTGGAGTGAATGTTTCAGGAGTTTGACCAGATTGAGCAGCAGATTGCCGAGCACCAGGCAAAAATAGAGGAGCTGCAGGAGCAGATGGCCCGGGCGGAACGCAAAAAAGACGGTGTAATTGCTTTCGATAAAGCGCTGGTCAACCTGTCGGCTGAATACCAGATGGACGAAGAGGAGTTCTTTGTCGCCCGTGGTGAGGCCATTGTGAACTGGCTCGTGGCCCAGCTCGATGATGAGGATGCACCGGAATATGTGCAGACCCTGAAGGCGCGCGTGGCCCGCTCGCTGAAGCGTAATGGCGAGGCACCGAAGCGTGGGCGTAAGGCTGCCAACGGCAAGGCCAGCGAGCCCAAGCTGGAAGTTGGCCATTACCGCAATCCTTACACCGGCGGAACCGTGGAAAAGAAAAAGCGCAACCCGAAGCAGCTGAACCAGTGGATTGAAGAGCACGGGCTGGAAACAGTGAAAGAGTGGAAGATCTGATTACCTGAGAAAAACCGGGCAGAAGGTTTCTGCCCGGTTTTTTTACGTTCGATATTCCCCTTTCCATTTCCCTTTCCCTTACTCCTGCCTGTCCAGTATCTCGCCAATGAGTTCGCCAACAGTGCTGGACGCCTTACCGTAGCGGTGCTCGCAAAAGGCATTGCCGAGACGGCTGCGTTCAAGGTTGACTTCTACTGTGCGGGCACCGGCCAGATTGGCATATTCAACAAAGCCTGCTGCCGGATAGACATTGCCGGAAGTGCCAACGCTGATAAACAGGTCGCAGCGTGAGAGTGCATCGTAGATGCGATCCATCTGCAGGGGCATTTCCCCGAACCAGACCACATGCGGGCGCAGGGTGCCGGTGCGGTGGCAGCATGCGCAGGGCATATCGACGGTGAGATCGCCGCGGAGGGGGAACAACCGGCCGCTGGCACTACAGCGCATCTTCAGCAGCTCCCCGTGCATATGCACCAGCGCGCGGCTGCCGGCGCGTTCGTGCAGGTCGTCGATATTCTGGGTGACCAGCAGGAAATTTCCGGTACAGGCCTGTTCAAGCTCCGCGAGGGCCTGGTGTGCCGGATTCGGGGCGACTGCCGGCGACAGCAGTTGCCGGCGCCGGGCATTGTAGAAAGCCTGCACCAGTTGCGGGTCCCGCGCGAAGGCTTCCGGGGTGGCCACATCTTCCAGGCGATGGTTTTCCCAAAACCCGTCGCCGCCGCGGAATGTCTGCAGGCCGGATTCCACGGAAATTCCAGCCCCGGTCAGTACAACGATATTCTGGTAGCGCATTGGCAATGCCCGGCTCTGGATCAGTTGCGTGGAAAACCGGTATTGGGCCCGGAGTACCCGAAAACGGGTTGGCCGGGCCGCGGCTCAGTGAAGCTTCATGCGCGGTTTTACAAAGCGGTTGGCCTGTCCCACCAGGTAGATCACCATGGCTTTTGCCCAGCCGTGCACGGCAGCGAGATGCATGCGGTACAGCGAGCGATAGGCGAGCCCGGCAACGCGTCCCTCGATGGTAAGGCTGCCTTTGACCAGCGCTCCCATCAGGTTGCCCACCGCGGTGTGCTTGCTGAGGGATACCAGCGACCCCCGGTCGTTGTAGCGAAATGCCCGCAGGGGTTTTCCTTCAACCCTGGCAATCAGGTTGTGCTCTGCCACGCCAGCCATCTGTTGCGCGGATTGCGCCCGGGGTGGCACGCGGAAATTCCTGGCATCCAGGCAGCCGGCACAGTCGCCTATGGCGAAGATGTCCGGGTCGGTATCCGATACCAGCTCTGGTGAAACCTCAATCTGGTTGAGCTTGTTGGTGGCCAGGCCATCGAGGCGGGAAAGGAAGTCCGGCGCCTTGACGCCCGCTGCCCAGACACGGATGGCCGCCGGGATTTTCTCGCCGTCTGCAGTGGTCAGCCCGTCGGCCGACGCCTCGGCTACCGCACAGCCGGTTATGACCCGTACACCCAGGCGTTGCAGTTCCCGTTCGGCGTTGTTGCCGAGCCGTGCGGGCAGGGCCGGTAACAGGTGGTCTCCCGCCTCGATCAGGGTAATCTGGAGTGCATCGCTGTCGATCTTGCCATAGCGTCCCATCTGCTCTGCGGCATCCACCAGTTCTGCCGCCAGTTCCACGCCCGTGGCTCCGCCGCCGACAATGGCAATCTGCAGGCGCTCGGTGGTGCGGGTTTCCAGCTGCAGGAACCGGTCCAGCAGCAGCCGGTGAAAGCGGCGAGCCTGCTCACTGCTGTCGAGGAAGACGCAGTGTTCGCGCACCCCCGGCGTGTTGAAGTCATTGCTCTGGCTGCCAAGGGCCAGCACCAGGTAGTCGTACTCGAGCTCCCGCGCGGGAACCAGCTCGTGGTCATCCTCGTCGATAACCGGTGACAGGGTAATAACCTTGCGCTCGCGGTCGACAGACTCGAGGCTGCCCAGCTCGAAGTTGAACTGGTTCTTGCGGGCATGTACCTGGTAATTGAGTGCGTCGAGGCCGGTGTCAATCGAGCCGGTGGCCACCTGGTGCAGCAGGGGTTTCCAGATATGGGTGCGGTTCCGGTCCACCAGGGTTACCCGGGCGGCGGGATTTTTCCGGGTGCGGCCGGGCAGTAGCGAACGATTGAAATAGTGCCCGAGACGGGTGGCGAGCTGTAGCCCCCCGGCACCGCCGCCGACGATTACGATCTGCTTCATGGATGGTCTTCCTGTGTCGTTTTTGAATTCGACTCCCCAACTGTGAAGACCTGATTCTGATTAGTTATGGGCGCAGTATCTCGCGCCGGCAGCGGCTTGGCAATGCCGCGCTGGCGCGTGCCACTGCGGGAGCCGGTCAGGCGCGTACCGGCTCAGCGTTCTCCGCGCGGGGGACTGGGCGGGATTGCTCGCCGGCCCGCTGCAGGGTAATCGGCTGGTCACCGGTTATCTCCGTCACACTGCCGATGATGGTCGCATCGGTGCAGCCTACGCGGTGCAGCTCGCGCAGGCAGTCGCCCGCCCGGTCCGACGGTACCGCAGCCAGCAGGCCGCCGCAGGTCTGCGGGTCCGCCAGCAGCGCCCAGTGTGGCAGCGGCTGCCAGGCACGCGGGTTCTGCACCCGGTCGTAAAAGCGCGCATTTTGGGGATGCAGGCTGGATAACCAGCCCGCTTCGACACAGTCGGCGGCTCCCTCGACCAGCGGCAGCTCCTCCGCCACCAGTGACGCACCACACGCCGGCGGGCCGGCCAGCATTTCCAGCAGGTGGCCCAGCAGGCCGAAGCCGGTGACGTCGGTGAGGGCATGGGTGCCATAGCGCCCGAACACATCCGCGGCACCGGCGTTACTGGTCAGCATGGTTGCCAGTGCATGCTCCACCCAGCGCGGGTGGGCGGCACCGGCGCCCTCCGCGGCCAGTACCGCGCCGATGCCCAGGGGCTTGGTGAGTATCAGCTGGTCGCCCACCTGGGCACCGGTCTTTTCAAGCAGCTGGCCGGCATCGGCGAGCCCGTTGACGGTCAGGCCCAGTTGCATTTCGGCACCCTCGGCGGTGTGGCCGCCGCCCAGCGCGCAGTCGTGCCGGTTGAGTTCGTAGATGGCGCCGTCGAGCAATTGCTGCAGGTCACGCTGCACCAGTTCCGGTGCTGCTACCGGCAGGGTGGCCAGCAGCTGCGCGGTCACGGGCCGTGCATGCATGGCAAACAGGTCGGACAGTGCGTGCAGGGTCGCCAGGCGGCCAAAGATCCACGGGTCGTCGATGGGCGCCCGCAGCTGGTCCGAGCTCTGCACCAGCAGCTGGCCGGGGGGCAGCTCCATTACCGCCGCATCGTCACCGGCGCCGCGCAGCAGGAACTGCGACTGCTGGCGCGGCAGTTGCTGCAGTGCCCGCTGCAGGATCTCCGCACCCACCTTGGCGCCACAGCCGTTACAGCGCATCTGTGACAGGGCGGCGCCGCCGCGTTCGCGCACCGCCTCGGGGCGGCGGCGGAACAGTTGCCGTCCGCCGTCGCGGTCCATGTCCACCGGTAACTCGGCAAAGCGGCGCATAAACGCACGGTCGATATGGTCTTTCCAGCGCCACAGGGATCCTCCCGCCAGGGCCAGGCCGTTGCGGGATGCCACCGCGCGCCGGTCGCCGCAGGACAGCAGGCTGAGAAAATCGCGCTGGGGCCGGAAGGCCCGCAGGGGACGCTCGGTTACCGCGGCGCGCAGGTTATGGAACAGCACCGGGCCCTGGCGCACCGCGTAGACACCGGCCTTGGGCAGCGGTGACGGCACGAAGCTGGCGGTGTCGCCGGCGGCGAACACATTGTCAAAGCCTTCGGCGCGCAGGTTCTCGTCGACACGGACAAAACCCCGCTCATCCAGCGCCAGGCCGCAGTCGGCCAGCCACGGGTGGGCCCCCGCATTGGTGCACAGGGCAATTTCATCCAGTGCCAGGGTGCGATCGTCGTCACTGACCAGGCCCTCGTCGGTGACCGCCTGCACACGCCAGTTGCGGTGCACGGTAACTCCCAGCCGGCGCAGTTCACCCGCTACCAGCCGGCGTGCCAGTAGCGGGTAGCCGTCGGGCAGGTGCGCACCGCCATGGACCAGGTGCACCTCGACCCGCCCGGTATAGATCTGTTCTTCCAGCGACCATGCAATAGCCATGGCCAGCTCGCAGCCGCCGGCGCCGCCACCCACCACACCGATACGGATATGCTCGCGGCTCTTCAGTACACGCTGCTGCAGCTGCTGCCAGAAATGGTGGAAGCGGTTGATGGGTTTTACCGGCACTGCGCGCTGGGCACCCGGCAGGTTGCGGGCTGGGCCGGCGCCGATATCCAGTGAAACCAGGTCGTATTCCAGCTCCGGGCGGCCCTCCAGGGAGATGCGTCGGCTGACCGGGTCAATACGGCGTGCACGGGCACGGATAAAGCGGGCGCCCGCGGCGCGACACAGGCGCACCAGGTCGATATGGGTTTCGTCCAGCTGGTAGTGGCCTGCCACCAGCCCCGGCAGCATGCCGGAATAGGCTGTCTGTACGTCGGGGGACACCAGGGTCAGGCGCACACCGGGCAGGGGGTTCATGGCCCACATCTGCAAGACAATGGCGTGGGAGTGTCCGCCGCCGACAAGGACGATGTCCTGGTAATCAGGGTTCTGTTGCATGATCGCTCGCCGGGAAACCCGGGTGAGTGGTTGGTTGAGATAGACAGTCTATCTGTTCGATCCGAATTCGCATGGAAGTCGGGCGCATTATGGCGAAAGCCGGCGACAGCCGCCAAAAAAAATCGTGGCGCTGGTCTTTAATTACCGGGCACAAGTGCGGTTAGCGCTTGCACCAAATTCATTGCTCCCGCGCCAGTGTCATCAATAATGCCAAAGCAGTCCGCCCAGCAAAGTCCCGATCATGTCGCGCGCCTGCTATGGCTGGTGGTGGGAATTGTCGTGGTAACGGGCCTGCTTCAGCTGGTGTTGGCCATGGTGCTGGAACAGCGCCTGGAAACCTGGCTGGAGCAGCGGGGTTACCGCGCCGACATCGGTTACCTGCACCTGTCGATTGCCGACCTGCGTGTGGAAATCCACGGTGTGGAATTGCGCAATCGCGAGGGGCGCGGTTTGCGTGCCCGCGAACTGATGCTCGATTACAGCTGGTGGCAGCTGCTGCGGCGCCGTATGCATTTCCAGCGCGCCTGGCTGGATGGTGTTGAGTTCGACCTGGAATCGCGACCGGGAGAGCAGGTGCGGCGCATCTGGGAAGTCGCCGGCTGGGACCTGGGCGAGGGCGGGCAAAAGCGCGACCGGGATTTTCAGCTGTTGATCGACCAGCTCTATATCCGTGACAGCCAGCTCTGTTATCGCGCCCGCGAAGCCTGGAAGAAACCCAATTGCCTGCAATTCAGTCGCCTGTCGGCACAGGACTGGCGGCTGTCACTACACCGCGAGGGCGACACCCCCCTGCAGGTCGAAGTGGCTGCCGGGAAACTGTCGGCGCGTGACCTACTGGTGCGTGAACAGGGTTCCCGGTCGATCCATACGGTACTGGTAGGGCTTGACCTGACCGATGCGTTGTTTGCCCGGCCCGGTACCCGCATCACTGCCGTGGAACTGGTGGCGGATCGTTTTGGCAGTTGCCTGCCGCAGGAATGGGCCGATGCCTTCCCCGCCTTCGGGCGCATCATCGGGCACTGTGGCATCGCCCGCCGGTTACAGCTGGAGGGCGACCTGTCTTTCAGTTTCGGGTCCGGCGCGCAGGTCGGTTGGCTGCGTGGCAACGGCCAGGGCGTGATCCTGCGCCGCAGTGACCGGCGCTGGCCCGACTGGCGCGCGGAAACCCTGGACATCAACCAGATGGAATACTCCCGCAGCGCAAGCGCGCTCGCCTGGCAGCAGGGCGGTGCCACCGCGTTCGACTGGTGTCCGCCGGCGTGGCGCCGGCCGGGGATGCACTACTGCGTGCGCGCCGGCAGTATGAACCTGCCCGACCCCACCACTATCGACTGGCAGAACCGCCTGGTGATCCACGGTGGCCCGGTGGACCTGCGGCAGGTACAACTGCTGGATGTCGCTGGTGCCAACAACGACCCACTCACTGCCCACAGTGTTTTCGCCTCCTCCCTGGAATACCGTGGCAAGTCACGCCGCCTGTCCCTGGACGCCTTCCAGCTGGAAAGTGCCAGCGGCTGCCTGCCCGGGCGACTGTGGGGGATACCGGATTATTGCGGTCGGCTGGCGGGCCTGAAAACCCCGGAGCGACTCGGTTTTCGCTTCCCCGACAGCACCCGGGACCTGCCCCTGGGTGCCAGCAGTGGCCCCCTGCGCCTGGGGCAGCTGCAACTGTGGCAGAAGCCGGCAGCGGGTCGTCGTGGGGAGCAGAAGCAACTGCTCGAGCTGGAGGCATTGCGCTGGCAGCGGCTTAACCTGCTGGGTGGCGAGACGCCCTACCTGGTGCAGGATTTCTCGCTGGCACACCTGTCGGGTTGTGTCCCCGATGCTGCATTGCCGAAAGACCTGCGCCCCCTTTGCGGGCGCGCACAGCACCTGCAGGGACGCGGCAGCTTTGCCTGGCAGGGCGGCGAAGCGGGATACCTGGTGGCGGGCGAGCTGGTGCTGGAACGACTGCTGCTGGCCGACGGCCTGCACCAGCCCACCGGCCTGCTGCTCACCGGCCTGCACGGGGGGCCGGCAATGTTGCGCCTGGCGGGCGGGGAGAGGGCCACTGGTCCTGGCACGGGGCGCGCCGGGGGAGGTGCGTCGCCGGGAAGCCCGGCTGGTGATGGCGAATTCGCAATCGGGGCAGAAAAGGGCCTGCTGCCGGAAGAATTGGCGCGCTCGCGCCGTGAAGCCGATGGGACGGAAGAGCCGGACGGCCCCGGCACTACAAGCCTTGATAACCCCAACCTGAAGGTGGAGGAATTCACGCTGGCGCAATTACAGGGGTGCCTGCCGCCGGCCTGGGAAGTATTGCTTTATCGCAATTCCGCCGGGATGCCCACCTGTTTCGAGATGGACAAACTCGAGCAGGAGAGCGAACTGCGCCTGGCCTGGGGTGGCGGCCTGTTACTGCAGGCCGGCGATACCAGTGCGGAGCGGGTACTTGCCACCACCCGCGGCGGGCGCGAGCTCCTCTACCTGGAGGCGCTGGAGATACCGGCTGCGAAGGTCCTTTTGCCTGCCGCCGGGCCGCGCCTGGTGGAACTGCCCGGCATGTCCCTGGAGGCGGCCCGCGGTTGCCGGCCGCGGAAGGGCAGTCGCGACACCGGGAACACGGCGGAATGCGCCCGGCTGGAAGACCTGGCCCTGGGGAACAGCTTCAGCATTCGCGCCGACGCGCGCCAGCTGGCCATGGACCTGGGTGAATCCCGGCTGGGACAGGCGCGGCTGCTGGGTGCCGAAGATGAGTACCTGGCGGGGATTGAAGACGCCCGTGTCGGCTTGCTGAAGCTCGACTGGTCGCGGCCGGACAAGATGCCCGACCGGTTACGTGCGCAGGACGTGGCAGTGGCAGAAGTCCACGGTTGCCTGCCGGAGAGTGTCTCCCTGCGGCCGGGATTGCCGCGCTGTGGTTCGGTCGACGATGTGAGGCTGCAGGGCAGTGACGACGCAGCCGAATTGCGACTGGGGGAAACGGTGATGAAAACATCGCCGGTGGCCCGGCCGCTGTGGCGGTTCGAGTCGGCGCGCGTGGCAGAGCTGGGGCTGGATGAGGAGGCGCTGTTGCTGCGCAACCTGGAGCTGCGGGAAGTGCAGGCCTGCGGCATGCGCGAGCTCTTGCCGCCGGCCGTGCGGGCGCGCGGGGTCGGCGACTGCATCGTGGCGCCGCGACTCGAGTTCACCGGTGTCAGCCGCATCGGCCTGGGCGCCGCGGCGCCAATGGTGGAACTGGCAGCGCTACAGCCGGAGCCAATCCGGCTCTGGCAGGAAGGCGGTGATTTCGCCCGTTTTGGCGTGGACCAACTGGGCTGGCAAAGGCTGCGCTGGAGCGGCGGGACAGAGCTGTCCGTCACCGATTTCCGGTTGGGCGGCTTTGTCGGCTGTGATACGGGTCCTGTTGCGCGGGCGGTGGAGCAAGTGGCGGAGGCGCTGGAACCCCCGGCCACCGAACCCTGTATCCGCCTGCGCAGCCTGTCCCTGCCGGGCCGGCAACAATTGTCGCTGGCGGGGCCATTCGGCAGCGATGGCGCCATCGAGCTGGACGGTCTGGTAATCAGTGGCCGCGCCGGGCGGCCGCTGGAAATCCGGCAGCTGCGACTGGACCAGCTGAGCTATGGGGGGGAGTCGCCCTTTATCAGCCTGGCGGGAGCCAGTGGGTGTCTCTCCGCAGACTGGTTCCCGGGTACCGGCCTGACCCCCTGCTACCAGCTGGGTGAGATCCGCGTGGAGCGGCGGGGCGTCGACCCGGCCAACGGTGCCAGTACCATTTACGGCCTGACAGTGGGGGAGGGCCGGTTCACCCAGGACGGTTTCCCGTCCGGGCTGCCTTCCGGGTTGCTGCTGTTTGACTCCCTGGGCGCCGACCGTGTGTATCTTGGCGAAGGCCTCTTCGCGGTCGATGGCCTGTTACTGGATACCATCTCCGGTTGCCTGCCGAGGGGGTACGTGGCGCCGATCCACCACTGCTTTACCCTCGGGCGGCTGGATGTCGACGGCAGTTACCGGGCCGGGGACCAATACCTGCAGCTGGCAAAGCTTGATGCCAACGAGTTGCTGGTACTCGGCACCGATGGGCGGGAGCTGGTGCGGGCCACCGAGATCCATACCGCGCAAGCAGTACTGCGTGAAGGCGAAATCGGGATACCGTGGCTGGAGGCCAGTGAGCTGGGATTCCTGGGGCGCCACGAGGAGGCGCCCGAATTCAAGCGCCATGGCTGGGACAGTGAGGTGCGGCAGTTGCGGGCGGAGCAGGTAACCTATTCAACTGCAGCCAACGCGCTGGAGATCAGCGATCTTGAGATCGAGCGGCCCAAGCTGATCCTGTTCCGCGACAAGGGAGGCGACTTCCCGATTGAAGAGCGATTCGGGAAGCTGTTGGGAGTGGAGGGCGAACCCGAGCCCGCTACCGCGGAACGGCGGCCGTTCCGTTACCGGCTGCATCACGCCACCCTGCAGGGAGGACGCTTTACCTGGCTCGACCGGCAGGGGCAGTTCCGCGCACGGCTGCCTATCCGCCAGATCTACGTAAAGCTGGAAAATGCCGGCAATTATCCCGAGGACGACCCGGCCACGATCGTATTGAAAGGCCGTCCCGGCGGCTATGGCGAGCTGCAGCTGGCGGGTACGCTCGATTACCTGGCGACAGAAAAATGGAATGCCAGCCTGACTGCCAGCATCGCCAACGCCAACCTGATTCCCGCCACGCCGTATATGGCCAACCTGCTGGGCTATAAAATCCTGCAGGGCCAGCTGGATGCTGTTGTCGATATCATCATCCACGAAAACAAGGTGGACGCGGTGGCAGACATGCGCCTGAATAAAATACGGGTGCGCCGGGTGCGTGACAGCGATCAGCTGTCGGTGGAAGAATCAATGATTCCCCTGAACGTCGCTCTCTACCTGTTGCGGGACGGGAAGGGCGATGTCCGCTTCACCATGCCGGTGACTGGCAACCTCTACGACCCGAGTTTTTCCTTCAGCTTTATTTTCAGCGAGCTGTTGCAGCGCGCCATTCTCGAGGCCCTGTTCAGCTATTTTACCCCGCTGGGCTTTTACAGCCTGGGGCAACTGGCATGGCAACGCCTGATGGCAGTGGACTTTGACCCGATTGAATTTGCGCCAGGCAGCGCCGAGCTGAATGATGCCGCCAGGCGGCAGCTCGACGAGGTTGTGGAAACCCTGCAGGAAAGACCGGAGGCGCGTCCCGGTATCTGCGGCATTGCGAATGCCCGCGACTGGCACGCACTGGACCCGCAGACCACGCCACCCATGTGGCACAGTCGCCGGACACGGGAAACACTGTACCGGTACCCGCCGATTGAAAAACTGGAGGAACTGGAACGCCTGGCGCGCCGGCGCAGTCGCACGGTGGCCCGGTTCCTGATTGAGGCCGGTATTTCCGCCGATGAATTTATCCAGTGCGCGCCCGATTACAACGGCCGGGATTTCGACGAGCCGCGGGTGGAGTTTTCCAGTTAGGGGCGCGCGGGCGTTGAATACCCGGCCGTCCACAGATAGTGCGCGGCAATTGCCGGGATTGGAAAACCCAATTGCCAGCTATGGTTGAAAAGCCGTTCATGTGAATGCAGTTTATTGACGTGCGATCCACTTTGCGGGTTTTCCCGATTGTGGCAATACCTGCCAAGTGGCAGAAATCTGCAGCGCAAGCGCTCATCAAAGGGAGACGCCAACATGCCGAAGAACCTCGCCCAGAAACTGATCGAGTCACACCTGGAAAGCGGCACCCTGGAACCGGGCAGGCCGATCGAACTTAAGATCGACCAGACCCTGACCCAGGATGCCACCGGCACCATGGTGATGCTCGAATTCGAAGCGCTGGGGCTGCCGCGGGTCAAGACCGAGGTGTCGGCGCAGTATGTCGACCACAACCTGCTGCAGACAGACTTCAAGAACGCCGACGATCACCTGTTCCTGCAGAGCGCCTGTCGCAAGTTCGGCGCCTGGTACTCGCGCCCGGGCAACGGTGTCAGCCACCCGGTGCATATGTCCTGCTTCGGGGTGCCCGGCAAGACCCTGCTGGGGTCCGACAGCCACACCTGTGCCGCTGGTTCCATGGGCATGCTGGCGATTGGCGCCGGCGGGTTGCAGGTGGCCCTGGCCATGGCGGGTATGCCGTTCTCCGTCACCATGCCCAAAATCATGGGGGTGAAGCTGGAGGGCGAACTGCCACCCTGGGTCAGCGCCAAGGACATTATCCTGGAAATGCTGCGCCGGCATTCGGTCAAGGGCGGGGTCAACAAGGTCATCGAATATTACGGGCCTGGCCTGAAGAACCTCACGGCGATGGATCGCCACGTGATTGCCAATATGGGCCAGGAACTGGGCGCCACCTCCAGCGTGTTCCCTGCCGATGAAACGGTACGCGCCTTCCTGCGCCAGCAGCAGCGCGAGGACGACTTTGTCGAGCTGAAGGCCGACGAGGGGGCTACCTATGACGAGGAAGAGACCATCGACCTGTCTTCGCTGGAGCCGCTGATCGCCTGCCCCTCCAGTCCGGACAATGTGGTGCCGGTGAGCGAAGTGGCGGGCAAGCCAATCTACCAGAGTTATATCGGTTCCTCCGCCAACCCGGGCCTGCGGGATTTTGTGATACCGGCGCGGATGGTGGAGGGCAAACATGTGGACGAGAGCGTCTCGTTCGACATCAACCCCACTTCCCGCCAGTTGCTGGAGGAGATCAGCCGTACGGGTGACCTGGCGCGACTGCTCGAGGCGGGTGCGCGCCTGCACCAGACCGGTTGCGGTGGCTGTATCGGCATGGGCCAGGCTCCGGCCAGCGGCCAGATCAGCCTGCGCACGGTACCGCGCAATTTCCCCGGTCGCTCCGGCACCAAGGAAGACCAGGTTTACCTCTGCAGCCCCGAAACGGCCACCGCCAGCGCACTGCGCGGTGAGATCACCGATCCCCGCGATATGGATATGGACTACCCGCAATTCAGCGAGCCCGATGAGCTGCCGGATATGCGCCCGCTGCTGCAGCCGCCGCAGGAAATCCCGGTGGAAGTGGAGCTGGTCAAGGGCCCCAATATCCAGCCGCTACCGGATTTTGACCCGCTGCCGGAAACATTGAAGGGCCCGATCCTGCTGAAGGCCGGCGACAATGTCTCCACCGACGAGATCCTCCCGGCCGGCGCCGAGATCCTGCCGCTGCGCTCGAATATTCCCGAGATCAGCCGCTACACCTTCTCGCGCATTGACGAGCAGTTTTACGACCGTGCCATGGACCTGGATGGCGACAGTTTTGTGATCGGCGGTGAGAATTACGGCCAGGGTTCCAGCCGCGAGCACGCCGCCATTACCCCCCGTTACCTGGGTGTGCGTTGCGTGATTGCCAAGAGCATGGCGCGCATCCACCGGCGCAACCTGATCAATTTCGGTGTGCTGCCGCTGCTGTTCGACAAACCGGAGGATTACGACCGGCTGGAGCAGGACGCCGAGCTGGAAATCGACAACCCTGCCGACCAGCTGAAGGAGGGTGAGCCGGTGGAAGTCAGGGATGGCAAGAGCGGCGACACCTTCACCGTGGTACACAACCTCTCCGCTGAGGAAATCGATACCCTGAAACAGGGCGGGCTGATCAACAAGACACGCAAGGACCATCCGGATATCGACGCCTGATCCGGTCCCGCCCGGGGTTTATTCGCATGGAAGCGCTGCAGCAGTTCCTGGATATCGACTGGCAGCTGGTATTGCACCACGTGGTTGATATGGCCTGTGCCTATGTGCTGGCTTTGCCCATCGGCTGGGACCGGGAAAAGCGCGAGCGCTCTGCAGGCCTGCGAACTTTCCCGCTGGTGGCGGTGGCCGCCTGTGGTTACACGCTGGTGGGGTTCGCGGTGCTGGACTCCACCGGCGCCGAAGGCCGGGTGATCGAGGGGATCATCACCGGCATGGGCTTTATCGGCGGCGGCGCCATCCTGAAAAGCGTGTCCGAGGGCGAGGGGCGTGTGCAGGGCACGGCGACGGCGGCGAGCCTCTGGGCCACCGGCGCCATCGGCCTGTCGGTGGCCCTGGGCCGCATGGAGATAGCCATCGTGATCAGCGCGCTCACCTTTACCACCCTGCGGGTGGTGACATCGGCCAAGGAGCACCTGCCGGGGGTGAAAAAAACAGAGGATCCCGGCGATTAGGCGGTACTGCTGGTAAGCCGGTCCAGCCGCAGGCGCTCGCGGTGATCGAACAGGCGGCGCGAAGCCACGCTCACCGCGACAAAGGTGCCGAAGCCGGTGCCGGCGGCAATGGTGAACATGATCAGGATCTGGTATTTCACCGCCAGTGCCGGCGCCGTGCCCGCCAGGATCTGGCCGGTCATCATGCCCGGCAGCGAGACAATACCGGCCGCCGCCATCGAGTTGATGATCGGCATCAGCCCCGAGCGCATGGCTTCGCGGCGGATGCTACCGCAGGCGCTGGACCAGGTTTCCCCCAGCATCAGGCGGTTCTCCACCAGCTGGCGCTGTCGCCACAGCCCCTCGGTCAGGCGGTCCAGTCCCAGTGCCACGCCGGTCATGGTGTTGCCCAGCATCATGCCCAGCAGCGGGATTGCGTACTGTGGCTCGTACCAGGGCGTGGGCCCGATCACCGCCACCAGGGTGAGCACGGTAACGCTGAATGCCGAGACAAACATGGCGGCGGTGCCGATGGTAAAGCTCCAGCCGCCGCGCAGTCGTCGCTGCTGCCGCGCCATCACCTCGCGACCGGCCAGCAACAGCATACCCAGCCCCATCAGCGCCACCCACAGCAGGCTGCCGACGGAGAACAGTGCCTCCAGTACCAGGCCCACCAGCGCCAGCTGCACCGCCGTGCGTGTGGCGGCCACCAGCAGTGAGCCGGCCAGGCCCAGTCGGGCCAGGTAAATACAGGTGGCCAGCACCACCACCAGTCCTGCGGCCAGCGCCAGTTGCCACCAGGAGAGGTCAATCACTTCCATTCAGCGCTCCTCCAGCCGGCCATCGGCAATATGGAAATGCCGGTCGGCGACGCGTTCGATCTGCTCCTGGTCGTGGGCGACCCAGAGTGCCGGCAAGCGGCGTTTGTGAATGCACTCCACCAGCCAGTTTTCAGTGGCGCGGGTGGTGTCGGGGTCCAGGTTGGCAGTGGGCTCGTCCAGTAGCAGGGCCGCCGGTTTGAACGACATGGCCCGCACCAGGGCCAGGCGCTGCTTTTCGCCGGACGACAGGCGGTCCACCGACCACTCCCCCGCCTCATCACTGAAGCCCAGTGCGGCCAGCGCCTCGGGCTGCGGTTGTTGCAGGTGTTCCCCCACCGTATCGAACCACCAGGCGCTCTCGGCCGGCACCAGCATCACCTGGCGGCGCCAGGCATGACCACGCATTTCCCCCTGGGCCCGGTGCCCCAGCCGGGCCGTGCCGCCGTGGGGCTCCAGGTCGGCGATCGCCCTCAGCAGCCGTGTCTTGCCGCTGCCGCTGGCCCCGGACAGGCAGATGATCTCGCCGGGCGCCACCTCCAGGGAGGCGGGCTGCAGGAGGTCGGTGGAGAGCTGGTCGAGGGAAAGACGCTGCTCCTTCAAGGTAATTTCCCGCTGTCATGCCCGGGAGTCCGGGGGCTACACACAGCGCTTGGCGCGTCGGGGCGCAATGCCGGGTTATCGGAAAAAAATTTCTTTTTTTGAGTCATAAGTGATTTTTTGTTTCAATATTGGCGCTTATTTTAACTATATAACCTTGGGGTAATCACTATGTCCAAACTCAGCAAACTGGCTGCAATCCTTGTCGCCGGTGGTGTGGCCATGCCACTGGCAGCACAGCCAGTCGCCGAAGTCGGTGCGGTATACCAGGGCAGCTGGGGCTTTCATGGCGAGACCATCAGCCTCGACGCCGATGCCGCCGCGCTCAATGGCATCGCCGACAGCGGGTTCGGAATCGGCGCCAGCTATGCCGGTCGCAAAGGCATGTTCAACTTCTCTGTCGGCGGTAGCATTTTCTTTATTGATGACGAGGACGAGTTCTCCCAGGACGTGGAGAATATCGTAACCGGCGACCAGAGGACGCAAGATTCGAGCATCGATGCCGGCTCGCTGTATATCGACGGCGGCCTGGTGCACTCCTTCAGCGACCGTTTCGAGGCTGGCGTCAACGTCGGTTACCGATACTTTGATATCGACCGCACCATCACCAGCTGTACCGACTGCTACAGCGAGGATATCAGCATCGAGAGCGATAGCTACATCAAGCCATTCGCAAGGTTCCTGTTCACCGACCGGGTACTGGGCTCCCTGGCCTACTACAGCTACAACGGTGACAAGGGTGTGGAAAGCACGCTGCAGTTCTCCGCCGAAGTCCGTATGTAAGCGGTCGCCATGGGCTTTCCCGGGGGCAGTGATCGCTGTCCCCGCAAGTGCCAAAAACGGGTTGCCCAGGCCCACAGTTACTCCCGGCCTTTGAACCCTTCCCGATTCCTCGCCATAATCCGCCTCTCCCAGACAGAATAACGAGATTCACGCTGTATGACTGAACCCTCCGTCTACGAGGCGACCGAGCGCCTGCCGCTGAAGGAATATACCGAGAAGGCGTACCTGGACTACTCCATGTACGTGATTCTCGACCGCGCCCTGCCCAATATCGGCGACGGCCTGAAGCCGGTGCAGCGCCGTATCGTCTACGCGATGAGCGAGCTGGGCCTCAAGAACACGGCCAAGTACAAGAAGTCCGCCCGCACCGTGGGCGACGTGATCGGTAAGTATCACCCGCACGGCGACAGCGCCGTGTACGAGGCCATGGTGCTGATGGCGCAGTCATTTAGCTACCGCTACCCGCTGATCGACGGCCAGGGCAACTGGGGTTCGCCGGATGACCCCAAGTCCTTCGCCGCCATGCGTTACACCGAATCGCGTATGGGCAAATACTCCGAGGTGCTGCTGTCGGAGCTGGGGCAGGGCACCGTGGACTGGCAGCCCAACTTCGACGGCACCATGGACGAGCCATCGGTGCTGCCGGCGCGGGTGCCGAATATCCTGCTGAACGGCACCACCGGCATCGCGGTGGGCATGGCCACCGATATCCCGCCGCACAATCTGCGCGAGGTGGTGAATGCCACCGTGGCGCTGCTGGAGAACCCCAAGGCCACCGTGGCCGAGCTTTGTGAGTATATCCAGGGCCCGGATATGCCTACCGAGGCCGAGATCATCACGCCCCGTGCCGACATCCACAAGGTCTACGAGACCGGCCGTGGCTCGGTGAAGATGCGTGCGATCTGGAACCGGGAGGATGGCGATATCGTCATCACCGCATTGCCGTACCAGGCCAGTGGCGCCAAGGTGCTGGAGCAGATCGCCCAGCAGATGCAGGCCAAGAAACTGCCCATGGTCACCGACCTGCGGGACGAGTCGGACCACGAGAACCCCACCCGCCTGGTGATCGTGCCCAAGTCCAATCGTGTGGATGCCGAGCAGGTGATGAACCACCTGTTCGCCACCACCGACCTGGAAAAAAGCTACCGCATCAACATGAACATGATCGGTATCGACGGGCGCCCACAGGTGAAGAGCCTCGACAAGATCCTGGGTGAGTGGCTCAGCTTCCGTACCGTCACCACCCGCCGCCGCCTGCAATTCCGCCTCGACAAGGTCGAGAAGCGCCTGCACCTGTTGCAGGGCCTGTTGGTGGCCTTCCTGAATATCGATGAGGTGATCGAGATCATCCGCACCCACGATGAGCCGAAGCGGGAACTGATGGACCGCTTCGAACTCACCGACGTGCAGGCGGAATATATCCTCGACACCAAGCTGCGCCAGCTGGCGCGCCTCGAGGAAATGAAGATCCGTGGCGAGCAGGCGGAGCTGGAAAAGGAGCGTGACACGCTCACCAAGACCCTGGACAGCGCCCGTCGCCTGAAAACCCTGATCAAGAAGGAACTGCTGGCCGCCGCCGACGAGTTCGGTGATGACCGTCGCTCACCGATCGTGGAGCGCGAGGAAGCCAAGGCCTTCAACGAGGCGGACCTGCTGACCTCCGACCCCATTACCGTGGTGCTGTCCGAGAAAGGCTGGATCCGCTCCGCCAAGGGCCACGAGATCGACCCGGTGGCCCTCAACTACAAGGCCGGCGACGGCTTCAAGTTCGCCGCCCGCGGCAAGAGCAACCAGCCGGCGCTGCTGCTGGACAGCACCGGCCGCAGTTACGCCATCGCCTCCCATACCCTGCCGTCTGCGCGGGGCCAGGGGGAACCACTGAGTGGCCGCATCAACCCGCCCTCCGGCGCCACCTTCGAGGGCCTGCTGATGGGGGCAGAGGACCGGCGCGTGCTGCTGGCCTCCGACGCCGGCTACGGTTTCGTGGCCAAGCTCGGGGACCTGCAGTCCCGCAACAAGGCGGGCAAGGCCATGCTGACCCTGCCCAAGAATGCCCGGGTGCTGCCGCCCTGTGCCATCGAGAACCCGGACGAGGCACTGCTGGCGGCCGTCACCAGCGAGGGCCGCATGCTGGTATTCCCGGTTTCCGAGCTGCCGGAGCTGTCGAAAGGCAAGGGCAACAAGATCGTCAATATCCCCTCCGCCCGTGCGGCCAGCCGCGATGAGATCGTGGTGGGCGTGGCCGTGCTCGAGGGCAAGGCCCAGCTGGTCATTCACGCCGGCAAGCGTCACACCCGGATCAAGATCTCCGAACTGGACCACTACCTGGGCGAACGGGGCCGGCGCGGCAACAAGCTGCCGCGTGGGTTCCAGAAGGTGGACCGGGTTGAGGTCGAGGACTGAGCCCGCTCCGCCGGGAATGACAACAGCAACTCAAAACAGGCGCCAAATGGCGCCTGTTTTTTTGCATGTGGATACAGGGGATGGTTATATCTGGGCATATATGTCCAGATATAGGCATTGATGGTCAGATGTAACCATATGCCCAGATATGGCCACGCCTATTAATAAACTGTTATGTGTCTGTGAGCTAAGAGCGATCTATAAATGATATATCTCGAGCACAAAGGAAATCGAATTGCTAGCTTTAAGGTTTTTGAATCTGATCAGCCATGGCACATCTGCGAGTTTTCGCCTTTAGAGAGGTTTAGCGAACACGAAGAATTCTTCAAAGCGTTTCAGAAGGAATATCAAAGCAGAGAGGTTGGTAATTTCGATGAGCATTTTGGCAAGCTAGTGGCAAACAACTACAAGTTGGTTTCGGGTAGTAGAGAGTCTGTTCGCTTTACCCTATTGTTTGAAGAGGCGCACGTAAGGTTGCGAGCTCATTTTGTACAAAACACATAACAAGGCCAAGCACGCGGACTCGCTAACGCTCGCTCGGTGTTGGCGGCGTTATACCTAAGACTTACCCACGATTAGTAGACACCCTGTATAGTTAGGTTTCGGCCTAACACGGAGGTGTACCATGGGTAAGAAGAGAGCTCAGGCGTATACGGAAGAGTTTCGCAGAGAGGCGGTCAAGAGGG